>CAYZID010000091.1:0-20577 GCA_964478315.1 uncultured Myxococcales bacterium | reverse complement strand
GAGCAGGCCGCCACCCCGGCGCCCGCCCCGCCCTGACCCTCTGTCCAGCAACCCCAGGAGCCTCCGCCATGCCTCGCTCCGTCCTCGTCACCGGCGCCGCCGGCTACATCGGCCGCCTCACCGTGGCCGCCCTGGCCCAGCGCGCCCCCGAGCTGGGCGCCATCGTCGCCCTGGACGTCGCCAGGGTGCCCCAAGGTCGGCGCCTCGCCGGCGTCGTCTACGAGACGGGCGACATCACCTCCCCAGACCTCGCCGCCCTCCTCCAGCGCCACGCCATCGACGTCGTCGTCCACCTCGCCTCCGTGGTCCGCGCCCCCAAGGGGCTCGACATCCCCGCCGCCGACTACGCCTACCGCGTGGACGTGGAGGGGACCCGCAACGTCCTCGAAGCCTGCCTCGCCGCCGGCGTCACCCGCCTGGTGGTCACCTCCAGCGGCGCCGCCTACGGCTACCACCCGGACAACCCGCCCTGGCTCGACGAGGACGATCCCCTCCGCGGCAACGACGACTTCCCCTACGCGCGCCACAAGCGCCTCGTCGAGGAGATGCTCGCCGCCTGGCGCCGGGACCACCCCGAGCTCCAGCAGCTCATCTTCCGCCCCGGGACGGTCGTGGGCCCGGCCGTCCACTCGCCCGTGACCGACCTGTTCGAGAAGCCCGTCATGTTGGGCGTCCTGGGCTCCAACACGCCCTTCGTCTTCGTCTGGGACCAAGACGTCGTCGCCTGCCTCGTCGAGGGGGTGCTGGGGGACAAGACCGGCATCTACAACCAAGCGGGCGACGGCGCCCTCACCCCGCGGGAGCTGGCGCGCCTCATGCGCAAGCCCTACGTGCCCCTCCCCGCCATCGCCCTCCAGGCGGCCCTCGCCACGGCCAAGGCCCTGGGTCTCACCGAAAACGGCCCCGAGCGCGTCAAGTTCCTGCGCTACCGCCCCGTCCTGTCCAACCGCCGCCTCAAGGAGGAGTTCGGCTACACGCCCCGCAAGACCTCGCGCGAGGCCTTCCTCTACTACGCCGAGGCACGCGGCCTCGTGCGCCCTGGAACCGGAAGGCGCCCGTGAGGCCCCCCAAGCGCCACTTCGCGGGCCGCGTGGTCGTCATCACGGGCGGCGCCGGGGGCATCGGCCGCGCCCTGGGCCGGCGCTTCGCCCGGGCGGGCGCCCATGTCGTCCTCCTGGACCTCCCCCGAAGCCCCCTGGATGACGCCCGCGCGGACGTCGCCCGCCACGTCCCCTCGACCGGCCCGAGCGAGCCCCAAGTCCTCGCGCTCGCCTGCGACGTCACCGACGAGGCCGGCTGCCGCCGCGTCATGGACGAGGTGCGCGAGCGCCTGGGCGGGGTGGACGTGCTCATGAACAACGCCGGGGCCGTGCACCGCAGCCTCTTCGCCGACACCTCCCTGGAGGTCTACCGCAAGGTCTTCGAGGTCAACGTCTTCGGCGCCCTCCACTGCACCAAGGCCGCCCTCCCGAGCCTCATCGAGCGCCGCGGCCTCATCACCGTGACCTCCAGCATCGCCGGGCTGGCGCCGCTCTACGGCCGCAGCGGCTACGCCGGCTCCAAGCACGCCCTGCACGGCATCTTCGAGTCGGCGGCCGCGGAGCTGGCACCCCAGGGCGTGGACGTCCTCATGATCTGCCCCACGTTCACGGCCTCGGGCTTCGAGGCGGCGGCCATGGGCCCCGACGGGCGCCCCCTGGGGGCCCCGCGCTCCAAGGTGGGCCGGCTCGCCCAGCCCGACGAGGTGGCGGACGCCGTGTTCCGCGCCGCCCAGCGACGCCAGCGGCGGCTGGTCCTGAGCGGCGTGGGCCACGCGGCATCCGTGCTGTCGCGGTTGACGCCGCGGATCTACGAGCGCCTCATGGTGCGAGGGCTCCGAGGAGGCGACGGGCCGGACGGGGCCTGAGGACGCGAGCGACCGAGACAGCGACCAGGACCGAGACAGGGCCCCCCGACGAAAGGGGCGCGACGAGGAGGCGACGATGAAGCGAGCGTTGGTGACGGGCGGGCGGCGGGGGATCGGGCTGGAGGTCGTGCGCGCGCTGTCCGCGGCGGGGTGCGAGGTCCTCTGCCTAGCCCGACGCTTCGAGGGCCACGAGCTGGACGGCTTGCCTGGCGTCGAGCCCCTGGCCTTCGACCTCACGGACGTGGAGGGGATCCCCGCCCTCGCCGCGACCCTCGGCGACCTGGACATCCTGGTGAACAACGCCGGCGTCATGAACGCCCTGCCCTTCGACGCCTACGACCCGGCGCGCAAGGACGCCCTCATGCGCGTGAACCTGGAGGCCCCCGTGGCGCTCATGACGCACCTCGCGCCGGGGCTCGTGCGGCGCCAAGGGCGGGTCGTGAACGTGGCGTCCATCGCCGGGCAGATCGGCCACCCGGACGTCTGGTACGGCGCCTCCAAGGCCGCCCTCATCAACGCCACCAAGAGCTTCGCCAAGCTCCTGGGGGGACAGGGCGTCGTGGTGAACGCCGTGGCGCCCGGACCCACCGAGACGGACATGCTCGCGACGATCCCCGCCGAACGCCTGGCCTCGGCCAAGGCCTCGACCTACGCGGGCCGCTTCGCCACGCCCACCGAGATCGCCGCCGTGGTCGCGTGGCTCGCCCTGGAGGCCCCCGCGTACCTCAACGGCACGTGCCTGGACATGAACAACGGCTTCTTCCCGCGATGACCGCCCGCTCCCGCGCCGCCGGCAGCCTCCGCGCCGCCCTCGGGGCAGTCGTCTCGCTGAGCGCCTTGGGGACGGCGGCGTGGACTCCCCCGGCCGCGGCGGCCACGCGGGACCGGAGCGGGCCGCCGAAGGCGGCGCCCACACCCGCGTGGGATAAGCTCTACTACAGCAGCGCCACGTTCGGGCGCCTGAACCCCGAAGGGCTCATCGAGCGAGCGCAGCTAGGCTACCGCCGCCTGCTCACGGACAGCCACGCGCTGCTCCTCAAGGACACCTACGCGGGGGTCGCCTTCGCCCCGTCGGCGAGCCCGGCGTGGGGGCGGCTAGGGATCTTGGCGGAGATCGTGCCCCTGGCGGTGCTGCGCCTCCGCGTGCGCTACGACTACACGTGGTACCCGGGCTGGTTCGGCAACATCCAGTCGTTCGGCTCGCCCTGGGACGCCCACAGCGACACGGTGCTGGACGCTGGCGAGCGCGCGGGGCGAGCCTACGGGACCTCCGGGGACCAGCTCACGCTGGCGGCGCGCGTCCAGGGCAAGGTCTGGCACATCGCGGCGCGGTCGGAGGCGCAGCTCGTCCGGGTCGGGTTGGACCTGCGCCCGGGGGACCGGGTGTACTACGATCAGATCTGGGACGTGGACGTGCCCAACGACGGGTGGATCGCGGTCGTGGACTCGGACCTCCTGTTCCTCACGCCGTCGCGCTGGCTCCCGGGGACGGCGGCGCTCACCGTGGGGCTGCGCCACACCTACACGCGGGCCTTCTACCGGGCCCGGGACTACGCCCCGGGCGACCGGCGCGTGGACCCGAACTCACCCATGCACCGGCTGGGGTTGCTCGTGGCGTATCGCTTCTGGAAGCGGCCCGGGACGCTCTTCGACGAGCCCACGGCCTTCGTGATGGCCCAGTGGTGGCTCCAGCATCGCTACCGCACGGGCGCCGACGTCCCCCAGGCGCTCCCCTACTTCGTCTTCGGCTTCGCCTTCCGCGGGGAGCGGGCGATCCGCTGAGTCTCGCGGGACCCGAGGGTCAGCTCTCGCGCCGCCCGAGCTTGGGGCTGGGCTTGGGCGTGGCCTTGGGCGCGCGGAGGTTGAGCTCGGCGATGGCGTCCTGGAAGCGGATGCGAGCCATCATGAGCTTCTCCTGGTGGTCCACGACGGCGATGGTGGCCTTCTGGGTGCGCGCGGAGATCTCCGCCATCTTCTTCTCCAGGTCGCGCAACAGCTTGGCGCCCGCCTTCACGGACTTGAGGCTCACGATCTGCGTGTGCAGCTCGTCGGAGCGCGCGCGGAGCTCGCCCATGCGCTGGCGCAGGCTCTCGATGGCCGCGGCGTGGTCGGACAGCTCCCGGTACAGGGCGAGGATCTTCTTGAGGGGCGCCACGAAGCGTCTGTCCTCGGGGTGGTGCTGGACGTAGAGGCGCACCATGTCCACGGCCACCGGCGCCCGGAGGTCCACGGTGCGGCGCAGGGGCGTGGACTCCTCGATGGTGAGCGTCTCCTGGGCCCCCGCGGCGAGGTCCACTTCGAAGACGTAAGAGGTATCCAGGCGCTCATAGATCTTGGGGCTCTTGACCAGCTCCCAGCCCTTCTGGACCGTGTGCCGAACATACAGCTTGGTCGGGGTCGACAGGCGATTGGTGACCTTCAGGGTCGTCCGACGCGTGTGCTGGACCTCAGCGGTGAGCACGCCGCGCACGAGCTTCACGATGCGGGCCACGCGGTCGTCCGTGGCCCCGTCGCGCTCCACGACGACCTGCCGGTCCAAGGCGAACGGGATGAGCGCCGTGGCCTTGGGTGGGATGGGGTCGCTCAGGCCCTCGCCGATGAAGCGCCCGTCGCCGTAGAAGGTCACGGGGCCGGTCTCCAGCGTGGAGTCCGTGGGGTTCACGAAGCGCACGGCCTTGAAGGCGTAACGGTCGTTGCCGCGCTCGGCGTCGGCGGCGTAGAGGTAGACGATGTCCCCGCGCGTGTCGGCCCGGAGGATGGAGACCATGGCGCTGGTCCCCTTGGGGACCGTAAGAGGGATCTTGGATTCGAAGTGGCTCTCCCCCACGGGCTGGGAGCCCCCGTCACCGCCGCCCCCATCCGCCGCCTCCTCCACGATCTGGACGCCCGCGGCGCGGCCCGCTTCGGGGCCATGCGCCACGACGCGGATACGGGCCGGGGCCACGCCCAGCTCGATGAGGCGGTTCCGCAGGAGGTTGGCGCGGTCCTCGGCCAGCTCCTTGCCGTTCCGCTCGCCCGGGCCAGCGTACCCATCGATGCGAATGTTCCCCTGGCGGCGCCGGAGCTCCTTGGCGAGCTGGGCCACGCGCTGCTCGGCGCGGGCGTTGCCCCCCGCTGTGGCGGTGGCCGTGGTTCGGGCGCCCTGGCCGACCTTACCCAGCCCACCGACGAGGACGGGGCTCCCAGGGGTGGCGCCCGCCGGGAGGTTCTGGGGGTGCCCGAGGTTCCGCGGGATCTCGGCGTCGCCCAGGACGACGTCCACGACCGACTCGCGCTTCTTCTTCTCGTCCTTGGCCCGTCCCCCCGTCCCACCGTAGACGGACCCGCCGGTGGGGGGCGCCTGGGCGAAGTGCTCCTCACCGCCCAAGAGCTGACGCTGGACCGTGCGGACGCTGCGGAGGTCGTAGCGGAAGGACAGGGCGGAGCTGGACCCCACGCCCACGCGCACCTGGTTCCAGTCCTCGCCGGACGTATTGTCGACGATGGCCCAGCCCTGCACGCGCACCTTGTTCGGATCTCCCTTGGCGCCCACCATGACCCGATAGCTCGGCTTCCAGGCCGGGGCGTCGGTGATGTAGGTGAGCACGACGTCGTGGACCCCGCCACCCGGGAGCTGGATGGTCATGTCCACGTTGTTGCCCTTCCGGGCGCCCCGCGTGGGAAAGGACACGGGTAGGGTCTTGCCCGTGGCGGCGTCGGTCACGGTCAGGGACTTGAGGAAGTCGTCCACCTTGTCGTTGGGGACGGCCAGCGTGATCTCCTCGCCGCTCACGTGTGCCTTCCGCTCGTAGTAGGCGATGCCGTTCCGATAGACGACGACCCGTCCCAGGGCCGTGTCGGACTTCACGTAGGAGGAGTAGGACGGGCAGCCCGCGGCGGTCATGGTCAAGGCGGCGCCGACGATCGAGGTGGCGAGGAACGACAGGGTGCTTCGCGTGCGCATGGTGGCGAGTGCTCCCGGATAGGTGTTGGTTGGCGGGTCGCGGGGCAGAGGGCGAGAACCGCGCCCGGTCGGCGGCTCCTCTGGGGCCCCATCCAGCCGCGAGATCGGCCGCGAGCACCGCCCCACGGCCCAATGAACGTCGGTGTGGGACGCAGCATACGCGAAAACGATCTCTCGGGGGTGAGCGGGAGCGAAGCCGCACCCTGCCGCCGACACCACAGTACGCGGGAAGCCGCGCCCGCGAGCGCGAAGCCCACCGGCGGACACGAACGCCAGGGGGGCGCGGGCGGACTCAGGTCACGGTGTTCACAGGAACTCGACGGTCACCTGACAGCAGTCGTCGCCGTTGACGTTGCACTTGGACTCGTAGGCCCTCAGACGGGCCCCCTTGGCGAAGGTCTGCACGACCCCTGCGACGATCCCCACCTCGAAGTCGCAGATCTTCTTGCCAAGATTGGGCATGCCGGCGCAGGTCACGCACTCGTGCAGGTTCAGCACCATGCGCTCGCTGCTCACCTCCTCGGCCTCCAGCAGCCCGATCCCCGCTTCTTTCACGTAGTCCGTCACGTTCCCCAGATAGGTGTCGAGATCTGCGTCGTACAGTTGCTCACCGATCTCCATCCCCAACTTCTTCCCGGAATGTCGGAACACGGTCGCGATGCCGTGCTCGCCCAAGACGTCGGCCCCATTGATGGCGGCGAACTGGCGGAAGACGCGGAACACGGCCAGAGGCACGGTGTCCCCCAGGACGGGGCGGTCGATCTGAGCGAGAGCCTTGAGACGATCCATCGCGAATCTCCTTGCAGGGTGTTGGCCGTCGGCGGGACGGCGGAAGGACTCGACCGGTGAGGAGGTAGCGGCCGCTTCCAACATTCGGCTCACCAGCGGCGCAACGACTGCTCCCGCGGACCCCACCAAGCACGCCGACTCCACGGATTGCCGCGTTCGGCCTTACCCCGCAAGACCTATGCGGCACAACAGCAACCGTCGCGCCCCAACACGGCCCCAACTACCCGTAGTTCCCCATGATTCGGGCGCCGTCCCGCGCGGCCTCGCGCACCGGACACGCGGACCTTCCAAGGGCACGTAGAGGCGCGGCGCCGATCCAGTCCACGTCCGCTCGCAACGGCGCTCGATCCGCCCGCAGCAACGGCCGGCACCTGTGCCCCTTGACGTGCCCCCGGGCGCCGGGCCATAGCCTCCCCCCGGAGGCCGCCGCCCGTGAACATCCTCCTCATCGACAACCGCGACAGCTTCACCTGGAACCTGGAGCACCTCCTCGTGGCCGTCACGCGAGCCCGCGGGGGCCGCGTGACGGTCGTTCCCTACGCGCGCCCGGACGGCTGGGATCTACCCCAACGCGACCTCGTGGTGCTGTCGCCAGGCCCGGGGGCCCCCTCGGACTATCCGCGCTACGCGGCCCTGCGCGTCTGGGAGGGGCCGGTCCTGGGCGTCTGCCTGGGGATGCAGGTCCTCAACGCCCTCGAAGGCGGCACAACAGCCCCCCTCCCCGGCTGCGTCCACGGGCAGGCCGACGCGGCGCAAGTCTGGGGCCGCACCTGGACCGTCGCCCGCTACCACAGCCTCTGGTGCGACCGCGTGGCCCCGGCCTTCGAGGTCGTGGGCACGCTCTTGGAGAGCCCCCTCGACGCCCCGATCCCCATGGCGTTACGCCACCGCCACCGCCCTTGGCTGGGCCTCCAGTTCCACCCCGAGTCCTTCCTCACGCCCCAAGGAGGCGAGCTTGCGCGCCTGGCCCTGGCAGACATCGGGCTCCGCTGAGCGCGCCGCCCTCTGGGCCCCGGACGGGCTGGTGGACACCGCCGTGCGCCACCATCGCGCCGACGCCTTCCTCAGCGGCGGCCACGACGAGGACCCGCGCAGCGCCCAGCGCTGGGTCGTGGGCGTAGCGCCCGCGGCCGAGCTGCGCGTGGACGACGCCACGACGCGCGACGACCTCCGCCGCTTCGCCTTCCGCGGCCCGGGGCCCGCCGCCGGGTTTCTGTCCTACGCCCTGCCCTCCAGCCTGACCGGCGCGGGGGCGAGCCCCCGGCGAGACCCCAGCTTCCCCCTGGGCCTCCTGCGGCGCTACCACGCCTTGGTCGAATGGGACCCGCCAACCGGCGAGCTCACGATCTCCGCCGACGACGCGACCCTGGGCGAGCGCCTCCTGGCCTTGCTCCGCCGCTCCCCCCACGGCCACGCCCCGCCACCCACCACCCACACGACCGAGCCCATCCTGGCTCGCGGCCCCCTCCGGGCCAGCGCCGACCGCGATACCTACATGGATGGTGTCCGAGAGACACTACGCGCCATCCGCGCCGGGCGCGTCTACCAGCTCAACCTGTCGCTGCGCTTCGAGCTGCCCTTCCGCGTGGCCGACGCCTGGCCCCTGTTCCGCCGGCTGTTCGACGCGTCTCCCGCCTCGCGCTACGCCTGGGTGGACGCGGGCCGCTACAAGCTCCTGTCCACGAGCCCCGAGCGCTTCCTCCGCGTCGTGGACGGGGCCGTGCTCACCCAGCCCATCAAGGGGACGGCCCGCGTACCCGACTACGCCGACGAGGCCGCCGCCCGCGCCGCCCTGCTCGCCTCGCCCAAGGAGGCGGCGGAGCTGTCCATGATCGTCGACCTCCTGCGCAACGACCTCAGCCGCTCCTGTGTCCACGGCAGCGTCTCGGTGCCCCGCCACCGCGCCGTCTTCCGAGTGGGAGACCTCCTCCAAGCCTACTCCGACGTCACCGGAACGCTCCGCCCCGACCGCGACGTGGTGGACCTGCTGCTGGACGCCTTCCCGGGCGGCTCGGTGACGGGCTGCCCCAAGGGCGCCGCCATGGACCTCATCGACCGCCTGGAGGACCGCCCGCGCGACGTCTACTGCGGGGCCTTCGTGGTGATCCGAGGCCCCCGAGACATGGAGTCGTCCATCGCTATCCGCACGGCGGTAGTGGACACGGTCAGTCCGGGGATGACCGGGACCCTCCGCCTGGACGTGGGCAGCGGCCTAGTCGTGGCCTCGGACCCCGCCGCCGAATACGCGGAGACGGTCGCCAAGGCCGAGCGATTCCTGCGCGCGCTGGGGGTGTGGGAGAGCGCGCGGCCGCCGAGCGGCCCGAGAGGTGCGCCGTGACCGTCTTCTTCCGCGACGCCCTGCGCGACGGGCCGCTGCCCATCTCGCCCGACTCCCCGTGGTTACGACACGGGGTGGGGGTGTTCGAGACGCTCCTGTGGCGCGGGGGGCGGCTGCGGTGGGCGGGGCGTCACCTCCGGCGCGCCGCGCGGGGGCTGGCGGCGCTTGGGCTGGGGCCGCTGCCCGCGCCGGTGGCGGACGCCGCCGCGCTGGGAGCTCGGGCGCGGGAGGTGCTCGGCGCCTGTGGCCTGAGCGGCGGCACGGCGCGGGTGAACTTGCACCTCGGGCCCGAGCGCGAGGGCGGGCCGACGGTGGCCCTCGTGGCGGCGGTGCCCTACGAGCCGCCGCCCATCGGGGCGGGGGATGGGGTGAGGCTCGCGGTCCACGGTGTCGCCGTGTGCTCACCGGTGGCGGGGCACAAGACGGTGTCCTACCTGCCCTACCGGGAGGCTACGCGGGGAGCCCGGGCGGGGGGGGCTTGGGACGCGGTGCTCACGGACGGCACCGGGCGTCTCACGGAGTGTGCCACGGGGGCGCTCGTGCTGGGGTACGGCGGGGACGGGCGCAGGCTCGGCGACGTCGCGTTGGTGACGCCGGCGACGCCCTGGAAGCTCCCCAGCTTGGCCGTTGCGGCGGTGCGCGACGCGGTGGAGGTGCGAGAGGAGGTCCTCGCGCTGGCCGACCTGGGCCGCTTCCGCTGGGCATGGCTCCTGAATAGCCTGGTGGGCGCCCTACCCGTGGCCGCCGTGGGCGACATCGCGCTGGAGCCCGCCCCGCCGCTGACCGCCGCCCTCCGCCGCCTGGCCTGGGGAGACACCTGACCCCGCGCCGAGCCGAGTCGGCGGGGCCCCCACTCTCACCACGACCGCGCACCCAGCCGTGGCCGCAACTGCCTCCGCAACTGCAGCCGGTCCCCTTCCCATGGCCGCTCACGCCGACGGGCGCACCCGCGTCCATCGCTCCAAGGGCGTCCACCGGCGACCCGCCGCTCCGCCCAACAGGGGTTGGGCCGCCTCGGACGTGCCGCGATCGCCGCGACCTGCGACGGGGGGCTCTGAATCATGAGCCTCTCGCAATAAGCCCACGCGGGCGGAGAGCGGGGATCGACGCGGGGGCCCGGGTATGACCTCCTTGGCCCGTCCCTGAGGTTGGCCGGCGATGGTGGGGTGCCGTTCCCGGTAGATGGGGGAGCCGATGTTCCGGCCGAACGACCCGCAGATGTCGCTGTTGGAGTCTCAGTTCCTCGTGGCGGAGGACAAGCGTCGGCGCATGGAGAGCTCGTGGGCCCACGCATTCCATCGGAAGATCCTGCCGCTGAGCGACGAGGAGCTGTTTCGAGAAACTCAAGCTTCTAGAAGTCCGTAGGCCGCCGAACGACCCGCCCCGCGTCCGAGGCTACCCGCTCGGCGGCGGCGATGAGGCTGGCGTTCGTGATCCTGCCCCCCGCCCGCGCCGAGGCGTAAGCGCCCAACAGGATGGCCGTCTTGATATCGCCGCCGGACAGCTCGATGTAGCTGAGCTCCTCGTAGTCGATGGGCTCTGCCGTGGGCGTCTCAGGGGGCAACAGCAACCGCCAGATGGCCTCGCGCTGCTCCAGCTCGGGCATCTGAAAGTGGATCTTATAGGTGAAGCGGCGCTCAAAGGCCTTGTCGATGGCCTGCTTTAGGTTTGTCGTGAGGACTGCGATCCCCTCGTACCGCTCGATGAGCTGGAGCAGCACGTTGATGTTCATGTTCGAGTAGCGGTCGGTGGAGCGCGACATCTCTGAGGTCCGCTTGGAGAACAAGCTGTCCGCCTCGTCGAACAGCAGCACGTTGAGGTCCGGTCGGGCCTCGGCGAAGATCCGAGTGAGGTTCTTCTCGGTCTCCCCGATGTACTTGTCCACGATGGAGGCGATGTTGATGCGCACCAGGTTCAACCCTAGCTCCGCGGCCACGACCTCGGCCGCGTGAGTCTTGCCTGTGCCAGGCTCGCCGTCGAACAGCGCCACGATGCCCGTCCCACGATGGATGCGCCCGCTCAGCCCCCACTCATACAGGACACGGCGCCGGTTCTGCGCCGCGGTGATGAGCTCCACAAGCTGGTCGCGCCGCTCCTGATCCAGCACGATATCATCGAGGCTCAGCGACGGCTCGCTGATCGTGGCGTAGTTGCCGATAGATTTGGACACCTGCGCCAAGCCCGCGCGCTGCACCAACGCCGTGTCCAGGACCGGCGCGCCTCCACGACCCTCACCGTCCCGGACGTCTCCGGCGGGCGCGAGGAGATAGCTCAAGTGACTGGCCTTGCGCACCTGAAGCGGCTGCAAGCTCAAGCGTCCGGCCAGCGCCTCGACGTCTACCGCGCCGGTGTCCCCCAGGCGGGGTGACAGGTGCGCGCGCCACAGGGCCGCCATGACCGACCCCTCAGCGCGGGTGTGGAGCTGACCGCGCCACAGCAAATAAGGCTCAAAGCTCGGGTGCACAGTGGTCGTCTCCTGGAGACACACAACGACCGCGGCGCGGCGCCGGCCCAGGGTCGCGGCGAGCCCCGCCGCGGCCGTGGCGTCACTGCCCACGATGCGGTCGGCGTCGCGGACGCAGACGAGATCGCCATAGAGTTCGGCCTCGAACAAGGATGCCCGCCAACACGCAACCGCCTTGGCCCCGGAGGCGCTAGCCAGGGCGCCCCCGTCGATTTCGATGACGCGCATCCCGAGCTGGGCCGCCACGGCTCGAACCTGCGTGGCGCGCCCACTCCCCGGCGTCCCTTCGAGAGCCAAGAGCACCCCCGGCGGAAAGCCCAGGCCGGCGGGGCCCAGGGCGGGCGCATGAGCCAAGGGCGGGCGCTGCGCCAGGCGGTCGACGACCGTGGCGAGCTCCCGCGCGGCCTGGGTCAAGGGCAGCTCACCCAGGGCGGGCTCGGGCACGAGCACGCGAGCCATGGCGGCGGCGGCGGCGCTGATGACCCTCCGGCGGTAGAAGATGGCCGCGACCTGCTCGTGAGGCACTAGCTGGTGGCGCATGGGGTTGCTGCGGTGATGCTCGCGGGGCACAAGGCGCAACAGCCCGCTGCGACGCAGGGGAGCGTCGGGGGCCAAAGCCGCCCATACCGCCGCCTGCTGAGACCGCTCGCGCACCAGCACGCGCAGCGCCAGCTCGATGTCCACGGTGTCGCGTAGGACGTTGTCGTTGGCGCGCGCCACCCAGTCGGCCGCGTCGGCGTCGAGCTGCGGGGTGAGGCTCAACCACAGGAGCAGCACGTCCAAGGGCGAGAGGTCGTAGCGCCCCATCAGGAAGCTCTCGGGGCTCTCGGGGTACGCGTCGAGCGTGCTCTGCAAGAAGCCCATGAGGTAGGCGATTGGCGGTTCGTCGAGAGGGTCCGAAGGCGCAGCGTCGGCATCGGGAGCCCAGAAGGTCACCAGGATCGTGCGCAAGAGACGGGCGAGCTGATCCATGTGCGCGGCCGGATCGAGCTGAGCTGAGGGGGACGAGGGCATGTCGAAGCCTCGAAGCTGCCAGGAAGAATCCGCGCGCAGCCCACTCCCTCATGGGTCTGCAACCCGAAAGCGGAGGGGGATGAACTGAACGTTATTGAATGCTACTGGCCGGACGGTTAGACTGCAACAGTCTTTGGGGGGTGGCGCGCACGAGCACGGGCTTGGAAGGCCGGGGTGTGGCGGGAGAGGACCGATGGTGGACGGTGACCTTCAGAGGCAACAGGACGAAGCTGAGGGCAACTATTCTTCAGAGCACGACGAGCAGCAGGACCAGCAGCAAGAAGTCGTCGATGATCTGACCCGGGACCTGGACGCGTCCAGCTACCAGGACGGCTCGCAGAAGCTCCGGCCCGACAAGGGCAAGACTACGCCCAACAGCGGCGACAAGAAGGTCGCGGCCTCCAGCGGCGGCAGCAGCGGTGGCACGAACAGCGTGACGCCTCGCTCGGACGCGGATGTCCAGAAGGACGCCGACGCCGCCTCGGGCATCGTCAAGCCCGAGAAGGTCGTCGAGACGCTGGAGGGCACCAAGGACGTCGTGGCCACGGCCGAGGCGATCCAGGCCTCGCTGAAGAAGAGGCATCCGGGCTACGGGACCACGTTCAACGGGTACGGCTCGGGCTCCGACAAGTACGTCTGCACGACCTTCGTGCAAACCGTGCTGGAGCAGTCCGGCTATAAGATGGACAAGAAGACCAAGGGTCTTGTGAACATCACGGGTGTCGGGGCGGATGAGTTGGAGGACGCTGTCGCCAACGGTGACGACGAGACGAAGGGCGTCGTCACGGCCCTGGTCAACTCGGAGCAGGGCCTGGAAGTCCCCATCGACGCGGCGAAGCCCACGGCGCTGCTGGAGCCCGGCGACTTCGTCCAGTACTGGTACCACTACACGAGCAAGGGACAGCAGAAACTGGCGGGGCACGTGATCATCGTGCACGCCGTGACCGACGACAAGCACGTCACGGCCTTGGGGTCGCACCACAGCAAGAAGGGTGTAGCCGACCTCAAGGGGCTGAACCTGTCCACCAAGTTGAAGGTCTACGCCGTGCGCGGAGCCGGCCACGCCAAGTTCCCAGACCTGGTCCGCTACCGCGCCGCCCACGGCCTGCCGACGGGCAAGTTCCTCGTGGACGCGAACCCCGCTTCGACCGGGAGCAACACCACGGCCGGCAACACCACGCCCAACAACACCTCGGCCAAGAACGCCACTGACAACGCCAACACCTCCGCCGGCAACACCTCCGCCGGCAACACGACTGACAACGCCAACACCTCCGCCGGCAACACGGAGGGCACCGCCAACACGAGGGGCCAGGAGGTCGTGTACGGGGCGGGGGCCGACCTCCGGGACATGCGAGACATCTACTCGGATCCCAGCGTCCAGTTCGTGACCGACGGCAGGAGCGAGTCGCTCTACGAGAAGGTGAACGGCACCTTCGTGAAGTCTGGGGTGGTCGCTGGCGGGCACACGCCCTACCGGATGCTGGGAAAGGACGGGGACTACCAGAAGGTCGAGCTGATCTTCGCCGCGGGCAGGTTCAACGCGGGCGATGTCCTGTACGCGGACGCCAAGACCACCTTCGGAACGTCGCAAGAGGCGGCGAAGTGGTTCGTGGGAGACGCCAGCGAAGAGATCGACTTCATGGAGGAGCATGGGGGCGTGGCGACGCAGCTCTGGAGCCAGCTCCGAGAAGGAGGGGAGTCAGAGGCTGGACAGAAGCGCCAGTACGCCAACACGGACCACAAGACTTACTGCAACTTCATGGTGCAGGACCTGTTCGCGGCGCTGGCCAAGGGGAGCGGGATCCCCATCGCCAGCGCGAACGACATGTACGACAAGATGCCCTCGGCACCGAACTTCCGCGAGGTGTCTTTGCCCCAGTCGAAGCCCTTCGACCTCTACGACGCGGTCTGGGCTCAGCACGCCAACAAGGGCGAGGCGGTCTTCTTCATCGCGCAGGCGGGCGACCACGGGCACATCGCCCTGGCCGTGCCCACGAGCAGGAAGGGAGGAGGGGGAGATCTGACCTACGGCAACGTCATGCAGGGCGGCGGAAACGTCGGCTTCATGAAGCTGACCTGGGCGTGGGCAAGCGACGATATCAAGACTGGTGTGGGGAACGGCACCTTCAAGGCCTACGTCTACACGGGCACCCTGGCCGCGCCGCGCGTGGGTTCGAGCACCATCACGCCTGGCCCCGACCCTGCGGAAGTGGCGGCGAACAACGAGGCGGCGATCGACGTCGAGGCCGGCGTCTCGGACGAGAAGAAAAAGCAAGACGCCGACGTGAAGAGCTACCGGGCCCTCATGAAGGACCCGGACAAGGTGGCCGAGCAGCGCAACGCGCCGGTGACGGCCGCGGCCACCGAGGCCGCCGACGCACAGGCGAAGAAGAAGCAGTCTGACGAAGACGCCGTGCGCGACGAGGAGCTGTCCAAGTACGACGGCGGCGGGAAGTTCAAGCAGTGGCGGCGCGACAAGAAGGAGGCGGAACTCAAACAGCTCGGGCTCATCACCGATGAGCCGGCGAGAACGGGCCCCGACGCGCTCCTCAAGGCGGCCGACCAGCAGATCACCGAGGGGGCCCCGGGCGACCGAGACCTCATCCTCCAGCGGGTCAAGTCCTTGGTGAACAAGCTCTACTTCCAGCAGGACCAGGACCTGGAGGCGGATCAGGTCGCCCTCATTGCGGCCGACCTGACGAAGCGCGTGACGGCGGGGCGCGTGGCTCAGCAGTACCTGGCCGACGTCGAGGCCTTCTGGAGCCACTTCACCGTGCAGCGCGCCAGCCGCGATGAGCGCAAGGCCATGAAAGGCAACGAGGGGCGCAAGAGCGAGGAGTTCCAGGAGTACAAGCAAGACCGCAAGCACACGCGCCGCCTGAACCTCAAGCACTCCAAGGTCGGCGTGGTCACGCACAAGGTCACGCACGGGGGCGAGCCCCCCACGGGCGCAACTCCCGAGGACGCGCGCGCCCTGGTGGGCACGGCTCGCGCGTCCAACAGCGGGCTGGATCCATTCATCCTGAATCAGCCAGCGAAGGCGCCCGACGAGTTGGGTACAACCCCAGCCAACGCCCTGGAGATCGCGGCGCGCGTAGACAAGCTGGACGGAGTAGACGCCCTGGGGGCCGCGCTGGTCAACCAGTTTGCGGCCCTCGTGGGGATCGACGGGCTCCCAGCCGTGCGGGACGGGGCCTCGGCGCCCGTGGGCGACGACAAGACGACGGAGCCCAAGCTCGAGCCTGGGCCAGGCGAAGAGCTGGACCCGGAGGCCCTGGAAGCGGCGCCCGAGGCCGACCCGGAGGTCAAGCCCACGCGGTGGCTGACCGTGGCCTTCAAGACGTTGGTGGAGCTGGCGCTGGGGATCCACGCGGAAACGAGCCACACGTCCAAGCGCCTGAAGACGGTCCTCAAGGGCGACCGAGTGCCGGCCACGGATGTGGTGAAGCCCGGGGACAACAAGCACGACTGGGCGCAGGCGCTGGTGGATGGGCCCAAGGGCAAGCCGCGCCTAGGGTGGATCGACACCAAGTTCACGAACTTGGAGGGCGACGACCAGGCCGACCAGGCGCAAGGGGACGGACAAGACCCGACGAAGGGCGACGCCGCCAAGTCCCTGGTGGGCGACGTGCCCAAGGGCCTCACGGTGATCTCCTACCTGCGACCGTTGAAGCCCACCGACGCCGTGCCGTTGTACGCGGATGTCTACTCGTTGAAAGGCGGCAAGCCCGTGGAGACGGTCAAGCCCACGGACGGCGCCGCAGACTTGCTGCGCGTGTGGGGGCAGACGGCGGACAACGACGCCGATCTCTACGAGGTCTTGGCGGGCGGGCGGCCACTGTACGCGCCACGCGGGCTGTTCCGCGTGGCCGATCCCGAGGAGCGGCTCATCCAGTGCGAGCAGCTCACGGTGGAGGAGATCCATCGGGTGCGTGCCTACGCGAACACGAAGGTCCAGGACCCGGCGGTGAAGGCGGCCTTCTTCGAGCTGCTCCAGCAAAAACCGTTGTACCAGGCGGCGACGGCCTCGGCGGTGGTGGATGACGCCCACCGTGTGGTCCTCAGCGGGCTGGCTATGGGGCTGGAGCTGCTGGGCGTCCCCAACCCCTACAGCAAGGCTACGAGCTACGCCGATGCCCTGGAGATGGTGCGCCTGGAGCAGGGGATCGAGGACGTCAGCCCGGCGACGCTGTCCGTGCTGGCGTCCAAGTTTGGGGTGGCGACGACGGCCACGACGCTGGACGCGGCGCTGGACGACATGAAAGGGGGCGCGTCCGTCCTGGGCGTGAGCGCAGACGGAGCGGCCGTACGGCTGCGCGGCAAGGGCAAGGCGGACGGTACCTGGTCCGTGGACGACCCCAAGGCGGGGGAGGCAGTGGACCGGCCCGTGGCGGACCTCCAGGACCTCACGTGGCTCAAGCTGTCCTGGGCCTCGGACACGGGGGAGGCCTACGACCGCGACACCGAGGGCGACGTCAAGCTCGACAGCCCCGCCATCGACGACGCGGCGACGGCCGTGAGCGCCTATGAGACGAAGGTCTATGGCAGCACGAGCCAGAAGGAAGATGACTGGTATCTGAGCCAATCGAGCGGGGTCCACGGGCTCGACGCCACGCGCAAGATGAGGAGCTTCCTGCCCAGCGGCAAGGAGGCAGCGGCCATGGCCCCGGCGGCGCAGCAGAAGGCCTACGAGGATTGGCTACGGAAGAAGGGGAGCGCCACGGTCGAGCTGCTGGCCGAGATCCAGACGCAGTTCGTGGCGCCGCTCATCGCCGCGGGCGGCCACGGTCAGTCCATGGAGGCCGACATCAGCTCCCGCGCCAAGACGATCATCAGCAACCTCCTAGCAAACGACCGGTCCCAGCCGCACTACGACGCCGCGCTGTCGTCCATATCAGCGGCAGAGAAGGCCGGCCTCATCACGAAGACCGTGGCTACGACCTACCGCGAGCAGGCGAAGCAGAACCTTATGCCGGCGCCCCCCGGGCCCACGGACGCGGACTTCGCTGCCCTGAGTCAGGACGACAAGGGCGTGCCGGTCCCAGGGTTCGAAGGAGCTGAGGAGGTCGTCTACACGCCATCCCCGCCGACCTATGTGATCGACAAGCAGCGAGTGTCCGTAAAGATCGGCGGACGCACGATCGTGTTCAGGTACACGTGGATGGCCAACACATCGAGTCGCTACAAGAGCAACTCGTTCATGGGCGGGTGGGTAACCGAGAAGGTCCTCATCGGCGATAAGAAGGTCGGCACGACAGGGGCCAACGGCGAACGCGTAGGACACCTGAGCGAGAAGGACCTGGAGAAGCTAGGTCTGTCCAAGACCGAGCAGCAGATGCTGTTCGGTGAGGCGAACCGAGAGAGCGGAAGCATCGGCTACGCAGCCATCAACGCCTACGACCGAGCCTTTGTCTCGGCAGGGAACTACCAACTCATCGGGATGCAGGAGAACGAGAGATACGATCACAACAACCTCGCGAACGCCGTCGGCCCCCTGTCGAAGTACAAGGAGAACGAGGACATCTTCCAGTTCCTCCGTTCGGCCGGGATCGAGCTTATCCAAGCCAAGGGATACGGCGCCGACAAGGGGTGGGGGTTCAAGGTCAAGAGCCAGCCCACGGGCAAGGTGTACAAGACGGGCGAAAACATCGATGCCAAGGAAGTCCTCAGCATCTATGCGTCGCACAACGTCGACCCCCAGGCCGAGGTCAAGACGTGTGAGGCCAAGGTCAAGTCCTACGCAGGGAAGACCGACAAGGAGTCCAAGAAGCTCAAGGCCGAGTGGGAGAAGAGACTCGGGCTCGCAAAGACGAACATCACGAAGCTCCTGACCAAGACCTCCCTCCACAATGCCGCGGCCCTGGTCATGCGCTTGGAGCCCTTGAAGCTGGCCGCGATCTCAGCGGCGTTCACGGATCCGCGGGTGCAGGCGGCCACCGTCCTGGTGAAGAAGAAGAGCTTCTTCGGCGCGGCGGCGAAGGCGACCTTCACCAAGCCTCCCAAGAAGAAGGTCTACGACTACGTCTGGTCGGAGGCCGGACGAGGGCTCTTCGCCTACGCGATCAATGGACAAGGGGCGACAGGGGCCCGAGACCTCGCCCAAGCCACGGTCGCCGAACTGGACAAGGGGTCTGCGAAGGACCTCTGGGCACCGGCCAACTGGACGGCGGACACGGAGGCCAAGTTTAGGGAGGGGTTTGCCCGCAAGACGAAGCTGACCAAGTACCTCTCGGGACCAGGGAAGGACTTAGACAAGACACGCCCGTCGTCTGCACCAAGCGGCTCCAACATCAACGGGAAGACGGTGGGGTACGCAGATATTGGTAAGCTGTTCAAGGGGCAGGCGCTGCCAGAGCGTGCAGATGACCGCGGTACCAACGACAAGCAGGTGGCGAAGGACAAGGGGGGGGCCAAGCCCAACCCACCGTCACTCGAGAAGTACCAGAGGCTCGCTCAAGACCCCAGGAGGCTGGAGACCATCGAGGCCGTGTACCAGAGCGAGGCGGGCAAGCGAAACCTGGACGGTCACACTGCGCCCACCGTGGCGACCATCAAGCTCGCGCGACCCGTCCAGACCAGCGTGGTAGCGGCCGCTGAGACCTGGCTGGAGCGAATGGTCGGCTACGCGCAAGTGGCGACGACCGCCGTCTTGCTGGAGGAGGCCATGACGCTAGCCAAGGCTATCGACGTGGCCGTGGACGTAGCGGCAAAATACCCGACGCTGGCCAGCGCGAGCCCCCGAGCCAACGGACAAGACCACAAGGGGCATAGCCAGACCTCGGGCAACGGGCCCCTCCCTCCATATGCCCTAACGTCGACGGACGACAACGAGGCGCTGGACAATCCGTTCGATTGGAGGAAGCGCTGGTCGGTCCCGTCTGGCGACGATGGGTCGACCTCCAAGCGGCAAGCGGCCGGCAACGACAACCAGGTGCTGGAGCAGAGCGCTGCCCCCTACGCGCAAGACATCATGCGCGTCACGGACCCCAACGCGCTTTATCGGGACCCAAAGACGCTGAATGCACCGAAGGGTGGGAAGAAGATCCCCAAGGGGACCAAGCTCAAGATCATCGCAGCTAAGGGGAAGCCGCTCCCGAACTCAAAGGTCCAAGAGATCGTTCAGGTGGTCTCCGCCGAGGGCAACTCGATCAAGGCGGCTGACGATGTGTGGACCGCGTTGTCCAACATGGTGGTAGACAAGTTGGGGGACACCTCCGGGCGAGACAAGATCATCTCAGGGGTCAGCGACAAGATCGCGGGAGTGAAGAAAAAGTTCAAGAACCGCCCCAAGGCCTCGCCCTCTTTCGGCCCGCACTACGCCCAAGTCGCCGACGGGAAACAAGTCTCTGGGGCGCTCCTGGCAAACGTCAAGAAGCTGATCGACTGGGCCAACGCCAACGAGCTGTTGGACTCGGTCTCCTACACGAACGGCATGCGCTCTCCGAAGCTGGCACATCGCTGGTCGGTGGCCTACGAGATTCATCACGCTAAGCCCAAGAACGTCCGCAAGAAGGACAACCGGGACAAGTCCGAGGATGAGTTCCAGTCACGATCAAACGTCACGATGGCAGCTTTGAAGGCCCTCCCCGGGGGCAAGGACCTCGACGGGAACCTATGGTACGAAGAGGGTTGGGACTGGGAGGACGTCGCCAAGAACGCCAGCAAGTGGCGCAAGGAGGACGAGAGCATGGCCGCGGAGGGCTACGCCTTCGGTGACAACCATCGTCTACCCAACAACCTGAATGGTGGGCTCTCCGTGACGAGGCACGCGACCGGCTTGGCCGTAGATGTGAAGCTGACGTGGCGTCTGCCCAACGGGGGCATCGCCCAGGACACGAACGAGTGGGATGCGGTCTTTGCCGCGTTCAACATCAAGCGTCCCCTGAAGGACAAGTCCGGCACGAAGCGAGAACCCTGGCACTACGTCCTGGCATAGATCTCCGGTCCAGGAGGGGCGGACCGAGCCGCGGTGGGGAGCTTCTCAGGACGATGACGAGCAAGGAGGGTGCGCGGCGCGTGGTCACCCACTCTTGGAGGCTGGGGCGCGCTGCCGGGCCATCGACGTAGCCCAGATCCGCCACCTGCTCTGCGGACCGAGGCGCAGGAGGCCGCGTTTGGGC
>CAYZID010000090.1:0-20600 GCA_964478315.1 uncultured Myxococcales bacterium | reverse complement strand
GGGCCCCAGGGGCCACAACCCACCCAGATCCGCCACCTACTCTGGGATTCGGCTTTGGATCCCGCGTGTGGGCGGCGTCGAGCTGCACGTCTGGGTGCTCGACGTGACGCGGCCACGCCTCCGCGCCCAGCCGCTTGTCTCCTTGCCCAAGCGCGGCCTCCTGCGCCTCGGTCCGCAGAGCAGGTGGCGGATCTGGGACCCAGCCCCACGCGTCCCTGTGGAGCTGGGGTCTGGATCCTCCGGGCGAGTGGTGGACACCGGCGCGAAGCGCGGGAGCCCCGGGGACGGGGCGCGTGGGAGCGCGGCGAGCGGCGGCGCCCCCTCTCTCCCACACACGGCACGCGCCGGGGTCATTTCTTGATGATGAACTCGACCCGGTTGTTCTTGGCCCGGCCCGCCTTGGTGCCGTTGTCGAACTTGGGATCCTCGGGGCCCATCCCCTTGACCCGCAGCCGCCGGAAGGGCACGCCCTCGGTGATGAGGAGCTGCTGAATCTGCTGGCCGCGCTGGGCCGAGAGGTCGTAGAGCTTGGCCTCCTTACCGCGGTCGTCCGTGTAGACCTTGATGATGACCTTGCTCCACGAGGGGTTCGCCTTGATGAGGCGCGCCATGGAGCGAAGCCCCGGCACGTACTCCTCGGCCAGCTTGACCTTGCCCTTCTTCCACCTGATGGGCTTGTCCAGCTCGATGCGGTCGCCCTCCACGTGGACGCCCGGGAAGTCGGGGCAACCGTCGTCGTCGCGGTAGCCATTCTTGGTCTCGGCGGCGTCCCGGCACTTGTCCTGAGCATCCGGGATCCCGTCGCCGTCGTTGTCCACGTCGGGGCAGCCGTCGTCGTCCTGGAACCCGTCCTCGTCCTCGGCCTCGCCCGGGCACTTGTCCGTCGCGTCGGGCACCCCGTCGCCATCGTTGTCCACGTCGGGGCAACCGTCGTCGTCCTGGAAGCCGTCCTTGTCCTCCACGTCGTTCGGGCACTTGTCGTCCACGTCGAGGACGCCGTCGCCGTCGTTGTCCGGATCGGGACACCCGTCGCCGTCTTCGAAGCCATCCACGTCCTCGGGCAGCATGGGGCACGCATCCTCGTCGTCATCCAGCCCGTCGCCGTCGCTGTCCGCGGAGGGCTGCTGGAGCCAGCGGACGTCCGCAAAGAAGCGCATCTGGCTGGTCCCGTAGCCAGCGACGATGGGCGTCCCCCCGCCGCCCCCGAGCCCCAAGGCCAGGTCTGGGATGGGCCGATACCGCACGGCGAGCAGGGCCTCGAGCTGGGTCGTCGAGCGCCCGAACAGGTCGGACAACAGCGCGCGGCCGTAGCTCTCGCCTTGGATGTCCAGGACGGGGAGCACCGAGTAGGACACGCCCGCCCCAAAGGTCAGGGCGCTGCCCACGCGGATGGGGCCCAGGTCCTGCTCGCCCTGAAAGAAGCCCCCCATGTTCAGCGCCACCAACACGGGCCCAGCGTGCACGTCGAGGAGCAACTTCGCCCCACCTCCGAAGCCGCCCCCGGTGAGCTTGGCCGCGTCCCCGGTGGGGAAGGCCCCGTCCGCCTGGAGCCCCAGCCGAAAGACGCCGGTCTTAAGGAAGGTGCCGCGCACCGCGAGCCGGAGGTCGCCCAGGGCGAAGCCGCTGGGATCGGGGAGCCCCGAGAAGCGCTTGGCCTCCACCGTCCCCGTCTGGCTCATGACGAAGGGCATGGTGACGCCGATGTCCATGTACTCGAAGGGCGCGAAGGCCACCATGAGGTCCGTGCTCAGGCGCCCGGACAGCGTCTCCTCCACGGGGTGGCGACCGTAGTCGTCCGTCCCCACGAAGCCCAACGGGTTCACGGCGTAGTGGGCCAGCAACCCCAACCGCAAGGTCAGCGGCGTCCCGATGTTCGTGGTCCCCACGCTGGGGAGATCCTCGGTGAAGGCCGAGGGCTCGAAGGCGTTCACGTTCGCCCCGGCGCGGGCCGCCCCGCCCTGCGCCACGAGGGAGGCGACGGCCAGGGAGGCCGCGACGAGGGCCCGCGAGCGCGGGCGAGCGCGGAAGGTCGCGTTGTCGGAGTGCATCATCCCCCCCCCTCAGTTCCCGGAGCCCGCGGGCGCCACCGGGCACGACCAAGACACCTCGAAGTCGTCCACGAAGACTCCCGCGCCGCCGTTCTTGGTAGCGGTCATCGTGTCAAAGACCAGCGCCACCTCCACGGGCGCATCGGCGTAGGCCGTGAGGTTCACGACGACGGGCACGAACTGCCCCCCCGTCCCGTCGCAGCGACTGAAGACGGACGCGCCGTTCACCAGCACGGTCAAGACGTCCGCGTCGCACCCGGCGTCCTGGACGTCCACGCGCACGGCGAGCTGGAGCTCCGCCGCCAGCGCCTCGGCGGGGACCTCGTCGACGATCCGCGTCGCCGTGGCGCTCCACGCGCCGACCGGATCCTCGGCGGTCCCGGTGTGCGGGTTCCCAGCATACAGGGCGAAGGGAGGCGACAGGGCGTCGAAGCCCGCCACCTGCCAGCCGGCCATGGCGCCGGTGGAGGTGAACGTCCACCCCTCGGCGGTGCCGCTCTCGAAGCCCTCGTACAGCCCCTCCCGGAGCACGCCGGTGCAGCCGCCTCCGGCGCAGCGGTCCTCGACGGTGCACGCCACCCCGTCGTCACAAGCGCCCGTCACCTCGTTCTCCACGCAGCCCACGCCCGGGACGCAGGCCGCCTCCTTGCAAGGGGCCGCCGTGGAGCACGTGACCGCATCGCCGGAGCACACCCCGGCGGCGCATCGGTCCCCTTCCGTGCAGGGATCCCCGTCGTCACACACCTGCCCCTCCGCGATGGGGCTCGGCTCACACACCCCGCTCAGCGCGTTGCACACGCCCTGGGTACACGGCCCGTCCAGCGCCGAGCAGTCCACGGCCAGCCCCGAGCACACACCGTTGACACACTGCTCGGTGCGCGTGCAGGGATCCCCGTCGTCACAAGGCGTCCCGTTGAGTTGGCCTGCGCAGTCGGTGACGCAGTCCGGGTCGGACATGGACACGCACGTCCCCTGGATGCACCGCGCGTCGGTACAAGCGAGCCCGTCCTCGCAGGGCGGCGTCCCCGGCTTGGGGACGTTCACGCAGCCGCTCGTGGCCTGGCAGACGTCCACCGTGCACTCGTTGCCGTCGTCGCAGGGGTTGGGCGCCCCATCGCAGACCCCGTCCACACAGACGTCGTCCACCGTGCACGGATCCCCATCGTCGCAAGGCCCAGAGAACGCGAGGTGGATGCACCCGAGCACCGGGTCACACTGGTCCGCCGTGCACGGGTCGCCGTCATCGCAGTCCCTCTCGATGCCCTTGCACACCCCAGCCTGACACCGGTCTCCGTAGGTGCAGACGTCGCCGTCATCGCACCCGATCCCGTCCGGCCGGCCCAGAGGTACGCACTGCCCCGAGGATGGCTCACACGTGGGCACGGAGCACCCCGTGGGATCGGGGGCGCAGACCACGACCGTCGCCGCGTCCGTGACGCACTGGCCGCTCGGACTGCAGATGAGCGTCCCGTTGCAAAGATCGCCGTCCTCGAAGGCGGCGCAGTCCTCGTCCGACGTGCACGGGCACGGGCCGGACAGGCCGGGGACGCACTGGGCGTCGGAGCACACGCTGGGCGTGTTGCACGCGATCCCGTCGTCGCACGGCGTGTGGTTGGGCAGCGGCGAGTGGGAGCACGAGCCGTCCACGGAGTCACAGAGATCCTCGGTGCACGGGTTGCCGTCGTCGCAGGCCCTCGTGGGCTGCCCCCCGCAGACTCCCTGGAGGCACCTATCGTCCACCGTGCAGGGATCGCCGTCGTCGCAGCTCCGCCCGTTGGGCGCGTCCACCAGCCTGCAGAGCCCGGTGGAGGGCTCGCACATGGGGTCCTTGCAGGGCTGCTCCGGGTCGGCCTGGCAGGTCACGACGCTCAGGGCGTCATGCTGGCACTGGTTGTTCACGCAGCTCCAAGTCCCGGCGCACCGGTCGGCCTCCAGGAAGTCGCAGTCCGCGTCGGTCGTGCACTCGCACAGCGACGCGCCCCCCTGGCACTGGCCGGAGACGCAAAGACCGGTATCCGTGCATGGGTTCCCGTCATCGCACGGACCAAAGAGCACCGTGGCGTAGCACCCCCCCTTGGCGACGCAACCGTTGGCCGTGCACGGGTTGCCGTCGTCGCAGTCCACGGGTGCCCCGGTGCAAGCGCCCGCGGCGCAGGCGTCGCCCTGCGTGCAGTCGTCCTCGTCGTCACAGCTCGTCCCATCGGGCAGGGGACGGGGCACGCACGCGCCCAGCCGGGGGTCGCACACCGAACTCATGCAGTCGTCGGGGTTCGGGTCGTCGCAGGTCACCGCCACGACGCCCTCGCAATCGCCGCTCAGCGTACATTGGTCGCCCGCCGTGCAAGCGTCTCCGTCATCGCACGCCTCGTGGTTGGGCCGCTTGGTGAACACGCACTCGCCGGTGTCCGGGTCGCACGCCGGGTCCAGGCAGTCATACGGGTCGTCATCCAGGCAGATGACCTCCGAGTCCGGCACCGCCTCGCAGAACCCCTCCACGCAGCGCCACACGCCGTTGCAGCGATCCCCGTCGTCGAAGACGGCGCACTGGGCGTCGGTCGCGCAGGTGCAGACGTTGACGCCTCCCCCACACACCCCCTGGTGGCACTGCTCCAGCTTCGTGCACTCGTCCCCGTCATCGCAGGCCACCCCGTCAAGAGGCTCGCTGGAGCACACGCCCCCCTGGCAGGTGTCCGCCGTGCAGGGGTTGCCGTCGTCGCAGGAGACCTTGTTGCCAGTGCACACGCCGTTGAAGCAGAAGTCGTCCGCCGTGCACAGGTTTCCATCGTCGCAGGGCGTGCCGTTGTCGGCGGTGGACAGCACGCACTGGCCCACGGCGGGATCGCACACCGTGGGGCGGCACGGGTTGGCCGCAGTGGGGCACACGATGGGGCTGTCCTTGACGCACTTGCCCGCCACGCAGGCGTAGACGCCGGAGCACACATCCTCGTCCTGGGGACAGTCGGTCTTGGAGGCGCACTCGCAGACGTTGTCTCCGCCGGTGCAGGCGCCGCCCAAGCAGGTGGTTCCCTCGGTGCATGGGTCGCCGTCATCGCACGCCGCGCCCGCGTCCGCCTGGACGTGGGTGCACCCCACCGCGGGGTCGCAGGCGTCCACCGTGCAGGGGTCCCCGTCATCACAGTCGCGGGGGGTGCTCACGCACTGCTGGTCGGCGTCGCAGCGCCCGTGGACCGTGCACGCGTCGCCGTCATCGCACTCCACGCCCGGGCCCAAGACCAGGTCCACGCAGGACCCGGTCGCCGGATCACATACGCTGTAGGCGCAGGGCGCGTCGTCCGGCCCCCCGCACTGGACCTCCGTCCCCGGCTCCAGGACGCAGGCCCCGTCCACGCACACCATGGACCCCGCGCAGCGATCCTCGTTGAACACCGCGCAGTCGGCGTCCTGCTCACACACACACACGTTGCCTCCCGGAACGCACGCCCCGCTGAAGCACGTGTCCCCTACCGTGCACGGCTCCCCGTCCTCGCAGAGCCCCGCCCTGGCCGTATATACGCACAGCCCCGAGTTGGGCGCGCAGGTCCCGTCCGCGCACGGGTTGTCATCGCAAGCCGGCGCGTCGCCGCCCACACACGTCCCTCCGACACAGACGTCACCCTGGGTGCAGGCGTCACCGTCCTCGCAAGCGAGCCCCTCCCGCTGGGGGAGGTATCCGCAGGCCCCGCTCGACGGATCGCACGCCCGCACCCGGCAGGCATCGCCTCCATCGGGACAGACCACGATCGTGGTCGGGTCCACCTGGCAGGCGCCGTCCAGGCACCGCACGATCCCGTTGCACCGGTCCCCATCCTCGTGCCCTTCGCAGTCCGCGTCCGAGGTGCACGCCGGGCAGCCGTTCGTCCCCCCCCCACAGGTCCCGTCGTCCTGACACGTCGTGTCCGAGGTGCAGTCGTTGCCGTCGTCGCAGGCACCGCCCGGCGCCGGCTCGTGCGCGCAGCCGGTGTCCGGCGCGCAGGAGTCTGTCGTGCATGGGTTGCCGTCATCGCACGCCAGCTCCAGCCCGCCGCACACCCCGCCGTCGCAGGCGTCGTTCGCCGTGCACGGGTTGCCGTCGTCGCAGGCCGCGCCGTCTGCGCGCGGGGTCATCTCACAGGCACCTGTAGCGGGGTTGCACACGTTGGCGCGGCAGGCGGTGTTGGCGGTCCCGTCGCAGGTCACGACCGTGGCCGGGTCCAGGGCGCAGTGGCCGGACAAGCAGAACAGGGTCCCGTTGCACGGGTCGCCGTCCTCGTACTTGGCGCAGTCCGAGGCGTTCAGGCACTCGCAGCCATCGGGCTGCCCCACGCACGCGCCGTCGACGCAGTGATCCCCGCGCGTGCACACGGTGCCGTCGTCGCACAGCAGGCCGTTATCGGGCGTGAAGACGCACCCCAGCTCGGGATCGCACGAGTCCGTGGTGCAGGGGTTGCCGTCATCGCACAGGATAGCCTTGCCGTCACACACCCCCTGGACGCAAGTATCCCCGGTGGTGCACGCATCGCCATCGTCGCACGTGCCGCTCACCGGCTCGGGCACGCACACGCCCGTCCCCGGATCGCAGGTGGCGCTGGTGCAGGCGTTGGGCGCCGGACACTCCTTGGGATGTCCCGCGGCGCACTCGCCGGCCACGCACACGTCTTCCACAGTACACGGATCGCCGTCATCACAGGCGCGACCCACGGGCTCCAAGATGCAGCCCCCGAACGGGTGGCACGAGGACCGCTCGCAGCTCCCCGCCGCCGAGCAGGTCACCGCGTCCCCCACGCAAGCCCCCGCCTGGCAGGCGTCGCCGCTGGTGCAGGCGTCCCCATCGTCGCAGGCCGTGCCCACCGGCGCGTCTTGGACCGTGCAGACCCCCTCACCGTTCGGTGCACACACCTGGCAGGGGCCCTTGGCCTCGGCGAGGCAGTCGGCGGCCACGGTGGCCGGGTCGAGGCGGCACGCCCCGCGCACACAGGCGAGCGTCCCGTTGCACGGGTCGCCGTCGTCGAAGGCCGCGCAGTCGGCGTCCTCAGCGCAGGCGCACGCGCCCTCGTCGACCTCCCGCGGCGCGCACAGGCCGTCCACGCAGGTCGAGGTCGTGCACGGCTCGTCGTCGCACACGAGCGGGCTCCCCAGGCACACCCCGCCGCCGCAGACGTCCCCCACGGTACAGGGATCCCCGTCGTCGCAGGCGGTCCCGTCCGGCAGGTCCTCCGCCACGCACCCCCCGCCCGCCTCGTCGCACCGGCCGACCTTGCAACCCAGCGGCTCGATCCCCAGCTCGGCGTCGCACTTGGGGAGGGAGGCGATGTTCACCACGCAGCTCCCGTTGAAGCAGCGCAGCGTCCCGTTGCACAGGCGCCCGTCGTCGAAGGCCGCACAGTCCTCGTCCGTGTCGCACGCGCAGGTGGAGTCGCCCACACCCTGGCAGGTCCCCACGGCGCACGCGTCGTCCATCGTGCATGGGTTGCCGTCATCGCACGCTGCACCGTCCAGCGGCGCGCTGTCGTACGCGCACTGCCCATCGACGCAGGAGTCCTCGGTGCAGGGGTTGTGGTCGTCGCAGTAGAGCTGGCCGCTCGCGACGCAGCGGCCCTGCTCGCAGTGGTCTCCGATCGTGCAAGGATCTCCGTCGGAGCAGCTCCCGCCGGCCGGGGCCGGAACCGGCGCGCAGGCGCCCGTGCTCGGGACGCAGCGCAGCTCGAAGCAGGTCGGGACGTCCACGCCCGCCCCGTCGCAGCTCACGGGCGTGGGATCCTCCGTGCACTCCCCCGCTTCACAACGCCACGTGCCGTTGCACTTGTCCCCGTCGTCCAGGGGCGCGCAATCGTCGTCGGTGACGCACGCCCCCACGTCCGGAGGCAGGTCCTCCACCACGTCCCCAGGGTCGGCGTCCCCGTCCACGGCCACGTCGGCGTCGTCGGCGTCGTCCGCGTCCACGTCCCCCACGTCCCCACCGTCATCCGGGATGTCGGGCGGTGGCCCCAGCAGCTCGTTGGGGGCGTGCAGGCCGTAGACCCGGCCTCCGTCGATGCACCCGCCCGAAGCCGAGAGATAGACCGCTCCCACGACGCCCAGGAGCAGGACGAACCAATCATTCCGCGGTTTCATGAGTGCGCGGCCTCTCCTTGTCGCCTCCCACAGCCAGCAACCTAGCAGGACGTGACCAAGGGCGCCAGCGCACCGGTGTGCCGCCCCGCCCAAGCCGGTCACTCATCGCCCACGCTCCCCTCGACGATCCCGAGACCCACGGTCACCCACAGCCTCCCTGTCGCCGTCTCGGGGGCTGCCGGGGCCGCCCGGCGGCTTCCCCTCGTCGCCCGGGGATCGCGCGGTCGGGGGATCCGACGTTGTCATCGCCCACCGCGGCGTGGGACCCTGGGCCCATGAGACGACGCGAGAGCCCACGAGACCCCGCGTGGTTGGCCCACGTGCTCACCTGCACGGAGGAGCTCCTGCGCGACCACGCCCACTGCGAGAAGAAGGCCGCCGCCACGGCCCTCTCCCTCATCCAGCGCTATCCCGAGCACCCCCGCCTCGTGCGGGAGATGGTCGTCCTGGCCCGCGAGGAGCTGGACCACCTCCAGGCGGTCCACGAGGTGCTCGTGGCCCGGGGGAGCGCCCTGGGCCCCGATCGAGGGGACCCCTACGCCCGCGCGCTGGTGGGCCAGGTGAAGGGGACGCCGTCCGAGCGGCTCGTCGACCGGCTGCTGGTGAGCGCGCTCATCGAGGCCCGCAGCTTCGAGCGCCTGCGCCTGCTCACCAAGCACCACCCGGACCCCGAGCTGGTGGCCCTGTGGGGAGGGATGGCCAAGGCGGAGGCCCGCCACGCCGACCTGTTCGTCCAACTCGCCCGGGAGCTCTCGGACGACGAGGCCCGCGTGGAGCGCCGCCTCGCCGAGCTCGACGCCTTCGAGCGCGACCTCGTGGACCAGGGCCCCATCCGCTGCGCCATGCACTGAGCCGGCCCGGGAGCGCGCGTGACCTGGAAGATCCCCATCGGGCGCCTCTTCGGCCTCCAGCTCTCCGTTCGCCCCTCTCTCCTCGTGGGCATCGCCCTCGTGGGCGTGGCCACCCAACCCCAAGCGCCCCCCACCTCGGGCGGCGCCGCCGAGGGGATCGCGCGGGTCGTCGCCGCCGCCCTCGTAGCCACGGCCGTCTTCGCGAGCGTCCTCGCCCACGCCCTGGGACACGCCCTGGTGCGGAGGCGCTTCGGCGTGGGGACCATCGAGGCCGAGCTGGGCGTCTTGGGCGGGAGCGCCATCCCCGCGCGGGAGCGCGACGACCTCGCCTACGTCGTGTGGACCTCCCTCGGGGGCCCCGCGGTGAACCTCGCCGTGGGATCCGCCGCGCTCGCGGCGAGCCTCCTCTGGCCCTACGACGGCGTCCGAGACCTGGGGTTGCTGAACCTCGGGCTCGGGCTCGTCAACCTCCTCCCCCTCTACCCGGCCGACGGCGCGCACATCACCGAGGCCGCGTTGAGCCGCTGGATGGGGCGCGCGCGCGCCACCACCGTGGTCGCCCGGTTGAGCCGCCTCGCCGGCGTGGGCGCGGTGGTCATCGGGTTCTACGAGCCCCACCTCTGGCTCGTGCTCGCGGGCCTCTATGTCTTCGGACGCGCCAGCGGCCGCGAGCGCGTGGCGACCATCGAGGAGGTCCTCGTGGAGCGCAGCGTCCGGGACGCCATGGTCCTGGTCCGCCGGGCGTTCGACGTGAGCGCCCCCCTGGAGGAGATCGTCGACGCCCTGCGCCGAGACAGCGGCGCCCGGGCCTTCCCGGTCCTCTTCGGGGACCGCCCCCTGGGGATCATCCAGCGCGACCGCGCCCTGGCGGCGACCCGTAACGCCGCCGGAGAGGACGGCCCAGCCCAAGGGGGCGCGCTGCCTCCCCTCGCGAGCCTCTTGGACCGCCAGTTCGTAGAGGCGCGCCCCGACGAGCCCCTCCGCGACGCCGTCACGCGCATGAGCCGCGCGGGGGTGCCCACGGCCCTCGTGGTGGACGGCGGCGAGATCGTGGGCCTGCTGAGCGCAGAGGACGTCGTGGGCCTCATCCGCGCCCAGGGTGACCGGGCATTCTGAGCGCCATCCCGCCCCCTAGCGCCCACCATGACGGCGCCTCTCCCGCGCCAGCGAGCTCAGTGGCGCCGGGAGACGAGCCCGCGAAACCGCGCCGAGAGCGCCGTCTGCGAAGGGTCCGGGGCCACGACGGGGGCGGCCTCCTCCAGCTCCCCGCGCACCCACCGGTAGGCACGCATCCACACGGCCTCCGTGCCCGCGCCGCTCCCACCGGCGGGCTCGTCTTCCGGGGGCAGCCCCTCGCCCCACGCCGCCAGGAGGTAAGTCTCGGGCCCCGTGACCAAGGTCACGAGGAGGTAGACCTCCGTGGCGCCCACCTCCGCCAGACGCTCCCGCAGCGCGGCGTGCTGGGCGGCGTCTGCGGGGGCGTCCCGCAGGTGGATGACGGCGAAGGGCGTGTCCGACGAGGGGACGTAGGCCACGGCGAGCGGCGCCGCGCGCCCCTCGGCGTGGAGGGCGCTCCGCCCCAGCTCCAGCACGAGCCGCGTCCGCTCGGACACCGTGAGGGCGTTCCACATGGCGTCGCGCCACAAAGCCACGAACTGCTCGTGGCCCACCCCATCCGCCGTCAGCATGTCGCCCCCCGCGCCGCTACCATGGCCTGGTACACGCGCCCCGGGAGGACGTACCCGAGCTGCCCCGCCAGCGCGTGCACGGCGTCCACGACCTTGTCCACGTCCACGCCCGTGTCGTACCCGAGGTGATCCAGGAGGTAGAGGAGGTCCTCGGTGGCGAGGTTCCCGGTGGCTCCGGGGGCGTAGGGGCAGCCGCCCAGCCCCCCCGCGGACGAGTCGAACCGCCGGATGCCCCGCTGGAGCGACGCGACGACGTTGGCGACCCCCATGCCCCAAGTGTCGTGGAAGTGCATGACCAGGCGGTCCAGGGGGACGCGCCGCTCCAAGGCGTCCAGGAGTCGGTGGACCTCGGCGGGCGTCCCCACGCCCACCGTGTCACCCAGGCTCACCTCGTAGCACCCCAGGTCGAACAGGCGCTCGACCACCGGGGCGACCTGATCCGGGGGGGTGGGCCCGGCGTAGGGGCAGGCGAACACGGTGCTCACGTACCCGCGCACCGCCACGCCGTCCGCGTGGGCGCGCTTGGCGACGGCCGCGAACCGCTCCAAGCTGCCCGCGATGGTCATGTTGAGGTTGGCGTGGGCGAAGTCTTCGCTGGACGCCGTGAACAGCGCGATGGCGTCACAGCCCACCGACACGGCCCGCTCGTAGCCGCGCAGGTTCGGCACGAGCGCCAAGTAGCGCACCTTCTCACGCCGCCGGAGGCCGCCGAAGACGGCCTCGGCGTCCGCCATGCGCGGCACGCGCTTGGGGTGGACGAAGCTCGACACCTCGATCTGCCGGAAGCCGGCCCGCGCGAGCCCCTCCACGAGGGCGATCTTGGTCTTCGTGGGGACCTCCGCCGGCTGGTTCTGGAGGCCGTCCCGCGGCCCCACCTCGGTCACCTCGACGCGCTCCCTCATGCTCGCCCTCCGGCGGCCCGCTCGGCGCGGGCCTGCGTCAACCCCTCAGGAACCGCCCGCGGAGGCGGCCTCGCCCGCTGGCTCCACGGCCACGAGGGCGCGCCCGGGGCTCACCAGCTCTCCCTCGGACACGTGGACGGCGGCCACGGTCCCGGCATGGGGCGCGCGGATGGCGTGCTCCATCTTCATGGCCTCGACGATGAGGAGCGTCTCCCCGGCCTCCACGGACGCCCCCGGTTGGACCTCCACGCGGAGCACCTTCCCCGGCATGGGCGCCTCCAGCCCCCCCGCGGCGGCGTCCTGGCCCGCCTGGGCGGCGCCCTCGTCCACCTCGTCCAGGGCCCAGGTGTGTCCGCCGACCGACACCCAGTGACGCCCAGCGGCGGCCGTCACCGCGGCCCGCACCTCGCGGCCGTCCGGGTAGACGATACGCATCGTCCCATCGGGGGCGCGGCTCACGCGCACGTCGAGCGTGCGCTCGCCCAAGGTCACCGTGAACCGCTCGGGCTGCCCCGCGCGGGTCCGGGCGTCCACGCCCAACGTCTGTCCCCCACACGCCTCCACGCGCACCGTCATGACAGCGACCTCCAAGGTCCCAGCGCCCCCCAAGGGCTCACCCAGTCCCCGCCCCCTCGCCCCGCGCGGCCGCCCGCCGGGTGCCCCCCGTCGCCGCGCCCGGCGCCCAGCGCCTGGGCCACGGCCAGGGCGACCAGGGCGTCGTCACAGGCGGGTTCCAGGGCGTCCAGGAGGGCCTCCAGGTGCTCGTCCACGAACCGCGTGTGGGTAGCCCCACGCACGAAGTCCGGGTGGGCGAGAACCGCCCGCGCAAAACCCAAGTTGGTTGCCACGCCGTGCACCTGCCAGGCTGCCAGCGCACGATCCAGCCGAGCGATGGCCTGGGCGCGGTCCTCCCCCCAACAGATGAGCTTCGCCAGCATGGGGTCGTAGTGCATGGACACCTCGTCCCCCTCCTCGAAGCCGCTGTCCAGGCGCACCCCCGGCCCCGAGGGCGGCCGATAGCGCAGCAGGGGGCCCGTGGAGGGTAGGAACCCCGTACGAGGGTCCTCAGCGTACAGGCGCACCTCGATGGCGTGGCCCCGGGGGCGCAAGTCCTCCTGGCGCCAGGGCAGCGGCTCGCCCCGCGCCACGGCGAGCTGGGCGCGCACCAAGTCCACGCCCAGCACCAGCTCGGTGACGGGATGCTCCACCTGGAGGCGCGTGTTCATCTCCAAGAAGTAGAAGTGCCCGTCCTCGTCCAGCAGAAACTCCACGGTCCCGGCCCCCACGTAGCCCACGGCGCGCGCCGCGGCGACAGCGGCGGCGCCCATGGCGTCGCGGAGCTCCGGGGTCATCACGGGCGAGGGGGACTCCTCCAGGATCTTCTGGTGGCGCCGCTGGATGGAGCACTCGCGCTCCATGAGGTGCACGGCGCCCCCGTGGACGTCGCCGAAGATCTGGATCTCCACGTGCCGCGCCCGCTCCAGGAGGCGCTCGATGTAGACGGTGCCGTCGCCGAAGGCGCTCAGGGCCTCCCGGCGGGCGCCCTCGATGGCCGCGCGCAGGTCTTGGGGGCGGTGCACGGCCCGCATCCCGTGCCCACCTCCCCCCGCGGAGGCCTTCACCAGCACGGGGTAGCCCACCTCCTCGGCGGCGGCCACGAGCGCCTCCAGGGACGCCGCGCCGTCCTCGCCCGCGGCTTCGGGGCCCGTAAGGACGGCCTTGCCCGGGACCACGGGCACGCCCGCGGCCTCCATGGCCGCCCGCGCGGCGATCTTGTCTCCCATGCGCTCGATGGCCTCGGGCGGCGGGCCCACCCAGGTCCGGCCACTGGCCGCTACGCGACGCGCAAACGCCGCGTTCTCGCTGAGGAACCCATATCCCGGATGGATGGCGTCGGCGCCCACCTCGTCCGCCGCAGCGAGCACGGCGTCCACGTCCAGGTAGCTCGCCGTGGGCGCCGCCTCCCCCACGCGCACGGCGCGATCCGCCACGCGCACGTGCAGCGCGGTGGCGTCGGCGTCCGAATAGATTGCCACGGCCTCCAGCCCCTGGGCCTGGCAGGCGCGGGCCACACGCACGGCGATCTCGCCGCGGTTCGCGATGAGGACTCGTCTCACGCTCTCTCTCCCTTCCCAGGGCCCTCAGGGGCGGCGGCCTCGGTGGTGCCGGTGAGCGCCACCTCCCCCTGAGCCTCCAAGACCCAGGCTGGCGGGCGGCGCGCCAGGAAGGCGGCCATGCCCTCCTGCCCCTCCTCGCTGGCGCGGAGGGCGGCGATGACCCCCGCGGTGTGCGCCAAGACCCGCTCGCGCGGCATCCGGGGCACCTCGATAGCCAAGCGCTTGCACGCGGCCACGGCCCGGGGGCCGCCCTTGATGATGTCCGCGGCGAGGGCGTCTACCCGCGCATCCAGAGCGGCCTCATCGTCCTCCACGTACTGGACGAGCCCCACCTCACGCGCGCGCGCCGCGTCGATGCGCGCGCCGGTGAGGAAGAGCTCCCGCGCGGCGGCGGTCCCCACCCGGGCGAGCACGTACGGCGAGATCACGGCGGGCGCCAGGCCCAGGCGCGCCTCCGTGAAGGCGAAGGAGGCGCGCGCCGAGGCCACGGGGATGTCGCAGCAGGCCACGAGCCCCGTGCCCCCGCCGCGGGCGGCGCCGTGGACGCGCCCGATGACCGGGACGGGGCTGTCGTTGACCACGTCGAACAGGCGGGCCAGGGCGCGAGCGCCGGCGAGGTTGTCGCCGTCGCCGGCCGCGTCTCGGGCCCCGGCCGCCGCCATCCACTTGAGGTCGGCTCCGGCGCAGAAGGAGCGCCCGCGACCGCCGAGGACGAGGACGCGGGCCCGGGGGTTGGCCGCCGCCGCCTCGAAGGCGGCGATGAGCGCCTCGATGGTCGCGCCATCGAAAGCGTTGTGGACGGCGGGGCGGTTGAGGAAGACGCGGACGATGGGGCCGTCGTGGACGACCTCGACGGCCTCTGCGCCCGGTCCGCTCGCGGCGACGTCGACGTCGGATCCGAGCGGAGGAGAGGGGGGCTGGGTCACGGGGCTACCTTGGGGCGAGGGGGTTCGAGAGGACCGGCGTCCGGGCCCGCTACATGCGGAACACGCCCGGGCGCCAGTCAGGGATAGGGGCGTTGAGGGCGGCGGACAGAGACAGCGCCAAGACCCGGCGGGTGTCGGCGGGATCGATGATGCCGTCGTCCCAGAGGCGCGCCGTGGCGTAGTAGGGACTCCCCTCGGCCTCGTACTTCTCCAGGATGGGCCGCCGGAAGGCCTCGCGCTCGGCGTCGGTCCAGGTCTGTCCGCGGCGGGCGAGCTGGTCCTCCTTCACGGTGGTCAGGACGCCAGCGGCCTGCTCACCGCCCATGACGGAGATCCGCGCGTTGGGCCACATGTAGAGGAACCGCGGCTCATAGGCGCGGCCGCACATGCCGTAGTTCCCGGCGCCGAAGCTGCCGCCGATGATGACCGTGAACTTGGGCACGTTGGCGGTGGCGACGGCGTGGACCATCTTCGCGCCGTCCTTGGCGATCCCCCTGTTCTCGTACTCCTTGCCCACCATGAAGCCGGTGATGTTCTGGAGGAAGACCAGTGGGATCTTGCGCAGGGAGCACAGCTCGATGAAGTGGGCCGCCTTGAGGGCGGACTCGCTGAAGAGCACCCCGTTGTTGGCGACGATGCCCACGGGGTAGCCGTGGATACGGGCGAACCCCGTGACGATGGTGGGCGCGTAGCGGGCCTTGAACTCGGCGAACCTGCTGCCGTCCACGATGCGGGCGATGACCTCGCGGACGTCGTACGGGGTCCGCGTGTCCTTGGGGATGACGCCGTAGATCTCCCGGGGGTCGTAGGCAGGGTCCTCGGGGGCGGCGAGGTCCAGGGGGACCTCCTTGACGCGGTTGAGCGTGGAGACGATGGACCGCGCGCGGCGCAGGGCGTCCTCGTCGTCCAGGGCGAAGTGGTCGGCCACGCCCGACAGGCGGGTGTGGACGTCGGCGCCGCCCAGCTCCTCGGCGGTGACCTCTTCGCCCGTCGCGGCCTTCACGAGGGGCGGCCCGCCCAGGAAGATCGTCCCCTGCTCCTTGACGATGATCGTCTCGTCGCTCATGGCGGGGACGTAGGCGCCGCCCGCCGTGCACGAGCCCATGACCACGGCGATCTGCGGGATCCCCAGGGCCGAGAGCTGGGCCTGATTGTAGAAGATGCGTCCGAAGTGGTCGCGGTCGGGGAAGACCTCGGCCTGGAGGGGCAGGAAGGCGCCCCCGGAGTCTACGAGGTAGATGCACGGCAGCCGGTTGGCCAGCGCCACCTCCTGGGCGCGGAGGTGCTTCTTCACGGTGGTGGGGCTATAGCTGCCCCCTTTCACCGAGGCGTCGTTGGCGACGATGAGGCACTCCACGCCCGAGACCTGACCCACGCCGGTGATGACGCCGGCGGAGGGGGTGTCCCCGCCATACATCTCCCAGGCGGCCAGAGGGCTCAGCTCCAAGAACGGCGTGCCGGGGTCCAGCAGGCGCTCCACGCGCTCCCGCGCGGGGAGCTTGCCCAGCTCCCGCTGGCGGGCGACGCCGCGCCCCCCTTCGCGGACCTTGGCCGTGCGCGCCCGGAGCTCTTCGACGAGCGCCTCCATGGCCGCGCGGTTCGCGGCGAAGTCCTCACCGTTCGGGTCGATCTTGGTGCGAATGCGTTCCACGTGACCTCGCTCATCCCCCCGCGGCCTGGAGTCCCACGAGCCCACCCGCGGTCATCGCCAGCCGAACCCCGCCGTGCTGCGCGCCCGTGGGGAGGATGCGCGGCCCGGCCGGGCCTCGGCTCGGCAGCCTGTGCGCGACCCTGTGTGGGGCGAGAGCCCCCGGGTGGACCGCCCCGGCGGGCGACCCGAGACGGCGCGCGTTTGGGTTCATAGCAAGGGCCTCAGCCCCCCGCAACAAGCGCCCGCGCGTGGGCTGACCGTTCGGTGTCATCCACGACGCGGCCGCGCGCGAGCCAGCAGCGCTTGCCGAGCCTCACCTGGTCCCCTAGTCTCCCTCGCGGAGGTGCGACGGTCCTGGTGGGTCGCGCGGTCTTCAAAACCGTTGTAGGGCGCTGACCGGCGTCCTGGGGGGGTTCGATTCCCCTGCACCTCCGCCACCGGCACCCGTTGCCGCCCAAAGCGTAGCCGGGCTTGACCGGGGTCTGAGCACACCAGTAGGTTGCTTGAACGCACGCGAGGGCGCGCACCCCACATCGGCGTGGGGCCAGGTGGAGCCGCGCGTGGTGGAGACGAGTTCATGCTGACGCCCTCGCGCCTGTCCCTGTTCGGCGCCGTGCTCCCGAGTGCGGCGCTCCTCGCCATCGGCTGTGCCGGCCCCACGCCGGCCGCCCCGACGCCCTCCGCGGCGAGCACTACCGCCCAAGCGCCCTCCCCCAAGCGCGCGCGAGCCACCAAGGTCGACTACGTGTACGACCACTCGAGCGGCTGGAAGTCGGCGGCCAAGCGGGTCCTGTTCCCGCCCCTCAAGGGGGACCAGAGCTCGGACATCCGCGCCGCCCACCCGGAGTTCTACGCCATCACGGTCCCGCCGGCGAACGCCGCCCAGATCCGCCCCATGATCGAGTGGGAGCCCATGAAGGCCATCGTCCTGTCTTGGCCGGCGGAGTACACGGGCTTCGCCAAGGAGGGCACGGCGACGGCCGTGGAGATCGCCATCCACGCGGCGACCGTCGCGGAGGTCTGGTTCTTCACGTCGATCAACGGCACCGACACCATCAAGACGGCCCTCCTGGACGGCGGTATGGACCAGACGACCCTGGACACCAAGGTCCGGTTCATCGAGGCCCCGCTGGACAGCATCTGGATCATCGACTCGGGGCCCCTGCCCATCGTCGACACCACGAGCGACACCTACGCTCTCGCGGACTTCCGCTACTACTACGACCGCCCGTACGACGACGCGACGCCCACGCGTTTGGCACGCGCCCTGCCCTCGCTGGGTCTTCCCAACCCCGTCCCCACGTATCGGATGCCCCTCAACGTGGAGGGAGGCACGTTTCAGTCTACCTCGGACGGGATCTGCATGACGAGCAACCGCCAGCTCTACTACATGAGCTGCGACCAAGGCGGCTGCGACGAGAGCATCCGCACCACGCCCCTCGCCGACATCCAGTCCAACGAATACGCCGAGCAGGTACGCGAGATCTGGGCCTCGTACCTCGGGTGCAAGGACGTCATCATCACCAACAGCATCACCGACGACGGTACGGGGCACCTCGACATGTACCTGAAGATCGTGGATGACAACACGATCCTCCTGGGCGAGTACGTCGCCCCCTTCCAAGACGGAACCCCCCAGGCACAGAACGCCCAGCGCCTGAACGACAATGCGGCCTTCTTGGAGGCCTACGTGAAGCCGGACGGGAGCCACTTCACCGTCCACCGCATCATCATGCCCGGGCACCGGAGTTCGAGCGACGGGCTGGTGCCCTTCACTTACATCAACTCGACCTTCATCAACGGCCTCAACCTCTGGCCCACAACGAGCTTCTCGGACTGGGATGACAGCGAGGCTCTGGCCCAGAGCCAGTGGGAGGAGGTCATGCCCACCTACCAGCACATCGGCATCGACGCGGCGGAGTTGTCCTTCTGGTCGGGGGCCATCCACTGCATCACCCGGACGATCCCCGACCTCACCCCGGGCACTTGGGTGCCGGACGGGACCTGCACCGACGGAACCTGCGGCGGCGCCGAGGGCGGTTACAGCGGCGCGTGCAAGCCCACCGACCAGGTGACCGAGGACATCTGCTGGGGTCCGGCGTGGGAGTGCGAGTGCAACGACTGCACCCAGCCCTGCGAGTCCGCCTGCCCGGCGGGGTTGAGCTACACCGGGTGCTGCGATGGAGACACCCTGATGTACTGCGACAAGAACCAGGTGCAGGAGCTGTCCTGCGCGCCCGCCGGCTGTGGCTGGTCCCAGGCCGCCGGCTTCTACGACTGCTCTGGCGGCCAGAGCGGCGCCGAGGCCGGTCTGGAGGATCCGTCGGGGCAAGACCCCCGAGACTGCGGCGCCCTCATGTGCGTCCCGGACTGCACCGACCGCGTCTGTGGGGACGACGGCTGCGGGGGCTCCTGCGGGACCTGCGGCGCGGGCGAGGCGTGCAACGACGCCGCGGGCGTGTGTGAGAAGGCCTGCGAAGACACGTGCGAAGCCGGCACGTCCGGGTGTGAAGGCGAGGTCGCGTGGGCCTGCGTCAAGGGGGTCACCGGCTGCTACGCGCGGGTGGACACCGACTGCGCGGTCAGCGGAAAGGTGTGCAAGGCCGCGGCCTGCTTCGACAAGCCCTCCGCGGAGGACACGGGGGCGGGTACGCCCGACGCCGCAAGCGCCGACACCACGGGTGCCGAGGTCGGCGCCGGGGACGTCGGCCCAGCGCCGGCTCCCCCGTCCAAGGGGTCTTCCGGCTGTGGCGCCGCCCACACCTCCGGGGGGCCGCTCACCGCCCTGGTAGGGTTCCTGCTGCTGGCCCTGTGGTGGGGACGCTGGCGCGCCTGACTCGCTCGCGCCCGCTCCTGCCGGGACCTGGATTACGCTCCTAAGGGAATCTCCAACGCCCGGAGCCTGTTGGATGTCTGGCCCGGGGCGCGCGCGCCCCGCCACGCCGCCCAGGAGCCCCCACGCTTGAGCGGCCAGGGTCGGGTGGCTACGCTGAAGCGTGGCCCCCAACCGGGATTCGGAACGGGCGCGGGAGGCTGAACCCCGGCCCGGCCCGGCCCAGCGAGTCAGGGAGACCGAAGATCAGCGACGCGGAGACCAGAGGCGGCGATCCCCGAGGCGGGAGCGGCCCGCGCGCCGGACAGAGACGCCCGCCGCCGTGGGCGCGCTGGGGCCTGTTCGGGCTCCTGTCGCTGCTCGTGCAGGCTCCGCTGTTCGGGGCGCTGGCGCTCCAGACGACGGATCGGGGCTTCGAGCGTCCCTCCCCCAAGCCCAAGCGCGCCATCCTCCGGGGGCGCTTGGTGCCCCTGCGCAAGCGCGTGGAGGAGCAGCAACCCGAGCCGCCGCTCCCCAAGGACGCCCAGGTGGTGGAGGTGAACCAGCCCGAGGAGCAGCAGCCCAAGCCCAGCGACACGAAGCTGGTGGCGGACCGGACCGTGCGCACCAAGAAGCGCACTCGATCACGCCGCACGGCGCGCCCCGACAAGAGCCGTACCCCCGGGAAGACCAAAGTCGTCAAGCCCTCCCCCGTCCAGTCCCCCGACAGCGAAAGCCCCAAGCCTACGGTGACGCCCAAGGAGGAGCGCGACGTGGCGCTTCGGCGGCCCCGTCAGAAGTTCCGCGAGGCGGACCGCGGGACCCAGGCGAGCGAGTCGGTCCTCCAGGCGGGCTCCAAGGCGAAGCTCCTCCTCCCCTCGACCAGCGCCCAGGCGGAGCTCGCCAACATCCAGGCCCTGAACGGCACCTTCGCCACCGACGACTATCTGCGCGACGTGCCCCGAGACGACTCCACCGTCCTGGACGCCAACAAGTACAAGTTCGCGGACTTCTTCTACCAGGTAAAGGAAGCCGTGCGCCGGCACTGGAACCCCAACGCGGTGTACCGGCGGCGCGATCCCACCGGGCGCTTGTATGGGGTCAAGGACCGCCACACGATCCTCCGGGTCACCCTGGATCCGGCGGGGCGGCTCAAGCAGCTCATCATGCGCCGTCACTCGGGGCTCGACTTCATGGACGCCGAGGCCATGCGCGCCATGCGTCGCGCCCAGCCCTTCCCGAACCCGCCTCAGGGGCTCGTGCGGGACGGGAAGATCACCTTCGACTTCGGCTTCTACTTCGAGATCACGGCCGGGAAGTACCGCTTCCGCTGGAAGCGGCTGTAGCCCCGCTCGCGACGACGTTGACCGAGCGGCCCTGGTGCCCAAGGTGTGCGCCTCCCCCCCCTGTCTCCTATACACCTCTCCGAGCCCACGAAAAACGCAGAAAACTCAGAAGACGCATTCCACTTCAAAAAAAAAAAAACACCTACAGCAACACCTCAAACTCACCAGG
>CAYZID010000089.1:0-20675 GCA_964478315.1 uncultured Myxococcales bacterium | reverse complement strand
GTGTGGGTGCGTGGGGGCGGTTGCGGTTGCGGTTACGGGTGCGGATGCGGATGCGGATGCGGGTGCGGAAGACGAGCCTCCCGGCGTGCTCGGGGTCGCGGGTGCGTGCTACCGTGTCCGCGCGGACGGGAAGCCCGCCCACGAGAGACACTCCGCGTCGCTACGCCGGCCCAAACCTCCCCCAGGAGCCCGCCCCGTGACCCAGAAGCCCGCCCCGCGCCTCGACCTCAAGGTCGGCTTCTCGTGCAACAACCGCTGCGTCTTCTGTGTACAGGGGGATAAGCGCGAGCGGCTGGCGGATCGCACCACCGCCGAGGTCTACGAGATCCTCGACCAGCACCGAGACCGCTCGTCGGGGGTCGTCTTCACCGGGGGCGAGGCTACCGTCCGCGGGGACATCGTGGACCTCGTCAAGCACGCCAAGCGCCTGGGCTACGAGACGATCCAGCTCCAGACCAATGGGCGCCGCCTCGCGTACAAGCCCTTCGCTCGCGCGCTGGCCAAGGCGGGGGTCACGGAGGTGTCACCGGCCCTCCACGGCTCCACACCCGCCCTGCACGATCGGCTCGTCCGGGCCGAGGGGGCCTTCGCCCAGGTCGTCCAGGGGATCCGCAACGTCCGCTCCCTTGGCCTGCCCGTCATCACGAACACCGTGGTCGTCCGTGACAACGTCCAGGACCTCCCGCGCCTGGGTGCGCTCTTCACCCAGCTCGGCGTCCAGCACGTCCAGTTCGCCTACGTGCACCCCGCCGGCACGGCCGAGAAGAACTTCCACCAGATCGTCCCCCGCTTCTCGGACGCCATGCCCTTCATCCAGCGCGCGTTGGACGTCGTCCGCGGCGCCGGCATCCCGGCGTTCACCGAGGCCGTCCCTTACTGCTTCATGCAGGGATACGAGTGGGCCGTCGTCGAGCGCCGCATCCCCGATACGTGCGTCGTCGACGCCCCCATGGTCATCGAGGACTACACCGATTACCGCTGGACCGAAGGGAAGGCCAAGGGCCCGCCCTGCGAGCGCTGCTCCTTCGCCGACGTCTGCGAGGGACCTTGGCACGAGTACCCGCGGGAGTTTGGCTGGCACGAGTTCCATCCCCGGGAGGACGACCCGGCCGCGGTGCTGGACTGATGCCCGCGCTCGCCCCTCGCGCGCTGGGGCCGCGTCCGGTGGCGTCATGCTAGCCCCGCTGCTCGCGGCGGCTCTCGTCTTGCGGCCCCCCTTGGGTCCCGACGCCGAGGCCCAGGGCAAGGCCCTCGCGCTCCCCTTCGCGCTGGGGAGCGAGGTCGCCGGCGGGAGCCACCTGTGGCACCTGGAGGTCCAGCCGCGCGCCCTCCGCTACGGGTTGGGACCCATGGACGACACGGTCGACGCTTGGGTCATCGTCCGGCTGGAGCCCGGCGCGCCCCCACAAATAACAACCCAAGGGGACGGGGCCCGGGGGCCCGCTGCCCGGCGGTTCGTGGAGACCCTGCGACACAACCTACGGAACGTCCGGGTCGACGGAGACGTCTCGATCCGCTTGACCAACTCGACCCAGAGGGATGCCGGGGCTGCCCCAGCCCCGAACCCCGAACCGCGTGCCCCCCCTCGGGCTGACCCCGACGCCGGGCGACCACCGCCAAGCCCGCCGTTCCCCCCGCGCGCCGGGGAGCTTCGGCTGCTCTGGGGGGGGCTGCTGGTGCTGGCGCTCTTGCTCGCGCTGTCACGCGAGACGCTTGGGGAGGTCACCCCTTCTCCCCCGTGGCTCCTGCTCCTGGGGGGCACGGGGGCGGTCGCCGTCGCGGGCGCCCTGGCCCCCGACGTGCTGGCCTATCAGTCCTCCCACGGGATCGCGTGGGCGGAGGCCGTGGGCGCCTCGGTGGTTCACGAGAACCACGACGTGTTTGGGTTCACCGCCCTGGGCTTGGACCGCCTGCTAGGCGCTCTGGCGCCGGCCGGGCGGGAGGCCTTTGGGGCTTCCCGCATCGCGTGGGTTCTGCTGGTCCCCACGGCCTACGCAGCGGCGGCGACGCTGTCTCGCCGGTCGGTCGTAGGGATCGTCGCGGCCGCGCTCCTCGTCACCGACCCTTCCGTCGCCTTCCTGGGACGTGCGGCCTTCCCCACCGTTCCGGGCCTTCTGTGGGCCGCGCTCACCCTGTGGCTCGTGGTCGCAGCCGCCCGGCGCCCAGAGGCGCGCCTCGTGCTCGCCGCCTCCTTGGCCCTCGCCGTGCTCGCCAGCTTTCGGGCCATGGGCCCGGTGGCGGCGCCGCTCGTGGTCGCCGTGGGCGTGGGCAGCGCTTGGGCCCACCGCTCGCGCCGCCTCTCACGGTTTTCGCCGCGGCTCCTGGCGGCTCTCGTCGTCGGGGGTCTGCTGGTGGCCACCGTGGAGTTCGTCCAGGGGACGCGGCTGCTGGTCACGGCCACGGCGACGAGGGTGGGTCTGACGCCCCTCAGCCCGAGCGGCGTGCTGTTCCTGGCGCCTCACTGGGAGCCCCTCATGCGGGGGGCCCTGGCGCTCGCGGGGGGCGTGACCTTGGCGCGGAGCCGCGTGGGGTTTCTGGGGGCGCTCGTGGTGTTTGGCTGGATCGCCCTTACTGTGTGGCTCACCCGTGGCTCCGTGGACACCTGGAGCAACCTCCCACGCTATCAGGCTTGGGTCTTGCTTCCAGCCGACTACCTCGGAGCCCTGGGGTTGGTCGCCATGGGGCGCGCGCTGCGCCGGGTGTGGCTCGGGCCCGCTTGGGTGCGCGCGGCCGTGGGCTTGCTCGCCGCCGCGGTGCTAGCCGCCTGGGGGGCGGGGGAGGTGCGCGCGCTGCGCAACGCCACCTTGGAGCACCCGGAGGCGGTGAACCTGGCGCTGTGGCGGGTGGCCGTGGAGGCGCTCCCCACGCGCGCCGAGCTGGTGCTCCCACGCGAGCCCGTCGGGGCATCCTCGGCAGCTTACCCGCTCGTGGAGCTCGCCCGGCGGAGGCCGGGCGTGGACGTCTGGCGCTCGGATCAGCTCGCCCAGGCGAGCGCCACGGGGCGGCCGGTGTATCGATTCGACCCGCTGTTCTGTCACGTCGCCTACCGCGAAGCGCCCCCGCCCGGAGACGTGGACTGCGTGACCCTCCCCAGGCGGAGGACCTGGGAGCCCGTGGTCGTGCGTGAGGTGCGCGCCGAGCTGCCGGATTTGCTCGCCGAGGTCGGCTACCCCCTGGAGCGGTGGATGTTGTTGCCCCTCACCACCCCCAAGGCGGAGCTGGGGCTCTACCGGCTCGTGCGGTAGCCCACCTCGCAGGGCAGGGTGGGGCAGGGCGTCGCGTCAGGCGGCGGGGCGCGCTGGAGTCGTGGGCTGGGGCACGGTCCAGGCCGTCTCGCGCCCGGCCTCGCGCGCCGCGGCCACCACGGCCTCGTGTTGGCTCGCCCCACCCGTGCGGCTCGCTCCCAGACGTGTGGCCGTGTAGGCCAACCCCAGGAGGGTGCTGTTCCAGAAGCCCCACTGGGCGTAGGCGCGCGCGAAGGCCCGCACTTGCCGGAGCCTGCTCTGCTCGCTCAGGGGCACCGGGATCTCCCGGCGCACGCGCTCGGTGGCCTCGGCGTAGATGCGCTCGAAGCGGCCGAGGATCACGTCCGGGTGAGACGTCCGGCGCGCGAGGTTGGCGGCCTCCTCGCCCATCTTTCGGCGGGCGGCTCGGTCGCCCATCAGGCGCAGGCAGGCGTTGGCGAACTCGGCGTGCGACGGCGAGCGGTTGGGCTCCACCAGGAACCCGTTGACCCCATCCACGACCTGCCCAGCGACCCCCTTGCGGTCGTCGTAGGCCACCACGGGGAGCCCGGACCACAAGGCCTCGTTGATGACGTTGCCAAAGGTCTCGGACAGCGACGTGTAGACGAACACGTCCGCGTGCGCGTACCAGTTCACCAGGCTCTGGTGACGCGCCTCCCCCGGGAAGTGGATCCGGTCTGCGTAGGGGCTCGCGAGCGCCTCGTCCACCAGGTTCTTGTGGTCGTGGCCGTCGCCGACGAGGGTGAGCGTCACCTCCGGGTCTCGGGGCGCGATGTGCTCGGAAAAGAGCTGGAGCATCTCGTGGAGGTTCTTCTCCCGGTCGTGCCGCGACACCGTGAGAAGGCGCTTACCGACTCGGAAGTGGGCGGGGAACGGGTCCTCGGTGGGCTGCCGGGAGAACACGGCCGGGTTGATGGGGCGCCCCACGACCTCGATGGGGGAGGTGACGCCGCGCTCGCGCCAGTAGTCCACGAGGTGCCGGCTCTGGACGATGAGGGCATCGCTCCGGCTGTACATCTGGCGCGCGAAGCTCCGCTCCATGGCGTAGGCCTGCCCCTTCCACCACTCGCGGATCGTATCGTTGGCGTAGAGCTTGTCGCTGAGCAAGAAGTGGCTGTGCAGGGGCAGATCGATGGTCTGCGTGGTGAGCACGGGGATCTGCCACATCTCGCGCATCCACAGCGCGTAGTGGACCATGTGGCTGTTGGTCTGTCCGTGGATGAGGTCCACCTTGGGGCTCGTCTCCCAGAGCTTCCGAGGGGACCCGGGCAGGGCCACCCGTACCTTGGGATGGGTGGGGTAGGGGAAGGACGGGTAGAGCTGGGACTCCTCCGTGGGGACAGGCGCCAGATCGCTGTGGTCCGGGCCCATCATGACGACGCTGTGGCCCCGGCGCTCCAGGCTCTCCTGGAGAAACTTCGTGTGGATGGCCGGCCCCGACTGGACGGCCGGGGAGGGGAACTCGGTCAGGATGCCAATGCGCACGGTGTCCTCCGGCGGAACGAGCTGAGGCGCGCCCCGTGGGGAGCGCGCGCCGCCGCGACTGGCCCGCGGCGGCGTTGTTCCCCCTCATGCAAGTTCGGGGCCGTCTGTCGTGGGCCGTGGTGGCTCGTAATCTCAGGGGCTTATGGCGTCTGGCCGGGGTCGGACTCGCGCCGTGGGGACGGCTGGAGTAAACTTGCTCCACACGCCGGGGGGGGGCGGTTGGAGTATGCGTGCTCCATCGTCCCCTTCAGCATCCCCTCGCGGCGGGTCAGGGAGGCCGTCGGTGGGGGGCGGACGCGCCCCCGGTGCAGCCGGAGGGGCGTGCGCGCGGTCGCTTCGACCCGTGGAAGACGCGCGCTCCTCGGCGGCGGCGTCGGTTGCCAGGGCCGGGTGCGAGGTGGCATGAAGGGCGCATGAAGATCGTCGACGTGGCCGAGTTCTATGCCGAGCAGGGCGGAGGGGTTCGGACCTATATCAATCAGAAGTTGGCGGCGGGTGCGGCGGCGGGGCACGAGATCGTCGTCATCGCTCCGGGCCCCGAGGACGGCGAGGAGGAGCGGCACGGTGGGCGCGTGATCTGGGTGAAGGGCCCCCCGCTGCCCCCGGATCCCCGCTACTACATTCTGTGGAACGAGCGCGCCGTGCACCGCGCCCTGGACCGCGAGCGCCCGGACGTCGTCGAGGGCTCCTCGCCCTGGACCGGCGGCTGGTTCGCCGCTCGGTGGCGGGGCGACGCGGCCAAGTCCTTCATCTTCCACCAAGATCCGGTCGCCGTGTACCCGCAGACCCTGCTGGGGGCGACCTTGGGGGCGCGCCGGGTGGACCGGCTGTTCGGGTGGTACTGGGCTTACCTATGCCGCCTCGCACGCCGCTTCGACGCCACCGTCGTGAGCGGGGAATGGTTGGCCAATCGGCTCCAGGGCTTCGGGTTGGACAACGCCGTGGCGGTGCCCTTCGGCATCGACAAGCAGCACTTCGGCCCCGCCAAGCGCGATCCGGCCAGGCGCCGCGAGCTCCTCCGGCGCTGTGGCCTCGGCGAGGATGCGGCGCTCGTCGTCACGGTGAGCCGGCTCCACCCGGAGAAGCGTATCTTCACCTTGCTGCGGGCGATCGAGCGCGCGCGGCGGCGCCGCCCCGTGGGGTTGGTGCTCCTGGGCGTGGGGCCCCTCGACGCGCTCGTGCGGCGCCGCGCGCGCGCCCTGGGGGGCGTCTACATGCCCGGCTACTTGGACGGGCGCGAGGAGGTCGCCCGCACCCTGGCGAGCGCGGACGTGATGCTCCACGGGTCGGCGGCGGAGACCTACGGGCTCGTGGTGGCCGAGGGGCTGTGCTCGGGCCTCCCCGTGGTCGTGCCCGAGGAGGGGGGAGCCGCCGACTTCGCGGACCCGCGGTGGGCCGAGACGTACCCGCCTGGGGACGCCGAGGCTGCCGCGCGGGCCCTCCTCCGCCTCCTCGACCGGGACCGGGGGGCCGTCTCGGCGGCCGCGACGGAGGGCTGCGCGACGCGCGTGGGGACCATGGACGACCACTTCGAGGGGCTCTTTGGGCTCTACGAGCGCCTGGCGCGGGCGCGCCGCGGTGGTCGTGGCGCCAAGCACGGGGGGACGGCGTGAGCGTCCCGTCGGGCGACGCGGGTGGCTGGTCTGCGCGGGTGCGGGCCGTGACCGAGCGCCTCGTGCGCGCGCTCATCGCCCGTCCCTGGGCCGCGCTGGGGGCGGCCTTGCTCCTTACGGCCTTGGCGGGTTGGTACGGGGGCGGCATCGCCATCCGCAGCGACATGGAGGACCTCTTCCCCGACGACTCGCCCAACGTCGTCCGCGCGCGCGCCGCTCGGCGCGCCCTGGGCTCTCGGTCCAAGCTCCAGCTCTACATCGGCTCACCCGACCGCGCGTTGAACCGTCAAGTCGCCGGGGAGATCGCCGAGGGGCTCACGGCCCTGGGCTCGCCACTCATCGGCTCCGTGGAGTGGCGGCGCGACACGGCGTTCTTCGAGGCGAACGCCTTGCTCTATCTCCCCCTGGAGGATGTCCGAGAGCTCAAGGGGCGCGTGGACGACGCCATCGCCGACGCCGTGCGCGCGCACGAGGAGGAGGAGGACGGCGAGGACTGGGGGCTCGATGACGACGAGGACGGAGCCGCGGGGGACGCCACGGCGAAACCGGCGGGCAAGGACGGGGAAGACGCCGAGGCCGGCAAGCGCCGCATCCCCACCGAGGACGAGATCCGAGACCGCTACCGGGCCCACGACCTCACGGAGTACTTCGAGAGCCCGGACGGCCAGGTCATCGCCGTGCGGGTGTATCCGACCTTCAAGCCGGCGGACACGGCGAAGACCCGCGCGCTCAACGGGGTCATCGAGCAGGTGGTGGGGGCGGTCCTCGGGCGGCACCCGGGGGCGGGCCTCACCACCGCGACCGAGGGCGACTACGCGCACGTCACCGCCGCCGTGGACCAGCTCCGCCATGAGCTGTGGACGGCGCTGCTCATCGCCTTGGGCGGGATCGGCGCGCTGCTCATCGTCTACTTCCGGCGGCTGCGCGCCGTGGTCATGACCCTCATCCCGCTCCTGGCGGGCCTCGCCTGGACCTTCTTCTTCGCCCGGGTGGCCGTGGGCTACCTGAACCTCATCACCGCCTTCATCTTCTCGATCCTCGTGGGGTTGGGCATCGACTTCGTCGTCCACGCCGCGAGCCGCGTGGACGAGGCCTTCGACGGGGGCCTGGCGCTGGAGGAGGCCCTCCCGGTGGGGCTCGGGACGCTGGGGCGTGCCATGCTGGCGGCCGCGCTCACCACCTCCGCGACATTCCTCGCCTTGGCGGTGTTCGACTTTCGGGGCTTCAGTCAGTTCGGGCTCATCGCCGGGGTGGGGGTGCTCTTGGCGCTGGCGACGGTGTACGTCGTCCTGCCCCCGCTGGAGATCCTCTTTGCGCGCCTGCTGGGGCGCCGCCGCCGGGTTCGCGCGGGGGAACGGGCGGACGCGCAGCGCGCCGGGGGCTCGCCTCACGCGGAGGCCGAGAACGCGCTGGCCGTGGGGGGCAGGGGCAGGCGTCGCGCCCTGTGGGGGCTCGCCGCGCTGCTCCTCACGGCCGGCGTGTCTTCGGCGTTCATCCCCCGCCTGAGCTTCGAGGCGGACATGCGGAAGATGCGCACCAAGTCTGCCCGCAAGTCCTCCGCGCTGCGGCAGAAGTATCGCCGCGAGGCCGACCAGCGGCCCACGAGCCCGGCCCTCTACATGACGGGAGGGCTAGACGAGACGCGCGCGCTGCACGATGCCCTGGTCGCGCGCAAGTCCACCGAGCCCCTCATCAACGACGTGCGCTCCATCTTCAGCTTCGTCCCGAGCGACCAGGCGGCCAAGGCCGCGTTGGCTGCGGAGATGCGGCGGAAGATCCGGAACAAGCGGGCCATCCTCACGGGCCAGGACGCTGCGGACGCCGACCGCTTGTTGCGTTACCTGTCTCCCAAGCCCTTTGGGCCGCGCGAGCTGCCGGCCTGGGTGCGTGAGCACTTCACGGACACCCACGGGCGCCTGGGGCGCTACGTCCTCCTCTACGTGAACGGGGTCAAGTCCGATGCCCGCCACGTCGTGGAGATCCAGCGGAAGCTGGGCGCGGTGCGGGTGGGCGACAAGACCTACTACGGGACGGCGAGCTGGATGATCCTGGGCGACGCCTTCACCGTCGTGCAGCAGGAGGGGCCCTGGGCCGTGGGGCTGGCGGGCTTGGTCGTGCTCCTGCTCGTGTCGCTGGATCTCCGGCGCGCGCGGGACGTGGCCGCCATCTTCCTGCCCCTCACCGCAGGTTTCGTGACCTTCCTGGGGATCCTCGGCGCGGCGAACATCCACCTCAACATCTTCAACATCATCGTCCTCCCGACGATCTTCGGGATCGGCGTGGACACCTCGATCCACCTCGTGCACCGGCTGCGCGAAGGGGCAGGGGTGGGGCTGGCGTTGCGCAGCACCGGAGGGGCCGCCGCGGTGAGCTCGGCCACGACGGCGGTGGGCTTCGGGGCGCTGCTGTTCGTGAGCAACGAGGGGCTGCGCTCCATCGGCTGGGTCGCCGCCATCGGGATCGTCGTGTCCTATCTGGCGAGCGTGGGGTTCATCGGCGTCCTGGGAGCGCTCGGGTGGTTTCAAGGGCGGGAGGCGGGCACGCCTGGGGTGTGAGCCGCCCGCCTTGGCGCGGGAGGAGGGGAGATGGCGACGGACGAGGGGCTGCGGTTCATCCCCCTTGGGGTTGGGGACGCCTTCACCGCGCGTCACTACTCGTTTAGCCTGGCCGTGGGGTACGATGGACGCTGGGTGCTCGTGGACTGCCCGCACCCCATCCGGCGGATGCTGCGGGACGCGAGCGAGCGGTCCGGGGCCGCGCTCGACGTGGGGGACTTCGAGGCCGTCGTCCTCACCCACCTTCACGGGGATCACGCTTCCGGGTTGGAGGGGTTCGCCTACTACAACTACTTCCACCGCCAGCGCGCGCGCACCGTCGTCTACACGCACCCCCGGGCCGCGGCCCAGCTCTGGCCGGCGCACTGCCGGGCCGGGATGGAGTCGCTCGTCGCCCACCCTGGGGAGGAGCCGCGCGTGGCGACGCAGGAGACCTTCTTCGACCTGCACGCACTCCGCCTGGGCGGTTCGATCGACGTGGGGCCGTTCCGCGTGGAGGCGCGGGAGACCGTCCATCCGGTCCCCACGGCTGCGCTGCGGCTGTCCGCTGGGGGGCGCACGCTGGGCGTGAGTGCCGACACGGCCTTTGATCCCGGGCTCATCGCGTGGCTCAGTGAGGCGGACCTCGTCGTCCACGAGACGAACCTGGGGATCCACACACCGTACGCCAAGCTGGCCGCGCTCCCCGAGGCCACGCGGGCCAAGCTCCGCCTCATCCACTATCCGGATGAGTTCCCCGTGGAGCGCTCCATCATCCCCTGCCTCCGCGAGGGGGAGCTCGTCGTCGTGTGAGAGGGGGGAGGCGGCCGTTCGAACTCGCACGCGAGCGCCTCCTGTACGCTCCGCCTCATGTGGGTTGCAACCTGTTTTCAACGGGTTGGGCGTCGGTTGACAGGGGGGGCGGGTCTTCTATGATGCAGCCGAATCACGCGCGGGTTCCGGACCGGTCCGCGGGGGTGGAGCCATGTTTGATGACCAGAGCGAACGGCTCAGCGAGCTTCAGAGCATCCTCGACGAGTGCGTCAACGGGCGCACCGAGGGGCACGACTGCCCCTTCTGTGGGGGGGGGCCGCTAGCGGTGACGGTGGACGAGGCGGTCGTGCGGCTGGAGTGCCCAACCTGCCGGAAGTACTTCGAGGGGCGGCTCGCCTGAGGGGCGAGGGCGAGCGACCACGGCGGCACGAGGAGAGCGCGCTGGCATGAAAGACTTCCTAGGACGCGGGATAGGGTTCCCCTTGGAGGTGGACTCGTTTGGCTCCTTGCGGATGGCGGAGTACGAACAGAGCGTGGCGGAGTCCGTGCGGATGATCCTGGGCAGCGCGCCCGGTGAGCGCATGATGCGCCCCAAGTTCGGTTGCCGCATTCACGATCTCGTCTTCCACCCGGCGGACGCCAACACCTGCGCCCTTGCCGCCAACTACGTCACCTCGGCGCTCATCAAGTGGGAGCCCAGGATCGAGGACATCGAGGTGGAAGCGAACCCCGATCCGGAGCGTGAGAACGTGATCCTGCTCGCGGTGCGCTACAAGGTGCGACGGACCAACAACCTCTACAACATGGTCTACCCGTTCTACCTGCGGAGGGAACAAGACCTATGATCCCAAGCCCGAACCTGGACGACCGCACCTTCGATGACATCGTTGAGGAGGCGATCCGGCTCATCCCGCAGTACTGTCCTGATTGGACCAACTACAACGCCAGCGACCCAGGCATCACCCTGCTGGAGCTGTTCGCGTGGATGACCGAGATGGTCATCTACCGGCTCAACCAGGTGCCGGAGAAGAACTACCTGGCCTTCCTCAACATGATGGGGATCCGGCTGCGTCCGCCGCAGCCCGCCCGCGCCCTGGTCCACTTCGACATCAGCGAGAAGATCGATCAGGTCACCATCCCGGCGTCCACCCGGCTCGCGACCAGCGGCACGGCGGACGAGGGCTCGCTCCCCTTCGAGACCGAGGAGGAGCTGCTCGCGTTCAACAACAAGCTGGTTCGCTGCATGAGCCAGCACGAGCAGCAGTTCAGCGACAACACGCCCTGGTTGGAGGGGCGTCGGGGGGGCTTCGAGGTCTTCGGCGGCGCGCGCAGCATCGAGCGCTTCCTCTACCTGGGTGACGAGCGGCTGTCGGCCTTCACGGAGGAGGCCGTGCTGCTCGTGCACCTCGAGGCCCAGGCCACTGGCGATCGCGAGTTCCACGAGCTCCTGGAGTGGGAGTACTGGGATGGCTCTCGCTGGCGGGAGCTCACGAACCCGTCCATGGAGCCCGGGCGGAACACGGTGGCCTTCCAGGGGCCGCCGGGCTTCGACAAGACGACCGTGAACGAGGTGGAGACCTTCTGGATCCGCGGACGCCTGTTCGAGGTGCCCCGGAGCCCTGACGAGACCCTGCTCGATCGCATCACGGCGCGCATCGAGGTCCTCGGCGAGGGCGTGGAGCCCGACGCCGCCTTCGCGAACATGGAGGGGGACGTCTTCCAGAGCCTGGACCTCGACAAGAACTTCTTGCCGCTGGGCAAGGCCCCGACCATCGACTCGACCTTCTATGTCGCGTGCGACGACGTGTTGGGGCAGCCCGACTCGAACATCCGGCTGGACATCACGCTCAGCGACCAGACGGTGGCGGACCCGGCGCGCCCCTCGGCGGACCTGGTGCTCCGGTGGGAGTACCACAACGGAAAGCGGTGGAAGGTGCTGGGGCGGGAGCTCTGGAGCGACGGGAAGGTGGAGAGCGACCACGGCTTCGAGGACGGCACGAAGTGCTTCACGGAGTCGGGGACCATCTCCTTCCATCGCCCGCGCGACCTGGAGGTCGTGGAGGTCAACGGGGTCGAGGCGCGGTGGATTCGCTGCCGCGTGGAGCTCGGGAACTTCGGCACCCAGGGCACCTACGAGCTCGATGGGGAGACCTGGGTGTGGAAGGACGAGCACCCGCTGCGTCCGCCCACGTTGAAGGACCTCAAGTTTAAGTTCCAGGAGGAGTCGCACCCCTTCGAGAAGGTCTTCGTCTACAACGACTTCGTCTACACGGACCACTCGGCCATCGCGGCCCAGGAGTACAAGCCCTTCCAGGCCTTCCAGCCGGTCGTCGAGGAGTCGCCCACGCTGTTCCTGGGCTGGGCGGCGCCCTTCCCCAACGACGCTTGCAAGGTCTACTTCCACGTCGTCGCTGGCGACAAGCGTGGCGGGCGTAGCGCCCTGCGATCCTTCCACGATCGCTCGGAAGGCGACGTGGAGCAGCGGGTGGTGTGGGAGTACTGGGACGGCAAGACCTGGGCCCCGCTGGCGCCTCGCGACTCCACGGAGAACTTCACCCAGAGCGGGTTCATCCAGTTCGTGGGGCCCACGAACTTCCGGAAGTCTCGCCGCTTTGGCGAGAGCCTCTATTGGATGAGGGCGCGGCTGGAGATGGGGGGCTACGACGAGCCGCCGCGGGTGGACAGCATCCTCATCAACGCCGTGCACGCGGCGAACGTGACGACCTACCAGAACGTCCCGTTGGGCTTCAGTCGGGGGCTCCCCAACCAGCATTACCAGTTCCCGAACACGCCGGTGCTCGACGGCGAGGTGATCCTCGTGCGGGAGCCCGACGAGCCGCGAGGCGAGGAGCGGGAGGCCCTGGAGGCGCGCTTCGGAAAGAGCGCGGTCACCGAGGACGAGGACGGCGAGGGCTACTGGGTTCGTTGGTCGCCCGTGGAGAGCTTCTTCGACGCTGGCCCGGGCGACCGTGTGTATGTGAAGGATGTCTCCACGGGTCAGCTCTCCTTCGGTGACGGGCTGCGGGGCATGATCCCCCCGCGTGGGGAGAAGAACATCAGGGCGGCTCGGTACCAGGTCGGTGGCGGGGCCTTGGGCAACGTCCCCAGCGGCACGATCACGGTGCTCGACCAGTCGCTCGCCTTCGTCAACGGCGTGGTGAACCCTTACCCGGCCTCGGGCGGGTGCGACATGGAGACGGTGGAGGAGGCCAAGCTCCGGGCGCCGCACATGCTCAAGGCGCGGAACCGGGCCGTGACGGTGGACGATTTCGAGTGGCTCGCCATGGAGGCGTCGAACTCCGTGGCCCGCGTGAAGTGCCTGCCTTCCAGCGCGCGGGAGGGCGAGGTCTCCGTCATCGTCGTCCCGCGCACGGCGCTCCACGCCTCGCTGGACGAGAAGCCGGTCCCTACGAACGAGCTGCTGAAGAAGGTTCGGGCGTACCTGTCCGAGCGCAAGCTGGTGACGACCATCATCAACGTGGTGCGCCCCTCCTACGTGGAGATCTCGGCGCGCATCGAGATCGCGCGCTTGGCCACCGGCGCGAGCGACCGCATCAAGCGCGACGTGGAGCGTCAGGTGCGCAAGTTCCTCCACCCGCTGCACGGGTTCCGCAACGGCAAGGGGTGGCCTTTCGGGAGGTCGGTGCTCAAGGTGGACCTCTACCACGTCATCGAGCAGGTGGATGGCGTGGACTTCGTGGACAAGATCCGCCTCTACGACGAAGACACGGGGGTCGAGGTGGAGCAGGTGAGGCTCCGCGACGACCAGCTCGTGTTCGTGGTGGACGTGACCGTCGTCGAGAAGGCGCATGAGCGCATCGTCTGATCAGGGCGCGGCGAGGACGCCGCGGCGCGTTGTCCTCCCGGACGTCGTTGGCCTCAACCGGCGCGACGCCCTGGTGGTCCTGCGATCGGCTGGCTTCGAGTCGATCCGCCTACACTACACCGAGGCCTACGCTGCCGAGCACGAGATCGTCCGCCAGACGCCGGCGGGGGGCATCCTGGTGGACCGCCACCAGGAGATCTTGCTGCACGTCTGTCGGCAGAACTTGGTGCAGTTCCTCCCGAACGCCTACCAGGAGTCCGCGCGCGCGCCGGACTCGTTCTTGCGGGGCTTCCTCTACATCGTCCAGCACCTCCAGGACCGGATCGGGCAGCGCCTGGACCGGATCCACGAGCTCTTCGACCCGCGGACCACGGACCCCGAGTTCTTGCCGTGGCTGGCGAGCTGGATGGCCACCTCCCTCAACAGCGAGTGGGGCGAGCTGGAGAGCCGCAAGATGCTGCTGGCGGCCACGCAGATGTTCTCTTTCCGGGGGACGGCCAAGGCCATCGCCGAGTTCGTGCGCATCTACACGGGGGCCCAGGTTCAGGTCGAAGAGAACCAGTGGCCCTTCAAGGGATTCCGCGTGGGGGTGCACTCCACGGTGGGCGTGGACACCGTCATCCTCCCGCCCATGAACTTGGCCCACTGCTTCGTGGTCCGGCTGGACCGCGCGGCGGACGAGGTGCCGGAAGACGAGATCGTCCGCATCCACGAGATCATCCAGCTCCAGAAGCCCGCCCACACGAGCTACTTCCTGGCCTTCGCCGACGAGTCGCGCAACCGCGAGATGGGCACGTTCATGGAGATCGGTGGCGGGATGGGGATCGGCGTGGGCGGCGTGAGCGGCGTGGGCCTGGGTGTTGGGGCCGCGGAGCCGAGCCCCGCCGAGGGGCCGGTCGACGAGGCGCAGGCACCCGCCAAAGGTAAGGGATCCAAGGGCAAGCGGCGACGCTCCAAGGGCGGCGGCAAGTAACACACCACGGCGCTGGCGGTGCGGCCGGCGGTGACTCTGTCTGGGGGCAGAAATGGCAAACGATTCGAAGGGATTTGAGCGCGTCAACTTCTTCACGGGGTTCCAGACGACCGCCGATGACTGGAACCACGTGGTCCGCTACGACGTGGACAAGCACCGGCTCCACAACCGGCTGTTCCACGGGCCTGGGGTCATCCCCGCGGTGCTCGGCGGGCTGCATGTGGCGGCGCGGGGCCGCGCGGATCTGTCCGTGGAGATCGCGCCTGGCTACGCCATCGACGCGTCGGGCAACGACATCTACGTGCCGGAGCCCGAGATCAAGACCATCAACCCCGGCGACTTCAAGCTGCCGCAGACGGTCTACATCGTCGCCAAGTACATCGAGGAACTCACCGACTTCGTGAGCTACCGCGCCAACTTGGAGTACAAGGGGCACCGGCGGCTGTCCGAGGGCTTCAAGATCGAGGCGATCATCACCGAGCCCGACATCGAGCACGAGGTGGAGATCGCGCGCATCGCCATGACCAAGGGCGTCAAGCGCATCACCGACGCCAAGGATCCCAACAACCCGCGCGAGAACGAGATCGACCTGCGGTACGTCCCCATCGCGGGCATCGTGGGGAGCACCATCTCGCCGTCGATCATGCGCGAGATCTGGGAGCTGCTGGACAATGGCAAGCACGTCTACGGCCACATGTTCCACAACCTCAAGATCCTGCCGGCCTCGGACGTGCTGCACGGGTTCATCACGCTCGAGATGATGACGCGGGCGAACCTCGTGGACCGGCGCAACCTGTTCTTGCTTTGGGGCCTGCTCTACCAGCTCCAGGCCCGGCTCGTGAGCGACATCGAGGAGAACTACCCCCAGTACTCCTCGAAGAAGGAGTTCGCCTCGTTCAAGAAGCACGTGGAGCTGTTGCAGGGGATGCACGCCGAGGGGAAGTTCACGCCCGAGTACCTCACGAACATCGTGGGCTACCAGCGGAAGTCCACGGAGAACCTCGTGTCCATCTTCGGCGGCGCCGTGCGCAAGAAGAAGGTCGAGGCGGACACCTCCGCGCTGGCCACGGACGCCGTCTGGGAGAAGTTCATGGTCAAGAGCGACGAGATGAGCGAGCTCGTCGAGATCGACGGCGTGAAGTTCAAGCGGGTGGACTGGATCGACCTGCTCAACAAGCGCTCGGAGCAGGACCACAAGTTCCGCATCGTGGACGCGCGGGACAAGTACCGGACGCGCCAGAAGCTCAAGTACCCCGACGGGACCATCGTCGAGGACGTGGGGATCGCCTACGAGGGTGGGTACGCCGAGTGGGAGGTGGCGAACGTCACGCCCAACAAGGACCTCTACATCATCATGCGCATGGACTACGTGCACGGTGACTGGGAGGCGGAGATGACGGTCAACGGCAAGAAGTCGGGCAACTGGGTGTGCGACGGGGAGGATCGGAAGTTCCGGTGGCGGAACCTCATCTACAAGATCGACGCGGCCTACGTGACCGACACCTTCTTGACGGTGCGCCAGACGCCCATCAAGGAGGACCGTGATATCAACATGTTCAAGCTCTGGTTCTACCAGCCCGCCTAGCGGGCGTGGGGGCCGCGCGCCTCGGCCCCCGGCACAGCGCCAGCCGCGGCGCCAAGGGCAACGACGGCGGAGGGCGCCCCGAGCCTTGATCTGAGGCGGTCGCTTGGCGCATTGTAATAGCGAGGTTTGTCTCGGGGCCCTCCCGCGAAGGGGGGCCCCGGAGGGCTAGGTGTCATGGTCTGGGACTTCATCGCGAACTTGGGGCGCCAGCGCGTCAACTCAGTGCAGGCGGCCGTCAAGGGGAAGGTCTACGGGGCCAAGGCGAAGGCGCGGGCCAAGGCGGCTGGGAAGATCAACGGCGCCATCAACGGCGCCGCCAAGAAGGCCAAGAACAAGGCGAAGGGCGTCGCCTCCAAGGCTCAGGACAAGGCCAAGGGCGGGGCGAAGAAGGACGGCGGCAAGGTCCAGAAGGACGAGAAGGGCATGGGACTGTTTGGACGCAAGAAGGGCGGGGGTCGTTCGGGTGGGGCACCAGCGCCCGAGCCGGAGCCTGAGGCGACCTTCGGTGAGAAGACCCAGTTCATCCAGGTCGTTCAAGACGAGCGCCCCAAGGAGTGCGTGGGCTGGGTGGTGTGCCTGAGCGGGCCCCTCAAGGGCCAGGACTTCCGCCTCGTGCCCGGAAAGAACATCATCGGGACGGCGGCGGATACGGACATCGTGCTCACGGATCAGTACATGTCTTCGCGGCATGCGGTGATCCGCTACGAGGACGGCATCTTCATGCTCGTGGACCTCGACAGCACCAACGGAAGCTTCGTCAACGATGAGCAGGTGGCCAAGGAGGAGCTCATCGACAACGACCGGCTCCGCCTGGGACGCACCGAGCTCAAGTTTAAGTCCTTGTACTGAGAAGGGATCCGCGTAGCGCGTCCGGGGGGGCGGCGTGAGGCGCTTCGCTGGGGGCTTGGGGCCCCTGTGCGGGTCCGAGGGGGTGGGGGTGGCGTCTCCCTGCGGTCAGCCAGCCTCTGGGAGAGGACGTCGTTGACAAGCGGGCGGGCGGCTCGGAGGATAGGGCCCGCCTGGGCCGGAGGTGGCATGACTGACTCCCCGCAGCCGCGCGTCATCAAGCGCTACGCGAACCGCAAGCTCTACGACATGACCGACAGCCGCTACGTTACGCATGACGAGATCGCGCGGCTCGTGGAGCGGGGGGAGGAGGTCCGGATCATCGACAACCGGACCAAGGAGGACCTCACCACGAGGACCCTCACGCAGATCCTTCTGGAGAAGGAGCGCACGGAGCGCAGGCCGCTGCCGCTGCAGACGCTGCGAGGGTTGTTTCAGACGGGCGGGGATTTCATCCAGCGGCGGATCACCCAGCCCGTGACGAGCCTCCGAGATGAGGCGGAGGAGACCGTGCGCAAGGTCCTGCGTCGGGGAGGGGGCGAGGAAGATGATACCGCGGCCGCTGGTGAGGCGGCCGCGGAAGACGAGGGGACGTTGTCCGAGGGGACGACGGATGCCGCCGGCACCACGGACCGCGCCCGCGCTGGAGAGGCGCTTCGGGAGTGGCTCGACAACTCGCAGCGGGCGGTCGAGAATCTCCAGCGGAGCCTGGAAGAGCGCTGGGACCTCGTGGTGAACACCGTGGGCCATCTGGATATCAACCACCGACGCATCTCCGAACTGGAACAACGAGTCGCCGCGCTGGAGGCTCGCCTCGAGGCCTTGGAGTTGCAGGCGCGGGAGGAACGACCGTGACACGACGACCCCCCACGCAACCCAAGCGGGCGTCCCGTCGGGGACCCTGGAGCGGCGTGCGCGCCGCGGCCCTGGGGATCGCCTGCGCCGCCGCGATCTCGCTGCCCGCGGCATCGGCGCACGCCGGGCGGAACGACTTTCACCTCGCGTCCTTCGGGAGCATCGCAGAGGGGGGAGGGCTGTCCCTGGACGGCGATGGGTTCCAGAGCTTCGCTGGAGACCTGGCCCTGAGCCTCCAGCCCAAGTTTGCCGGCCCCGGATCCACGCTGGGCGGGCTCGGCATGGACATGGGGTACGAGCTGTCGCTCACGGACATCGACGCCGGATCGAGTCACTGGCAGACGGCCGTGGACGACCCCGCCAGCTCGCTCATGGCTTCCCACTTCTACGTGCGCAAAGGGCTCCCATACTCCTTTGAGATGGGCGGCATCCTCACGCACCTCCACGAGTCCAACGTCTGGGCCGTGGCGCTGGAGCTCAAGTGGGCCTTCGTGGAGGGCCACAAGTACGCACCGGACATCGGCGTGCGCACCCACGTGAACACCCTGCTGGGCAACCGCGACATGGTCATGGTGACCTCCGGCGGGTCGATCTTCATCTCCAAGGCCTTTGGGATCGGGGGGCTCATCCAGCTCACCCCCTACGGCGGCTACCAGCTCACCTTCGTTCACGCGCGCAGCCACGTGCTCGGCCGGTTCACAGCGGGGAGCCTCCGTCCTACGACCTTCATCCTCCCCAAGCAGAACTTCCTCCGCCACCGGGGGCTCCTGGGTCTGCGCCTGCTTGCGGGTATCGCGGACTTCGGCTTCGAGGCGGCCTTGGGCAACGTCATGAGCTACAGCTTCAAGGTGGGGCTGAACCTGTAGCCCGATCGAGGTGGCGGGGCCTGCGGAACGCCTGCCTCCCCATCACGCGCGTCGTTCACGGCAGCCCGCGGCCACCCACGGGCCCTGGGGGAGTCGCCGGGGATAGGACTGTGCGGCCCGCGGGGCTGCTCTCGGGCCCGTGGGTTAAGCCTGGAGGGCGGACGGATGCTCAGCAGGCCGCGATGGGCGGCAGGGAGCGGCATCTGGGAGCGGCGGCTCGGCCACCCCAGGCGTGGCTGCTCGCGAGGGGCTTACGGCACCGTGCCGGGGGCTGGGGGCGCGCGGGAGAGGTGGGAGACCGGTGGAACCGCCCGGGCCAGAACGCGAGAGGGCGTGGCTCGCTCGCGCGCGCCACGCCCAAGGTGGGCCCCCGAGAGGGGCCCGGATGCGCTCCTGTCACTTGAGGGTGAAGGTCATCTCGCACTCGCCGATCTTGATGTTGTCCCCGTCGCGCAAGAACTGCTTGGTGAGCTTGTTGCCGTTGACGAAGGTCCCGTTCGTGGAGCCGAAGTCCGCGAGCTCGAAGCGCATGTCCTCGATCTTGATGCCCGCGTGGCGCTTGGAGACTCCGGCCTCCTCGAGGACGATGGTGTTGCCCTCCAGGGAGCCGATCGTCGTCACGTCCTCGGTGAGATAGAACTCCGCCCCCGCGTAGCTGCCCTTGGTGACCGTGAGCTTGCCCTTGTAAGGCCCCACGGGGCCCTCGTCCTCCTCGTAGACCTCGACCGGCCGATTGGCGCGGGCGGCGAGGATGCCTCGGATGAGCTTGATGAGCAGGAAGATGCCCAGCAGCGAGCCGAGGATGATGCCCGCCCAGATGAGGTACTTCACCCAGTTGGTGGGCTTCTCCTTGATCCGAACCGACTCCATCTCCCCGCCCGCTTGCTCCTTGTCCGGCGTGACCACCTCCACGCGGACCTTCACCGGCTTCTCCGCCCCGTTGAAGTCCTCCGAGGGCGTGAAGGTCACGACGTACTGCTTCTTGAGCTCCACGGCGATGTTCTCGATGATGTCGGGGATCATCAGCATCTTCTTGGGATCGGGCTTGATCTCGCGATAGATGCCGTGGGTCTTGCTGGCGAGCTCGCCCAGGTTCGTGAGGGGATCCGGGTCGTCCATCGTGAAGCCGATGCAGTAGACCTTGATGCCGTTGTCCGTGGCCATCTCGGCGATGCGCTTGATCTGCTTGTCCGCGAGCGAGGCCTTCACCGCCTTGGCATCCTTGCCGTCGCTCATGAGGACCAGCACCCGGCGGCGGGGGAAGTCCCCTGCCTCGATGGCCTCCTTCATCTTCTCCACGACACCGCGGACCGCCGCGTAGAACTTGGGCGCCACGACCTGCTTGACCTGCTCGTCCTCGGCGTCCAGGAGCTTGGCCTTCTCCATGATGTCGTCGGCCACCGAGGTCTGGTTCGTCGTGAAGCTGCGGATGGGCTTCCAGGTCTGCTCGTTGTAGATGTACACGCCGACCTTGTCGTCGCCGCTGAGCTTGCGCACGAAGCGCGAGAAGCCTTGTTTCTCCAGGCCAAAGACCTCTGGGGGCCCCTCCACGGCGCCGCCCTCGTCGTCCGTGTTCGCCTCCAGCGCCGCATAGGAGCGGTGCCCGGCCATGAGGATGGCCACTCCGAGCCACTCCTTCGCCTGGGCGAAGGTCTCAACCTTGACCGTCCCGGGGACCTCCTTGCCGTCGATGAGGATCTTGACCTTGTCGTCCTTGAGCCCCGAGATGACGTTGAAGTCGTCGTCCAGCAGATCGAAGTAGATCTTGATCTTCCCCGACTTCACGAAGTCGTCCGCGTCCACCCGATCGATGTCGAGCTTGGGCGAGCCGAGCGCCGCGCCAGCCCACGCGAGGACGAGCGACAGCGACAAGGCGGCGGCGAGCCTGGACCCCGGACGACGAGGGGCGGCAGCGAGAGGGGCGACGGGGCGTAGACGCACGCGGACCTCCTAGGAGTGCGGCGAAGGTTGAACGCCCACGATTATGCGCGCACGCCGGAGGATTTCAATACGCCCAAGGGGCCCCCGATCCGCCACCTACTCTGGGATTCGGCTTTGGATCCCGCGTGTGGG
>CAYZID010000088.1:0-20683 GCA_964478315.1 uncultured Myxococcales bacterium | reverse complement strand
AGAGCGGGTGCGGCGGTGCTGGGGTGGATGGTGCTTGTGTGTTAAGGGTACGGCGGCCACCGGGAGCTACACTTTCTTCTTGGGCGGCAGGGTCGGAGGTGGATAAGAGACAGGCTGTGGACGAGGCGTCTCATGATGGCTCCTTGGAGGGGCGGCCCGCGTGGGTCTGCGAGGCTGTCTGCCGGCTCGGAGAGAGGGCGGGAGCGGCGCGCGGGCGCCGGTGCGGGCCAGGGCCCCGGGGGAGCGGGCTGCACGGGGCGTGCCACGCTCTCGCCGCTCGGGGGCTCGGGCGTGCAGCCCTGAAACCCGGGCGCCGAGCCCGTGAAATCCGAGGGTTGCGCCGCGCCACGGGGGATCCGGTGGTGTGCCGGGAGGAGGGCGCGTCGCGGGGCCTCGGAGATCGTCTCCGCCGACCGTTCCGGATCGGAACGCCGCCGTTCCGATCCGGTGGTGCGCGGCGAGGAGCGGAGCGGCCGGGGTCGAGGGGCGTCGGGGCGCGCGGTGGCCTCATGCCTCCGGTTGTCGGCACGGTACGGCGCTTAGAATCTCGGAGATCGTGCGGGACGCACCACCCCGAGGTGGCGTGTGGGGCGTTCGCGAGATCGCGTGGCTGGGGGCGCGGCCGGCCCCGTGGCATGGGCGTTGCATCGGCCACCCAACCAGCCGAACCAGCCCGGTCGGCGCGTCGCGGACGCGCTCGACGGGTCTGACGCCCACTTAGGAGCACGGTCTTGGCGAGTTCCAGCAACGCACTTCACCACGAGCCGCGGGGCGCCGGGGGCGTGCCGGGCGGCGCGGGCCTGCCGCGCGGCCGCCTGCTCCAGCAGCGAGCCGACGTGCCCGTGCTCGTGACGCGCGTGGAGCCCGGCGGGACGCTGGTCCTCGCGGTGGCCGGCGACGCCCGCATCGGGGCCGAGGAGCGCGTGGCCTTCGAGCACCGCGGGCGGCACCCCGGGCCCGTGCGGGCGCTCGTGGACGTCCTGTCCTTCCAGCGGCAGGGCAACACCGCGCGCGTCACCGTGCGGTGCCGGGCGCTGCACTCCACCGCGGGGGTCGCGACGCTCCGCTCGTTCGTTCAGGAGACGTTGGGCCTCACCCCGGTGGACGATCCCTCCGCCTACCCGGCCGGGGCAGGGGGGTACTACTACCGCCTGGCGGAGCACCACGCGCCGGCCTCGGCGCCCGCGACCCCGCCGGAGGGCGTCACGGCGGATCCTTACGTGGAGCGGCGGCGCGCCCCGCGCCTGCCCGTTCGGGTCAACATCTCTTATCGGTACGAAGGACCGGGCGGCGGTCGGCGCCTGCGCGCCATCGCCTACAACGTGAGCGTCAACGGCCTCTTTGCGCTCACGCCGGGCGCTCCGCCGCCGCGCGGCGCGCGGATCTTCGTGAGCTTCCCCGTGTCCACTTACGCCCGCCCCGTGTCGGTGGATCTCATCGGGGAGGTCGTCTGGTCCATGGAGCCAGGCTCCGGGCCCGACGGGCAGGGGGGCTTTGGCGTGGACATCAGCGGCTTCGGCGAGCGTGCCGACGAGAAGCTCTGGGCTCGGTACATCGCGCAGGAGGCCGAGTTCAACGCGGACCGGGTGGAGGTGCGGAGCACGGGGATGCCCCGGACGAGGGGGCCACGGCGCGGGCTGGGCTGAGACGGGGATGGAGCGGGAGACGCGGGCGCGTCTCCAGAGACGAGGAGACAGACATGGTCAGCCGCATGGAACCAAGGCCTCGGGCCCGTCGCTCGCGCGCGGGCCGCGAGGGGGGCGTCGCTCAGGGGGCCGTGGCCTCGGTCCCCGACGTCGCCGTCCTGCTCGTCACGGCTGGGGCAGAGATCGTCGGCTGGGATGACGGCGCGGAGGTCCTGCTGAGGCGGGACCGCCGCGGGCTCCAGGGGCTGCCGCTGGGGGACGTCCTGCCCGGCTGGCAGCCGGAGCGGCTCCGGGAGGCCGGGCGCGAGCAGGTCCCCGCCGTGACCGGCGACGGCGCGACGGTGGCCTGTGATGTGGACGTGCGCCCCTTCCGGGGGTCTCGCACGGGGCCGCTCGGGGCCTACACGGTGGTGCTCCGGCGCGCCGCTGCGGAGCCAGTCACGAGCCAGCGACCGGGCGCCGACGAGCTCCTCGTGCTCCTCCTCAAGCAGGCCCCCTTCGCGGTCGTGGAGTGGGACGCCCAGGGGCGGGTCATCGGGTGGAACCCCGCGGCGGAGGAGATCTTCGGTGTGCCCGAGCGCAAGGCCCTGGGGCGGGACGCTCACAGCCTCTTCGGCGCCGGTGAGTCGCTCCGGGTAGAGACGCTCTTGGACGTCCTGCGCACCAACCAGGAGCGCGTGCTCATCGTGCCCCTCCCTCGACCCGACGGGGGCGAGAGCGTCTGCGAGTGGCACCATGCGCCGCTGCTCCACGCGCCGGGGCGGCCGGCGGGCGCCGTGTCCATCATCCTCGACGTCACCGAGCGCACGCGGCTGGAGAATCACTTCCGCGGGGCCCAGCGGCTGGAGTCCGTGGGGCGGCTCGCGGGGGGGATCGCGCACGACTTCAACAACCTGCTCACCGCCATCTCGGGCTTCAACAACCTCGTCCTCGGCGCGCTGGCCCCCGGCGACCCCATCCGCGACGACGCGACCGAGGTGGCCAAGGCGGCGGACCGCGCCAAGGCGCTCACGCGCCAGCTCTTGGCCTTCAGCCGTCGGCAGGTGCTCGCGCCGCGGCTGCTGGACCTCAACCGGGTCGTGGAGGATCTGGAGCGGATCCTCATCCGGGTCATCGGCGAGGACATCGAGCTCCAGACGCGCTTGGAGGGCGGTCTGCCGCGCGTGAGCGCCGACCCCGGGCAGATCGAGCAGGTGATCATGAACCTGGCGGTGAACGCGCGCGACGCCATGCCCCGGGGCGGTGGCCTGGTCATCGAGACGAAGGCCGTGGAGGTGGACCCCAGCGCCGGGCCCACGCACAGCGAGATGCCCCCGGGCCCCTACGTCATGATCGCCGTGAGCGACACGGGCACGGGCATGGACGCCGAGACCATGGCGCGCATCTACGAGCCCTTCTTCACCACCAAGGAGCGCGGTCAGGGCACAGGGCTGGGCCTCTCGACGGCTTACGGCATCGTCAAGCAGAGCGGAGGCTACATCTACGCCTACAGCGAGCTGGGCAAGGGCACGACCTTCAAGGTCTACCTGCCGGTCTCCAAGGAGCAGGGCGCGTCGGTGGGCCCCGACAAGCCCGGCACGGCTGTTCCCCGGGGGGGCAACGAGACGATCCTGCTGGTGGAGGATGAGCCCGCCGTCCGGCGGTTCACGCGCCGCGTGCTCACGGCGGCGGGGTATCGGGTCCTGGAGGCCCGGGACCTCAAGCACGCCATGCGCGTGGCCACGGGGGGCGGCGAGTCGTTCCAGCTCCTCGTGTCCGACGTCGTCATGCCCAGCGGAAGCGGACCGGAGTTGGCCGCGCGGCTCCGCGCGCGGGATCCCGACCTGCGCGTGCTGTTCATGTCGGGGTACACCGACGAGGCCGTGGTTCGCCACGGGCTGGGCGCCATGGACGGGGCGTTCATCGAGAAGCCGCTCGTCGAGGAGGAGCTCCTGCGGCGGGTGCGGACGCTGTTGGATGAGCCGCCCAAGCCGCTCCGCGCCCAGCCCAGCCGCCGCCGCGCGAGCCGCGTGCGCCAGGCGGCCGTGTTGCCCATCCCCGGGGGCGCGCGGGGGGTCACGCACTGAGCGCCCGTCTCGGGGCGGCGTCGCGTCAACTTGCCCCGCTGGCGCCCTTGGGGGGGCGCAGGGCCCTCCGCTCGGCGGTGTGGGTGCCCTCGGTCTTGGGATAGAGCGTTTCCAGGTAGCCGAGCTGGGTGAGCAGCGCCTTGCGCAGCGCGCCCAGGCGGATGGAGCGCCCTAGATCCCGGGCGGGGTCGCCGCCCGGCTGCTGGGCGAGCTCTTGGTAGCGCGCGAGGTTCTTGTCGAAGTTCATGAGGCGCCGCGCTTCCTCGTAGGAGTCGGCGAGGAGGCGCGCGACGTGGAAGCGGTCGAGCACGCGCAGGCGGAGCTCGGTGGCGACGGCGATGGCGTCACGCTCGGCGGGGGGCATGTCCTCGGCGCGGTCGGCGGCCTCGGCGGCCACCTTGGCGCAGACCTCGCCGAAGACCTGCTGGCGGGCGGTCTCGTCGAGGATGGCCAGGCGCAGGGAGAGGAGCTCGCTGAAGTCCTCGGGGCGGGCGTCGTCGCCCAAGGTGCGCCCCAGGCGGAGGAGCTCGTCGTGGATCCCCTGGAAGGTGATGCGGCGCCGCTGGAGTTCGGCCCGCTGGGCGGGCGTGAAGGCGCTGAGGGGCGCGCCCAAGGTGGCCTCCATGTGGCGGCGCACGGCGTAGTTGTAGCGCTCGATGGCTTGGGTGATCTGCTGGGAGTGGGACTCCACGTGGGCCAGGAAGGCCTCCACGCCCGGGTCGCGCTCGATCGTCTCGTCCAGAAGCGACTGGAGGCCGTCGGGGGAGCCCGGCCAGACGTAGCGGCGCGTGAGGCGCCACCGCAGCTTCTGCTTGAACCACTCCAGGCGGGTGCGGGCGCGGAGGAAGGTGAGCAGGGCCTCCCGCACCTCCCCCAGCAGGGCCTCCAGATCGGCCTCGGTCCAACGGTTGTCGCTCATGGCTGTCCTCTCCCTGGGCGTGGTCGCGCTCGGGTGGGCCGCCCCCTTCGTGGGGCCGCGGCCGTCCGGCCGTACTCCGCGCCATGCTTGGCCATGATAGAGCGGTCTGCTTCGGGCGGGAAAGGGAGGCCGCGACGAGAGCGGCTCGCCGCCGTGACCCAGCCGGGAGGACGGGGATGCCTACCAGAATGGGTGTGGTGGGCCGTTCGGTCGAATCCCCTCGCCGAACTGCTTGCAGTAGGCCTGCGCTTGGGCGCGGGCCGCCGGGGCCGAGGGGCGAACGCGCGCCCAGACGCCCAGCCAGAGGACGGCCACGGCGAGGGCGGCGAGGCGCGCGGCCGCGGCGGGGAGGCTCCCGCGCGCCCATGGGCCGAGAGGTCGGGGCGGCGCGGGGGCCTGGGTTGGGGCTTCGGGGGGAGAGCCAGGGGGCCCCAGGGCGATCCATGCGGCCGCGACGGCGGCCAGGGCTCCCAGGAACCACAGCCCGACGCCGCCCACGCCCTGCAACACGTTTCGCACCCCATAGCCCTGGCTGAGTAGGGGCAGCGCGAGCTCGGCGAAGGGGTTGCGGGCGGTGGGCGGAGGCGAAGGGAAGGTCGCCGTGATCGCCCAGACGACGACGACGGAGGCCGCGGCCAGCCCGGCCAGCGCACGGCTGGCGAGGGGCCAGCGCGTGAGCCGGAGCCACCCCACGCCGGCCACGAAGGCCGTGGGCAAGAGGGCGGGGACCAGGTAGCGGGGGCCGATGGACCAGCCGTTCATGACGCGCCAGTTGCCCAGCGTGGAGACGAACAGGAGGTAGACCAGGGGGATCGCGACGAGGGTGCGACCCAGCCCCACAGGCAGCGTGCCCGCCCCCCGTCGGAGCAGGGACGGGGCGCCCGCGAGGAAGCCCACGGCCAGCCAGGGCATGAGGGGGACGAGGCCCACGTAGGGGTCGAACAGGTTGCCGTGGAGCGCCCAGGCGTGGAGCCCATCGATCCCCATGAAGCCGTGGGCCTGGCCGGCGCGGTTGTGGGCGGAGAGCAGGAAGAAGTGGCCGGTCTTGAGGGGGCTGCCGAACATGGCCTCGTGGGCCGCGAAGTGGATCGCCAGGGCGCCGAGGGCGCCCAGGGCGAAGCCGGGGACGAGGCGGCCGCGGTCACGCGAGAGGAGCACCCAGGCGCCCACGACGGCCACGGCGATGGCCGCGTGGTACTCGAAGAGCACGGCCCAGGCCGTGACGTGGCCGCCCAGGCTGGCCCAGGCGAGGCCTCGGGCGCCGCGCTGGCGCCGCGCCCGCTCCAGCAGGAAGACCCCGCCGAGGAGGGCGCCGCTGGCCGTGGCGTGGCCTGTGAAGGAGATGGCGTAGGGGAAGAGGGTCGTCCCGAGCCCGGCGGCGAGGACGACCCGCCGTCGCAGGGGCGGGGGGAGTCCGGCGCGGCCCAGGAGGCTGCTCAGCGCCGCGAGGGCCAGGAGCATGGGCAGCGCCACGCCGCCGTAGCGCAGGACCCAGGTGGCGGCCGCCTCGCCCCGGGGCCCATCCGGTACGAGCCCGGCGGCGCGCGCGAGCGCCAGGGCCGGGACGCCCAGGAGCGCGGCGCCGGGGGCCTTGGCGGGGTAGAGCTTGCCCTCGCAGTCCGGGGGGGACTGGGTTGGGTCGGTGCACACGAGGGCGAGGTCGTTGACGAACGGATAGGGGGAGATGTTGCCGTAGGGGTCGCGCACAAGGAGCAGCCCACGGCGGTCGCGGAAGGTGTCGCCGATGGCGAGGGAGCCGCGTTCCACCAGCGCGCGGGCTTGGAGGACGCGCGTGCGCTCGTTGGGGTTGTTGAGCAGGGCGCTGTAGGGAAAGAGGCTGAGCCAGATGGTGGCGACGAGGGCCAGCTCCCAGGGGAGGCGGAGCCTGGGGCGCGTGCGGGTCTCCTCTGGCGCGTCGGCGCGCTCGAAGGGCGACTCGGCCGGCTCGGGCTGGGTCGGGGAGGGGGGGCTCACGGGGCGCCCTGTGCGGCGCGCCTCACGCGTCGCCGTCCGGGGCTGCGGTCGCCTCGGTGAGAGGCGGGAGGGGCTCATCGGGGAAGAAGTCCTGGGCCACGCTGCCCATGAAGAGGTAGCCGATGCCCAGGCGGATGAGGACCATGACCGGGCCGATGACCAAGGTCCAGGCAAAGACCTGGGCGCGCGGATCGGATACGGAGGCCGCGGCGTAGGGCCCGTAGAAGGCGATCATCAGCTCTTGGATGGCGCCCAGGCCCGAGACCTGCACGGGCACGATCTGCACGAAGGTGAGGATGGGCACGTAGAGGAGCAGCGACAGGAAGGGCACGTGGATGTCGAAGGTGGGCAGGGTCACGAGGGCGAGGACCACGTAGAGGAGGATGAAGGAGCCGCGTGCGGCCATCATCACGAGGTAGTCCCCACCCTGCGCGCGCCGGAAGGCGTCGAAGATGCGCCAGGAGCGCAGGCGTCCCAGGACGAAGAAGTCCCAGCCCAGGCGCCAGTAGGCGAGGGCTCCCGCGGAGATCCCCGTGGCGCCGAGCACGACCCACACGAGGACGCGGCGGTGCTGCTCGGGGACGAGGTCCTGGCCCAGCCAGAGGCCCACGCCGGCCATGAGGGTGAGCACGAGGACGTCCACGAAGTTCAGCCACAGGAGCGCGCTGAGGGCCTGGAGGAAAGGGGCCCCGCGCTTCTTGCTGATGAACAGCGCCATGCCACCCGCGGCGGCGTTGTAGTTGATGGCGTTGAGGAAGTAGCTGGCGCCCTTGACGCTCAGGACCTCCCGCAAAGGGGTCAGCCCCACGAAACGGTTGAACAGCAGGCGGAGGGTGAGGGAGTCCCCCAGGAAGACGACCCAGGCGCCCAGGACGAGGGCCACGGCCAGGGGGAGCACCTGGGCGCGGGCGAAGGCGTGGGCCACCTGGTTCAGGTCCAGGGTGCTGAGGATGTAGGCCACGAAGGACAGCGAGAGGACCCAGGTCAGCAGGAGGCGCGCTTTGTTGGAGCGGAGCCAGGACAGGGGGACCTCCCGAGGTGTGGCGATCGAGCAGCCTGGGGAACATGGGCCGGGCGCGCTGCGGCTAGGGCGTGGGCCAGACCCGTGAGGCCGCGCGAAGCGGGGGGATGCTAGGGAGGCGATCCCCCCACGTCAACCCGCGGTGGCCCGGCCGAGTCCCGTGCGAGGGAACGCGCGTCCGCCGAAGCCATCGCATCCGCATCCGCGACCGAGACCGCGACCGCATCCGCATCGGCTTTCGCGTCCGTGTCCCCGCGTGCTTTCGTTCCGCCGGCCTCGACCGCTGGGCGCTCGTGTCTATCCTTGGGCCTGCGGTTCGCCGCTCCCCTCGCCACCCGGAGGCCCCGTGCCGCTGTTCTTCCTGTTCGTGGTCGTCCCCTTGGTGGAGCTCATGATCCTCATCCAGGTGGGCGGCGTCATCGGCACCTTGCCGACGATCCTCATCTGCGTGGCGACCGGCGCCGCGGGAGCGAAGCTCGCCAAGGCCGAAGGGCGCGCCGCCCTCCAGCGCATGAACCAAGCCGTCGCCGCGGGGCGCATCCCCACCGACGACATCGTCGACGGGCTCCTCATCCTCGTGGCGGGGGCCCTGCTCTTGACCCCAGGCTACCTCACGGACGCCACCGGGCTCCTGTTGCTCTTTCCCCCCTCGCGCGCCCTCATCCGGCCGCGGGTCGTCCGGTGGTTCCTGGGACACGCCAAGACGCGCGTGGTCGGCGCGGGCTGGGCCTCCTTTGGGCAGGGGCCGTTCGGCTCCGCGGCCTCCGGCCCGTCGGCCTGGCGCCCCGGCGGGCGGCGGCCCACCGGCCCGCCCGTGAGCGGCGCGGGGACCGACCAGGAGATCTTCAGCCCCGATGACGCGCCGCGGCCGCCCAACCCAAAGGACCCCATCATCCTCGACGGGTGAACGGCTCCCCCCCGGAGCGCGGCCCCTCGCCGCTCACGGCGTGAGCTGGAGGAGCCCCCCGCTGGAGCGCGTGACCGTGGCGCGCACCGTGGCGCTCCCCGTGACGGCCGTCCCCTCGCGCACGCGGGTCACCCCCAGCGCCGTGTTGAGGCTGTTCGCGTTGCCGCGCACCGCCGCCAAGACCGCGGCCGGGATCACCAAGGAGCCCGGATCGCCCGTGACCTCGCAGGTGGCCGCCTTCCCCGCAGCGACCTGGTAGTTGCCGTCCAGGGGCGCCAGGTTGACCACTACCTTGTGCCCCGCGCCGGGTCCCGTGGCCCCGTTCCACGTCACGGTGACATCGAACGCCGTGGACGTGGCCGCCCCGAACCCCAGCGTGGGCTGGAAGACCGTCACCTGCTGGGGAGCCTGGACGGTCACCGTGAAGGCGCCCAGATCGGCCCCGCCTGCGGCCTTCACCTGCACCAACCCACCCCCGCCCGGCAGCAGGTCCTGTTGGCTCGACGGCAGGTTGGACGTATAGCCCGTGCCGCTGGCGCCCTCGTCCGTGGGCGTGAGGGTCACGGGGGGGAGGGTCGCGGGGATCGTGATGACGCCGGCGTCGAACCCGTACAGGGGCGGCGCGGGGGCGTTGGGGTCGTTGAGGGCCACCAGGCACGGGCCGATCTGGGTCCCCTGGGGCGGAGGCTCCGGGGGCGTGAACCGTGCCCCAGCGAGGGCCATGTTGAGCTGGGGCGAGTCCACCTCCGCGAGCAGGACGCCGCCGCCCAGGACGCCCGTGGGGCTCGGCGGGGGACCGGCGTCCGTGTCGGCGAGGACGTCCGCGGTCTGGGTGTCCCCGGGCTGCGCGTCAGCCGCGGCGGTGTCCGTGGGCGGCGTGTCGGGTCCCGCCGCGTCGGGCGCTGGCACCCCGTCACCGATCCCGTCGGAGGTCACCTCGGCGGCGCCTTGATCCCCATCTGCGGTGTCTCCTTGCCCCCCGTCGGGGAAGCTCACCTGGTCGGCGCCCGCACCGTCCAGCGTCGGGAGGACGCTGCCTCCGCCTCCACCCGGCTCGCAGGCCCCGAGGACGGAGCCCCCCCACGCGACCGCGATGATCGCCAGCCAGCGAGAAGCTCGATGCTCGTCACCCTCGCTAGCGCCCGGTCGGCCCGAGTTCTGGATCCTGCTTCCAGACCACGCGCCGGCCTCTTTCATCGGCCTTGTCTCCCGGACCTTCCCCATGGGCTCCCACCTCCGCCAGCGGAGGCGCCAGTGTGCCACACCGGGCCGGTCCGTGGGGAGCGGGCCGTGGTGTCTTGGGCCCGGCTGGGAGGCGCTGGGCGGGGTCTCAGGGGCACGCCCCAGCCTCGGCTCAGTGCAGCGGGCCCCGCTTGCCGCCCGGGACGGCGCGCAGCGGCGGGCGCCGCCGCCCGCGTCGGAGCCACAGGAGGCGCAGGCGATCCAGGGCCACCCGCGGCCGCCAGCTCCCGGTGATGAGGAGCCACGCGGTGATGGCGCCGCCTACGTGTGTGTGCCAGGCCATGTCAGGGACGAGGCCGAGGACGAGCGCCAGGGTGTCCAGGCCCAGGACGATCCAGATGAGCCACCGCGCCTCCAAGCGCCCGCCCACGAGGAGCCACAGCTCGGCGCGCGGCATGGTGAGGGAGATGGCGGCCACGAGCGCCACGATCCCACCCGAGGCCCCCACGACCGGCTCCCAGAACAGCGATGGAAGCAGGTAGGCGAGGAGCACGGACCAGATCGCGGCGCCCACGCCCGCGAGGGTGAAGAACTGGAGGAAGTCCCGGGCGCCCCAGCGGCGCTCGAGGACGGGGCCCAGGAACCAGATCCCCAGGAGGTTGCCCACGATGTGCCCCAACCCCTGGAGGTCGTGGAGGCCCATGTAGCTCACGAGCTGCCACAGGTGCAGGCGCGCGAAGGTGTCGCCCGGCGTGAGGGCCAGCTCGTCGTAGACCCAGGCGACGACGCCGGCCGTGGCGTCGAAGCTCGCGAGCACGAGGGACGCGCCCCAGAGCCCGGCGAGCGTGAGCAGCACCAGGCGCACGGCTGCCGTGGGGCGGAGCGAGCCCCCGCCCAGGGGGGCCGGGGAGGCGCCGGTCGCGGGTGGCGCCCAGGGGCCCGTGCGGCGGCGCGGGGGTTCGCGCAAGGCCCGGTAGTTCTGCCACGCTAGGACGGCCCCCAGGAGGGTGGCGAAGGGGTGGTGGCTCAGGAGCCCCCACACGGCCACCAGGCCCGCGAGCACCTGGCCCGTGCCGTGGACGAGCTGGTGGACCTGCGCCAACGGACGCCGCCGTTGGAGCAGCGTGTAGGCCATCTGCCCTCCATCCAGGGGCCAGATGGGCACGAGGTTGGCGCCCCCCCAGACCACGCTGATCCAGCCCAGGGTGTTGAGGAACCATGGCAGGATCGGGGCGGCTCGTCCCACCGCGGGGACCGCTGTCGCCAGCAGGTCGCTGAGGAGGAAGGCTCCCAAGCCCAGGGCGATCTCGGCGGCGGGCCCCGCGGCGAGGATCGTCAGATCTTGGCGCTCGGTGCGCGCCGGGGCGTGGTGACACAGCCCGCCCCAGCCGTGGAGCACGATGCGCGGACCGAGCCCGTAGCGGCGCGCGGTGAGGGCGTGCCCCAGCTCGTGGGCGAGAACGCTCACCGTGAGGGCCGCGATCCACAGCAGCCCCCCCACGGCCGAGCCCGCCGACATCCCCAAGAACAGGGCGACGGCGAAGAACCACACCGAGACCTCCACCGGCACGCCCCACAGGCGGAGCGCGCGGACGGCGTGGCGGGACGAGCTGCTCATGACCACCTCCTGCGCGCCGCCCCGAAGGCGGGCCGCCGGGGACCAGGTTAGCCCCCCAGGAGCTCCAGCTCGTAGGGGGCCTCGGGGTTGGCGCCGCGCCGCGCGGCCGCCTTGACCCGGACAAAGTAGACACCTGGCTGGAGAAAGTAGGTGAGGGTCCCATCGCCCACGGTGGGCTCCGTCTTGGCGCGCAGGACCCCGCTCTCGTCGTGGAGCCGGACGACCACCGCGAGCCCCGGCGGGGAGCGAAAGCGCACGGTCGTGATGGAGCCCGCCGGGGCTCCGCCCACGTCCAGGCGCCACCAGTCACCGTCGCCCGCTGGGAAGATCCAGCCATGCTCGGGCGTGCCGGGCACCAGGGGGCGCACGCCAGCGTCCCCCCGCGCGTCGTTGGGCTCGCGCTCGGCCCCTGTCGTGCCCGCGTCGAGCCCCACCTGGAGGCGGTAGGGGTGCTGCCCGTCGAAGCCTCGCCGCCCGTGGCCCCGGATCTGCACGTACCAGGTGCCGGGCGTGAGGCCCACGCCCCGGAGCTCCTCCCGGGCGCCAGGGCCCCCGGCGTGGGCCGTGAAGGGCTTGCTGCGCGGGCCGTCCGTGACGGCGCTGGATACGGACAGATCCAAGTCGGTGTCCGCGGGAGGAGACAGGGTGGCGCGGAGCGTGGCCTCCTCGGCGAGCTCCAGGCGGAAGACGTCGCGGTCCCGACGGCAGTCGATGTAGCCCAGCACCGAGCGCTCGCCCAAGCCCCGGGGGAGCAGGTTCGCCAGGGCCCGCGTGTTGTTGGGCTCGGCCTCCAGGGCCTCTTGGGATTGGGAGGTTGGCTCGGCGCTCACCCGCAGGGTATAGGACGCCTGGGGGGAGGGGGCGTCGGCGCTCACGCGCACCTCTAAGGGGGGCGGTTGGGGGCCCGCCTGGGGAGGGATGTAGAGGGCGCGCAGGCGCAAGGGGCCGCCCTTGGCGCTGCCCCCCTTGCGCAGCACGAGCTTGGCGCCTTGGAGCTTGGCGCTGGCCCAGACGGAGCGGCCCGGGATGCGCCCCACCTCCACCTGAATGGCGCGCCCCACCACCGACGGCGGCAGGGCCACGCGCCAGAGGTCGACGTCGTCCACATAGCCGATGGTCCCCTCACCCAGGGCCTCGAAGGCCAGGGGGATGGCGTCTTTGGGCTTGTCGTTGGGCTCGGCGTCGGTGCCCTCGCGCCAGGGGGCGAGGGTGGCCTCCAGGCGGTAGGGGATCGTGCTGCCCGTGCGCTTGCGTCCTCGGTACCACGCCTCGCGGACCCGGAAGTAGGCCCGGCCCGGCGGAAGCTTCAAGGCCGTGAGGGTCTCGGGGCCTGGGCGGCGCTCGTTCACGTCGGCGCGCACGATGACGCGGGGCTTCCCGTGCCGGCGCGGAGCGACCCACTCCAGGACGATGTCCAGGTCGGAGGCACCCGTGAGGGTCACGCGGCCCAGCGCGGGCGTGGTCCCCGGGACGTCCAGCGCGTACCAGTCTTGGTCGCCGTGGCGAGGATCCTCGGGGGGCGCGATGAGCCCGGAGACGGGCACGCCGGGGCGCAGCGGGACGGCCTGGGCGGGCGTGTCGTTGGGCTCGGGATCGACGGCGTCCGAGGGGGCCGGCGCGGGGGGCTCCCGGGGCGCCTCGTCGCCCGCGGCCCCTAGCGTGCCCTCGGGCACCGCCGGGAGGGGACGCGTCCGGGGGGGCGGCAGGCGCTGCCCCTCCGGGCGGAGCGCGGGAGGGGCCTCCGGGGGCGGGCCCGGGTCGCTGGGGCCGCAGGCCCCTCCAGAGAGCGCGGCGATCGCGCCCGCGCCCAGGGCGACGCAGACCAGCACTCTGGCAGCGCCCTCGGCGTCGCGTGTCGCCCCTTGCACGGGGGCGAGCACCGGGCCGTGCGGCCCAAGGGGGATCACTTGGCGTCGAGCTTCTTGAGCACCTGCTCGGTCACGTCCATGGAGTCCTTGGCGAAGACCACCCCGTCCTGGCTACGGGCCAGCAGGAGGTCGTAGTTGTTGGCCTTGGCGAACTCGTCCAGGACCTTGCCCAGCTTTCCGAAGATGGGCTGCATGAGCTTGGCCTCACGCTGCTGGAGCTCCTTCTGGTGCTTGACGAAGCTCTCCTGGAGCTTGAGGACGCCCTGCTGGTACTCCACGACCATCTTCTTGCGGCGCTCGGGCGTGTCCATGTCGCTGGGGTTCTCGATCTTCTTCTTCATGTCCAGCAGGCGCTTCTGCTCGGCGTCCAGGGCCTTCTGCTTCTTGTCGAAGATGCGCTTGAGCTTCTTCTTGGCGGCCTGGCCGGCCTTGGACTTGAGGACCACGTACTGGATGTCAACGACGCCCACCTTGAGCCCCTCGGCCATGGCGGGCGCCGCGGCGGCGAGGGTGAGGAGGGCGGTGGCGAGGGCAATAGCCAAGGACTTACGCACGGTTGTCTTCTCCTGCGCGGTGGGCGGCTGAGATAGCCCCCCAACCGGGCGGTGTCAAGGTCATGGGAGGGCGAGGGCCGGAGGGCCCGCCGCCCCGGGGAGCGGTGCGGTGTCGTGGTCCCAACCCCGCGAGGAGGCGAGGGATTCCCTTCTCCGTCCGCGCGGGTTGGGGGGCTCAGAAGCTGTTTCCGATGGTGAACTCGAAGACCAGGGGCTTTTCGCCCGGACGGGGGGCCAGGGGGAGACCCCACTCGAAGCGCAGCGGGCCCACCGGCGACTGCCAGCGGAAGCCGAAGCCCACGGAGGTGCGCAGGTGGTAGTCGATGTTCTGGTCGAGGCCCCAGGCGTTGCCGGCGTCGAAGAAGAGCACCCCGCGGATGCCCACCTCGGGGAAGAGCGGGATCTCCAGCTCGGTGTTGAAGATGAACTCCTTGTCGCCGCCCGTGTTCAGGTAGCCGAGGGAGCCGTCGGGAACGCTGGCGATGCCCAGGCGCGGCCCGATGCTGTTGCGGTTGAAGCCGCGGACGGTGAAGATCCCGCCCACGAAGAAGTTCTCGAACAGGGGCACGGGCTGGCCGTCACCGCTGGCGATGATCCCGAAGGTGGCGTTGAACTTCAGCACCATGTCCCACCACATGGGGAAGTACCAGCGGGTGCGGCCGATGAAGCGCGTGAAGAGGTTCTCGCTGCCCAGCCAGTCGGCGGCGTGCTCCACCGACAGCGTGGTGTACTGCCCGGTGGAGGGGAACAGGCGGTTGTTCCGGGTGTCGTAGGAGACGGTGCCCCGGAGCGAGCTGGTGCGCCCCGATTGGCGCAGACGTTTGATGTCGATGTCCGTAGAGCGCAGCGCGGCGTCCACGCCTTCCAGCGTGTAGGTGAGGCTCAGGGACAGGTCGTCGGTGAGGCGGTAGCCCCAGGTCATGTTCCCGCCGGTGCGCGAGCGCGTGAAGTCGACGAAGTCCTCCTGGAAGTTGAAGAGGTCGAAGGCGAAGGTCCAGCGCGTGTCCAGGAAATAGGGCTCGAAGAAGCTCAGGCTGAAGAGCTGGCGGATGCCCGACAGGGTCATCTGGGCCGAGAGCGTCTGGCCGCGCCCCAGGAAGTTGTCCTTGGAGATCTGGGCCGTGAGGATGAAGGACTCCAGGCTGGAGAACCCGGCGCCCACCTGGAAGGTCCCGGTCTGCTTCTCCTTGACGTCGACCACCAGGTCCATGCGGTCGGGGCGGTCGGTGGGCTGGGGGTGGATGTCCACCTTCTCGAAGAAGCCCAGGACGCCCACGCGGCGCTTGGAGCGGTGGATGCCCCGCGCGCTGTAGAGGTCGCCCTCGTCGACCTTCATCTCCCGGCGGATCACCTTGTCCCGCGTTGTGCGATTGCCTCGGACCACGATACGACGGAAGTAGACGAGCTCACCCTTCTGGACCTTGAAGACGAAGTCCACCACCCGCTCCTCGGGGTGGACCTTGTGGTCGTAGGTGACCGTCGTGTTCGCGTAGCCGCGGTCGCGGAAGGCGTCGCCCAGGGCCTGGACGTCCTTCTGGAGCTGCTGATAGTCGAAGACGTCGCCCTGGCGCAGCGTGATGCGGTCTAGCAGCCGCTCGCGCGGGACGATCCACTCGTCGGGATGGGGCTGGCCGTCCTCGCCGATGACGTCGGCCATCTCCACGTCCAGCGTGCCGATGCGGTACTGGGGGCCCTCGTCCACCCGGATGGTGATGGACATCCAGCGCTTGTCCGGCGAGAGCGTGACCACGGGGTCCGACACCTGCACCTGGATGAAGCCCTTGGTGAGGTAGAGGAGCTGGATGCGCTGGAGGTCCTGCTCGAAGTGCTCGCGCTTGAACTGCCCGCTCTTGGTGAGGAACGAGAAGTAGCCCCCCTCGCGCGTGGCGAGCACGCCCTTGATCTCGTCCTCGCTCAGGGCCTTGTTGCCCACGATGTGGATGGCCCGCACGGCGACCTTCTCACCCTCGGCCACGTGAAAGGTCACGACCACCGTGTTGTTCTTGGCCGGCGCGAGGGTGTAGCGCGCCGTAGCGAGGAAGTGCCCCTCGTCCACGAAGAGCTCTTTGATCTTGTCGAGGTTCTGCTGGAGCTTCGTCTCGTCGAGGACGGAGAATCGCCGCACGTCCACGACGCCCTTGATGTCATCCAGGTCCACCGAGTCGCCGCTGACGTCGTAGACGATCTTGGCGACGGTGGGCCGCTCGGTGACGTGGAAGGTGAGCGCGATGCCCCCGTCCGCGTGGGGGTGCTCGCCCACCTCCACCTGCTCGAAGAAGCCCATTCGATAGATGCGCTTGACGTCTTCGCTCAGGCGCGCGCGGTTCAGGGGGCGGCCGATCTGCGTGTAGATCTTGGAGCGCACGCTCGTGCGGTCCACGCGCACGAGGCCGGTGACCTCGATGGCGGCGACGACCTGCCCGTCGGCCACGCGCGCGTCCTCGGCGGCCTGGGCGCGGGCCCGGGGTGCCGCCAGGGGGCCCGCGAGCGCCACCGTGGCGAGGAGGGCAGCCAGGAGCCCCAGGTGGCGTGCGCGCGCGCCGGAGAGGGCGCGGTGGGACCGCACCGGGCTGTCGCTTGGGTCCCCGCTCACGCCTGACCGCCCCCCTGCCGCGGGAGGAACTCCTCGGGGGCCTCGTCGTCGGCCAGCGGGCGGACCTCACCGTCGCGGAGCAGCAGGTGGCGGCTCATCAACCAGGCGAGGCGGACGTTGTGGGTGACGACCACGAAGGCGGTCTCCGTGCGTTCGTTGAGCGTAACGAGCAGCTCGTGTATCTCCTCAGACGTGCTCGTGTCCAGGTTTCCCGTGGGCTCGTCGGCGAAAACGACGTCCGGCTCCATGACCAGGGCCCGGGCGATGGCCACGCGCTGCTGCTCGCCCCCGGACATCTCGCCGGGGCGGTGCGCTTGGCGGTCGGCGAGGCCCACCTGGGCGAGGAGCTCCGCCGCCCGCGCCCGCGCCTGGCGCCGCGTGGTCCCCGCGATGAGGGACGGGAGCATGACGTTCTCCAGGGCCGTGAACTCGGCCAAGAGGTGGTGAAACTGGAAGACGAAGCCGATGTGGCGGTTGCGGAAGTCCGCGAGGGCGCTCGTGCTCAGGGCGAAGACGTCCTCGCCGCCGTAGCGGACCTCCCCGCTCGTGGGCTTGTCCAGCGTACCCAGGATGTGCAGGAGCGTGGACTTGCCCGTGCCGCTCTGGCCGACGATGGAGACCATCTCGCCGCGGCGGATCTCCAGGTCCACGCTCCGCAGGACGCGCAGCTCGCGGGCCTGGGAGACGGAGGTCGCCGGCATGGAGAAGGTCTTGGACAGGCCGTGGCAGGACACCAGCGGCGGGGGAGGCAGGGGGGCTTCATCCATGACGCAGGCCCTCCACGGGGCGCAGGCGGCTCGCCGCCCAGGATGGGTAGATGGTGGCGGCCAGGCACATGCCGAAGGCGGCGACGGCCACGACCACGACCTCGGCCGCGGACACCTGCACGGGGACCGTCTCGATGTAGTACTCGTGGGGCAGGGGTACCCCGAAGGCGTCCATGGCGAGGGCCGCCCCCACGCCCATGAAGACCCCCGTCACCGTGGCCACCGCCCCGATGAAGCCGCCGATGACCAAGAAGGTGCGGACGACGCCCCGGTTGGAGGCGCCCAGGGCCTTGAGCAGCGCGATGTCTCGCTGGCGCTGGACGACGATCATCACCAGGGAGCTGACGATAGCCAGGGCGGCGACGAGCATGGTGAGGCCGAGGATGAAGAACATGGCGAGGCGTTCGATCTCCAGCGCGGAGAAGAGGTTCTTGTTGCGCTCCTTCCACCCCAGGGCCTCCAAGGGGGGGCCGGGGCGTCGGCTCAGGACGTCGCGAATGCGGGCGAGCACGGCGTCGGTCTGGTCCGCGTCGGAGAGCTGGAGCTCCACGCGGTTGAGCTGGTCTCCCAGGTTGAAGAAGCGCTGGGCGTCTTCGACCGCCAGGTACGCCAACTTCTGATCGTACTCATACATGCCCGTCGTGAAGATCCCGGCCACGCGGAAGGACTTGAGCTTGGGCCGGAGCCCGGTGGGGCCCACGTCTCCGTCGGGGGAGATCATCTGGAGCTCGCTGCCCACGTCGAGGTTCAGGGAGCGGGCCAACTCCACGCCCAGGAAGACCCCGGGCTCCACGCGGGCGTCGCCCAGGGCGCCCGAGGCGGCGAAGGGGTTGGCGCCGGCGTCTCCGGGAGCGTCGTCGGCGGGGACGAGCGTGGGTGTCCCCGTGGGGGTGCCGCCCGGGGTGGGGGGGGCGGCGCCGATCCCCAGGGGAAAGCGGAAGCGGTCGCTGAGCAGCTCCTCGGGGTGTGTGAGCCAGCGGACCTTCCCGGGATCCACGCGCCCGCGGAGCTGGTCCGAGTGGGCCAGGGCGTCGTCGGTCATGCCCTTGACGACCACGTTCACGACGACGTTCGTGCTGGAGGCCATCATGACCTCGCCGTAGGCCGAAGGGGTGACCTCGCGCACGCCGTCCACGCCGGCCAGGGCGTCCGCCAGGGCGAGCCCGTCGCCCAGCGTGCCGGCGGCGTCCTTGGGTTGGACGACCACGTGGGCGTTCGTGCGGAGGATCTTGGCGCGGAGGTCGCCGGCGAAGCCGTGCATGACGCTCAGGGCGAGGATGAGGGCCCACACGCCCAGGGCCACGCCCACGATGGCGACGAAGGGCTGGACGGACAGGCGGGGGCGGGAGACGAGCACCACGCGCGCCGTGGCACCCGGGCGGTGCAGCGCCAGGCCCGCCAGGCCCAGCGCGAGGGCCGCGGCCCCGAGGAGGTCCACGCCCAGGACCGCGGTGCGGGCGAAGGCCGGGCTCACGGCGTCGGCGAGGGCGTTCCACAGGGCGGGCTCGTGGGTCGCGAGGAGGCCCGCGGAGAGGGCCACGGCGCCCAGGGCGAGGCGCCCCGCGGAGTGGCGGCGGGAGGTCGCGCGGAGGCGGGCGATGGCGGCGCGGAGCTTGGAGCCTACCGTGGGCCGGGTGTGCATGTGGCGCAGCAGGCGCCAGCCCATGAAGGCGGCGAAGCGCTCGCGCAGGGGGCCGCCGAAGGCGTCGAACAGCGCGATGTGTGCGTAGCTGAACAGCGCCGTGATGAGCACGCCGCCCACCAGCGCCCCCAGCGCGAGCCCGCCCACCTGGGCGTAAAAGCGCGTCTCCACGTGGGCCCGGGCGAGCACCACCAGGAAGGCGAGCGCGAGGGACGTGGCGCCCAGGATGAGCGGCAGGACGCGGCGCATCCCCGTGTCCTCTCCTCCGCGGCTATTCGGGCCGCATGTGGGGGAAGAAGATGACCTCGCGGATGGTGTGCTGGTCGGTCATGAGCATGACGAGGCGGTCCACGCCGATGCCCTCGCCGGCCGTGGGCGGCAGGCCGTACTCCAGGGCGCGGATGTAGTCGAGATCCATATACATGGCCTCGTCGTCGCCGGCGTCTCGGGCGGCGACCTGGGCTTCGAAGCGACCGCGCTGGTCGATGGGATCGTTGAGCTCGCTGAAGGCGTTGGCGATCTCGGCGCCGCCGATGAAGAGCTCGAAGCGGTCCACGAAGCGCGGGTCCTCGTCGTTGCGGCGCGCCAGCGGCGAGTTCTCCACCGGGAACTCGGTGATGAAGGTCGGCTGGATGAGCTTGTCCTCCACGAGGGCGTCGAAGGCGATCATGAGGGCGTCGCCCCAGACCGGGTGGTCGTCCTCGTCGAGGATCCCGCGCTGGCGCAGGGCGGCGAGCAGCCGCTCGGGGTCCTCGACGTCCTCTGGGTCGAGCCCGCCCACTGCTGAGAGGGACTCGCGGATGGTGTAGCGCGCGAACGGGGCCTTGTAGTCGATGACGTGGGGCGCGTAGGGGCGGGTGGTCGATCCGTCGCCGTTGAGGTCGGCCACGAGCTCCGCGAGCAGCGTCTCGGTGAGGGTGATGAGGTCCTCGTAGGTGGCGAAGGCCTGGTAGAACTCCACCATCGTGAACTCGGGGTTGTGCTTGGGCGACAGCCCCTCGTTGCGGAAGTTGCGGTTGAGCTCGAAGACCCGCTCCAGGCCGCCCACGACGAGGCGCTTGAGGTAGAGCTCGGGCGCGATGCGGAGGTACAGCGGCATGGACAGCGCGTTGTGGTACGTCTCGAAGGGGCGCGCCGTGGCGCCGCCGGGGATGGGGTGCATCATCGGGGTCTCCACCTCGATGAAGTCCCGCGCGGCCATGAACGAGCGGATGAAGGAGATGACCCGCGAGCGGGTGCGGAAGGTCTCCTTGACCTTGGGGTTCACGACCAGGTCCACGTAGCGCTGGCGGTAACGCGTCTCCACGTCCGCGAGCCCGTGCCACTTGTCGGGCAGGGGGCGCAGGGACTTGGTGAGCAGCACGACCTCCCGCGCCATGACGGTGGGCTCGCCGGTGCGGGTGACGAAGACGGGGCCACGCACGCCGATGATGTCGCCCACGTCCAGGGAAGCCTTGAGGAGCTTGTAGTCGTCCGCCCCGAGCACGTCGCGCTTGAGGTAGACCTGGAGGGCCTGGGGGCCGCCCTCGCTGAGCCCCACGGAGCGGTCGCGTAGGCGCAGGAACATGGCCTTGCCCATGTTGTTCCGCGCCATGACGCGGCCCCCCACGGCGAGGACGGGCGCGTCGTCCGGGATCTCGGTCATGCTTGGGGGAGGCGTCGTGGCGGCGTCGTCGAGCACCTGGCGGCAGGTGGCCGTGGGCGCGAAGCCGTTGGCGAAGGGGTTCACGCCGGCGTCGCGGAGGGCGGCGAGCTTGCGCTGGCGGTCTTGCATGACGCGGTTGACGTCTTCCACGCGAGGCTCCTCGGGGCAGGGGAGGGGAGGCGGCGGGGCGCTCGCCCGCAGGGGCGGCGGGAACCTAGTCCAGCGCCTCGACGCCGGTCAAGGCGCGCGCCGGGCCGGACCGCGGCGACGTCCACTTCCGC
>CAYZID010000087.1:0-20913 GCA_964478315.1 uncultured Myxococcales bacterium | reverse complement strand
CCTGCGCGCCCCAGGGCGACTACACGGCCACCCAGGGGGGCGACTGCGACGACGGCGACGGTGACCGCTTCCCGTCGAACCCCGAGGTCTGCGACGCCAAGGACAACAACTGCAACGGGCAGGTGGACGAGGGCGTGCTGACGACCTTCTTCAAGGACAGCGACGGCGACGGCTACGGCGGGGTCATCACCACGGCCGCCTGCACGGCGCCGCCGGGCTACGTCGCGGAGGCTGGCGACTGCAACGAGTACAACGCGAGCATCCACCCGGGGGCCGAGGAGGTCTGCAACGGGCTGGACGACGACTGCAACGGCCCGGCCGATGACGGGCTGCCTCTCATCACCAGCTACAAGGACAACGACGGCGACGGTGTGGCCGCGGCGAACGCCGCCAGTCAGGACAAGTGCGACGTGCCCGTGGGGTGGACCGAGGCCCAGGACGCCGACGGCGACGGGACGCCGGACTGGGACTGCGACGACTCGGACGTGACGGTCTACCCCGGGGCGCCGGGCGTGTGCGGCGACGGGCGCGACAACGACTGCGACGGCTACGTGGACCGGATGTGCTTCACGAGCTGCGCCGGGAGCTGGCCCTTCCAGCAGCAATATCCTACGGCCGGTGCGGCCCACCACGTGGACACGAACGGGGATGGGCAGCACGAGGCCGTCTTCCGGAGTACCTTTGGGTTCGCCATCTTGGCGCACGATGGGACGGCGCTGTATGACTACTCCGCGCCCACTTACAACTACGCCCGCGCCACGCCCGTCTTCGCGGACATCGACGACTACGCCTCCAACAACGCGGGGGTGCAGACCCTGGAGATCTTGACCGGAAACGGCAGCCACCCCCGGATCTACAAGGTCGGGACCGATGGGAGCGTGACCGTGATCTCCAACGACGCGGAGCCGGTCTATGACGCCACGCGCTTCATGGTGTCGGACGTGGACCACGACGGCCAGGTGGAGTTCTTTACGACCTCCTGGGGCGTGGCGAGCCAGGGTGTCCGTATGTTCCGGTACGACAAGGCTAGCGGGACACTGAACCTCGTGGCGGACATCGCCGACCCAGACGGCGTGGCCGAGTACACCGACGGGCGCGCCCTCACCGACCTCGACGGGGACGGCTACGCCGAGCTGGTCTTCGGGAACGGCTATGCCTACCCCACCGCGCCGAACGGGTGGGCGGGGAACCTGTACGCGAGGGCCTTCACCGACTTCGCCACCCTAGCGTCCACCGAGTACTGCCCGGCGGGGACCTGCTTCGACACCACCATCGCTGGGCTCTATGGCGGGGCGCTCGGGAGCCTCTACGTGCGCGGCGACGAGCTCTGGGCCGTGGGGACCTATTTCTTGACCAACGACAACGGCCAGTCGAACGCCTCCACCGTCCGCACCTGGCGCTTCGACCGTCAGGGCAACGCCCTGGGGCAGCCCATGGAGGGCAACCTGTTGACCCAGGAGATGGTCGACATCGACGACGACGGTACGCCCGAGGACAACGACGACGTGTTCACGCGCGGGCTATGGGATGTGAACGGCGACGGGTACCCCGACCACGTCTACGTGTCTGGGAACGCCTTGAAGCTCGACCTGTGGGACCCCGCGACGGGCGGCTTCGTGGCGCGCCCGGAAGCCACCCAGCCCCTGGGCAGCGGCAGCCTCTCGTCGCCGTCCATCTGGGACTTCGACGCCGACGGGCGGCTAGATCTCTACGTGGCCGACAGCGACGGGCGCGTGTACTGCCAGCGTATGGGCGGCAACACGTGGCACAAGTACACCAGCCTGCCGCCCTTCTATGCGCCCGCCTATCGCACCTACCAGCGCGACACGTTCGAGCCCAACGACGGGCTGGATCGGGACGGCGATGGGCTCCCCGACGACGTGGCTTGGATCCCCTCGGCGCTCACGGCCAACGGCGACCTCTACAGCTACCTCACGTCGCCCACGGACGAGGACTTCTTCCGCGTGGACGCCAACTGGGGCGGGAAGATCTGCCTCCGGCCGCCGCCCGGGCGCACGTACCACATGCGGATCTACTCGTTCCTGGACCGCTGGGACAACACGACCCACGCGACGCCCGGGGACGGCCAGCCCGATGGGCTCGTGTGGGAGGCCGACGCCAGCGGGTCCGGGACCTGCTTCGAGGGTGGCCTCCTCGTGCCCGCCCGCCACGGCGAGTATCGGTTCATCATCGGCGTCTCCAGCGCGGATGGCGGCTACTCGGCCTCCTGGCCCTATTGGATCTCGGCTCCGAAGTAGCCCGAGACCGGTGAGCGCGCCCTCACGCGCCAGGGCGCGCTGGCGGTTCCCCAGCGCGCCGCCCCGGCTCGACGGCTCCTGGATGGGCCCCGAAGCCCCCGGGGGCGCCTCCTCGGTGTGCTATTTCGCCCGTCCCCCCAAGTGCCGCGGGGCTTGGGGGACCGGGGGCCGTGTGTTAGCCACGACCGGCAGGTGCACGCGGCCCCATCGCCCCTGGGTGGTGCGCGTGCCCCCAGGAGGTGCGTGGTGATCAAGGAGTTCGTCCCCAAGTGGCTGGCGTGGGAGGTCACGCGGCGCTGCAACCTCAACTGCGTCCATTGCCGCTCGGCGTCGTCGCTCAACTCCTACGATACGGCCTTCGACACGGACGCCGCCCTGGGCTTCCTCGATGAGCTGGCGTCCTACGCCAGCCCCGTCGTCGTCCTCTCCGGGGGGGAGCCCCTGCTGCGCAAGGACCTCTTCCAGATCGCTCGTCACGGCACGGACCTGGGCTTGCGCATGTGTATCGCCACCAACGGCACGCTGGTCACCGACGAGATCGCCGAGAAGATGGTGGACGCGGGCATCAAGATCGTCTCCATGAGCCTGGACGGCGCCACGGCGGCCTCTCACGACAACTTCCGCAACCAGCCGGGCGCCTTCGACGCCTTCATGCGGGCCGCCGACATCTTCAACGCCCACGGCATCCCCTTCCTCGTGAACTCCAGCTTCACCAAGCGCAACCAGGACGAGATCGGCGACGTCATGCGCCTCGCCAAGTCCAAGGGCGCCAAGGCCTGGTACATGTTCATGATCGTCCCCACAGGGCGGGGCGAGGAGATCATGGACGAGCTCGTGAGCGCCGAGGACTACGAGGAGATCCTCAAGTGGCACTACGAGATGGAGAAGGACGAGGTGGACATGCTCGTCCGCCCCACCTGCGCGCCCCACTACTACCGCATCGTCCCCCAGATGAACCGCGGGCTGTCCAAGGAGGACAAGCTCGCCCGGCGCACGCTCCAGTTCTCCACCGGCGGTGCCAAGGGCTGCCTGGCTGGCCAGCTCATCGCCCTCATCACCGCCGAGGGCGAGGTCTACCCGTGCAGCTACCTGCCGCGGACGGCCGGAAACGTCCTCAAGCAGCCCTTCCAGGAGATCTGGGAGGAAGCCCCCATCTTCAAGGAGCTCCGCGACCCCGCCGCCTACAAGGGCAAGTGCGGCACCTGTGAGTTCCTCCACGTCTGCGGGGGCTGTCGCGCGCGCGCCGACGCCGTCTACGGCGACTACATGGCCGAGGAGCCCTTCTGCAGCTACGTGCCCCGGGCTCTCCAAGAGCACTCGGCGGACCAGCAGAGCGCGCCCGCCTGAGGCCCCGCCCCGGTCACACCGCCGCGCGCACGGACGCCAAGATGGACGAGACGTTGTCGGCGATGCGGTCCAGGGGGTGACCCCGGCGGCGCGCCTTCTCGGCCAGCGCGTCCAGCACCCGCACCAGCCCGACGGGGCTCGGGTGCTGCCAGGACACGCGCTCCTGGGCGAAGATCTCGCGTACCGCCTCCATGGGGTTGAAGCCGTCCATGAGGTCGCGGTTCAGCGCGTTCTCCACCGACTCGGCGACGAAGCACGAGGCGATGGCGCGGGGTAGGCCCGCGAGCGCCTCCTCGTCGATGGGTCGCCCCGTGCTCCCCACCCACCCCGTACACAGGGGGAGGTGGGCCGCCGACCAGGCGAGGATACCCCCCTTGAGGTTGCCCACCTCCGCGAACCCCATGGCCTTCACCATGGGCACCAGCGCCTCGCTGCGGCGCCCCGTGAGGCAGGCCAAGGCCAGGCGGTCTTCTGGCTGGAACTCCCAGAACGCCTGACGCCCGTGGCTCAGCAGGGCGGTGTCTGGCACGGAACGAGAGCCCGGGATGAACCCCAGCTCCCCCAGCCGCTCGGCGGCGGGACGGATGTCCACGATGCGCACCGTGGGGTCCGCTGCTAGCTCCAGGGGGCTCCACTGGGGGATCTCCGCGGGCACGGGCGTCCCCGCCCCACCCCCTGGCCCCAGGGGCTGGGGACCGCGCTGGTGTTGGATGTTCGTTACCGTTCCCATCACTCCCTCCCCTGCGCGGGGTGGCTCCGCTCGGAAGTTCGACGGACGCCTCTCGAAGACCACCGGCCTCAGAAGACCATCTGGGCGGCTGAGCGCCGGGCCTCGCCCACGAAGGCCGCGACCCCACTGAACTCCAGGTTGGGCAGCTCCACGAGGTCCTCGCGGCCGATGCCCATGAGGTCCATGCTCATCGTACAGACCATGAAGCCCACGCCCAGCTCCACGCATGCCGCGAGCATCTCCTCCAAGCTCATGATGCCCTTGCGGCGCATGACGTGTTTGAGGACGCCGGTGCCCATGCCCGCCATGTGCATCTTGGACAGCGCGAGCTTCTCGGGGCCCTTGGGCATCATCCAGCGCATCATGCGCTGGAGGAGGCTCGGCTTGGCCCCCCCGGGAGCGCGCTTGCGCGCCTTCTTGGCGCGGAGGATGTTCACGCCCCAGAACGAGAAGAAGATCTTGACCTTCATCCCCTGAGAGGCCGCGCCCGTGGCCACGAGCATGGCGGCGAGCGCCGCGTCCAGGTCGTTGTGGAGCACGAGCAGGGTCACCTGGTTGGCGATCTCCACGCCGGGCTCGATGGCCTGGCTGGGGACCATCTCCGCGACGGGCCCAGCGGGTGGCTGGGCGGGGCGGAGCTCCAGGCTCGGCATGACCCCGTCGGGCCCCGGGACGGCGACGCGCGCGGCGAGGCCATCGCGCTCGGCCCGCACCTCGCCCAGCTCGGCGCGGACCAAGCGCGCCCACATCATGAGGTCGTCGCGCAGGCTGGGCGCCAACCCACGCAGCTCGAGCACGCCCCCGGCCTCGGCCAGCGCGCCGTGGGCCTGGGACAGCGCCGCCATGGCCGCGCCCGGCGCGCGTCCCGCGAGGTCGAGCTGGGCGACGAGCGCCGCGGGCTGGGCGGCGGGCTGCGGCGGGGAGGGCTCGCCCCACCCAAGGGGCACCTCGCAGGACACCGGGAGTGGTGTGGCGCCCCGCGGGGCGGGGGCGGTGCTGGTCTGCACCGCCCCTCCGCCCCCGGACGCGGCGAGCGGGGTGGGGCGAGCGACAGAGGACGAGGGCTCCGCTGGGGCTCGCAGATCCGCCGGCACGGTGGCGCCGTGGAGGGCGATGAGGGCCGTGAAGACCCCGCCCCCGTCGTCGAGGAAGGCGAGCTCGGCCCCCCGCGAGGACTCCACCCAGGAGCGCAGGTCCATGGGGAAGGCGCCGTCGTCGGCCGTGATGCGCAGGACGTGCGGGGTCTCGCCCAAGGCGCGGGTCTTCTTGGCGAGGCGCATGATGGGCTCGGGGCACTGCATTCCCCGCAGATCCAGGTCCACGACGTTGGGGCGGGGGGTGGGGGCGCCCCCGCCCGGCGCACCATAGTCCGCCGGCAGCTCGCACGTGGACGGCAGCTCGCACGTGGACGGCAGCTCGCAGCTCGCGGCGGTGCCGTATCCCGCGGGCAGCTCGCACGTGGATGGGAGCTCGCAGGTCGCCGCGACCTCCGGCGCTGGGGCGGCCGGAGCGGTGGCGGGAGGCTTGGCGCCGTGCAGGGCGATGACGGCGAGGTGGGCGTCGCCCTCACGTCGGATCTCGACGAGCTCGGCGCCGCGGGAGGCGCCCACCCAGGAGCGCACGTCCATGGGGAAGGCGTCGTCGTCGGCGCGGGCGTGGAGGATGGTGGGGGTCTCGCCCAGGGCGCGGGTCTTCTTGGCGAGCCGCATGATGGGCTCGGGGCACTTCATGCCCCGGAGGTCCAGCTCCTCGATCACCGCTGGGCTCTCCGTCGCCGGAGTCGCCGCCGGGGCCGTGGTGGGCTCGGGGGCGTGGGGCGCCTGCGCGGGGGCCGGAGCCCCGGCGTCTTCGGCGACCGCCGCGCCGTTCAAGGCGATGACGGCCACATGGCCCCCGTCGCCCCGCTGGAGCTCCACGAGCTCGGCGCCGCGGGAGGCCTCCACCCAGGAGCGCACGTCCATGGGGAAGGCGTCATCGTCGGCGCGGACCCGCAGGACGGCGGGCTTGCTGCCCAGGGCGCGGGTCTTCTTGGCGAGGCGCATGATGGGCTCGGGGCACTGCATGCCTCGCAGGTCCAACGTCTCGCGGGTGACCTCTGGGCTCCCCGCCGCCTGTGGCGTGGTGGCGGCGGCCACGCGCGGGCGCGGTCCGCCGGTCGGGGGAGGCGGTGGCCGGTGGCGGGGCTTGCGCGCCCCGTTCGTGCCCATGGAAGCCCCGTTGAGGAGGACGGTCGCGCGGTGGGCGTGGCCTTCGTGCGTGAGGTCGCCCACGCGGGCGTGGGCGGCACGGCACCAGGCTTCCAGGTCCTTGGGGAAGGCGTCGTCGTCCGCCGTGACGGTGACGATGGCCGGTTCGGCGCCCACCTTCGTGGCCTCGCGGGCCAGGCGGAGGATGGGCTCGGGGCAGCGCATGCCCCGGCAGTCGAGGGTCCTCTGGAGGGTGCGGGAGGCGAGCTGGGTCATGGGTCAGTCCTCCAGGGTGTCGCCGGGGATGGCGGGCGCGCCGGCCCGGGCGCGGGCGAGCTCGCGCTTGGTGGCCAGGAGCTCCGTGCGGAGCTGGTCGTAGCGGCGGCGCATGTGGCGGCTCCGGGACAGGAGGTCCTGGACGGCCTGGGTGAGGGCCACGCGCTCGATGGGGTGGGTGAAGTGGTGGTCGATCCCCGAGAAGTTCGTCGCCTCTTGGAGGAGCTCCGCGTTGAGGTGGGTGGAGATGAGGAGCTTGGTGGTCTCGCCGCGCTCGGCGAGGGAGTACAGGAGGTCATCTTGGAGGATGACGTGCATGTCCCCGAAGACGACCAGCCAGGGCTCGGGGACCTCCTGGTCCAGCAGGCGCTGGCACCACGTGGCGCGCTCCTCCGGGCCCAGGGTGATGAGGTCGGTCTTGAGGCAGGCCATGCGGATGACGCCCAGGAGATCTTCGTTGATCCCCGGGTCTCCCGTGAGGACCCACACCGTGGGGGTGTGGGACGAGAGGCTCAGGAAGGCGTCGCTCAACGCGCCGCGGGACGCGGCGGCGCCGTCCTCCAGGGACTCCAGCGTCGCCATGCGCTGGAGCTCCACGCGCTCGCTCTCGAGCTGCGCCGCGCCGGGGAGCTCGAACTCCAGCAGCTCGCTCGCCTCCACGGCGTCCAGGGCCTCCACGAAGTCGGCGGCCGAGGCGTAGCGGGCGGCCGGGTTCACCGCCAGGGACCGCGAGACCACCTGGCTCAGCGAGGCGGGGCAGGGGACGAGCTCGTGTACGGGCGGGACCTCGGGGCCGCCCGCGCCGCGCCCCGTGCGCGCCGGTGGAGCGCCGGTGAGGCACTCGTAGAGGACGGCGCCCACGCCGTAGAGGTCGCTCTCCACGTGGGGGGCGTGGCCGGATAGGACCTCGGGAGCCATGTAGCCGGGCGTCCCGGCGGGGCGCAGCGTGCCGGCAGCCGTGGACGTGGAGCGCGCCGTCGTGGCGATGCCGTAGTCGATGACGGTCACGTGGTCCCGGCGCCCGTCGTGCGTGGAGACCATGATGTTCTCGGGCTTCACGTCCCGGTGGATGACCTGGAGGCGGTGGGCTTCGCTGAGCCCCAGGAGGACCTGGCGGACGATGTGGATGCTGCGCGTGAGGCCCAGGCGTCGCGTCTCGTTGAGGAGCTCGCGGAGCGAGAGCCCGCGCACGAACTCCGTGATGAGACACGAGCCCTGGTGGCCCGCGAAGCGCCCCGCCCCCGCGTCGTAGATGCGGATGTTGTTGGGGTGCCGGAACAGCGACAGGGCCTGCGCCTCACGCCGGAATCGCTCGGTGTTCGTGTCGTCCTCGCTGAACACGAGCTTCAACACCACGTCCCGCTCCAGCGAGAGCTGCTTGGCCAGATAGACCGAGGAGGTCGGCTTCCGGCTGATCTGCCGTACGACGCGATAGCGCCGCCGGTACAAGGTGATGGTCGCCCCGCTCTCCAGGGCGCCCTGCTCCACGTCCCCCGCGGGGGTCACTTCTCGGTGCACGCTCATGCTTCCACTCCCGACCGCGCGCCGTCGCGGCCACATGTCCAAGCTACGATCGGCCTTCCACTCCCGCGCGCTGTGGCAGGGCGCGCGGTGTAATCCCCCAGATCGTGCGCAAACACCCGATCAGCGGGTCCGCCGTGCCCGACGCGTGGGGGCGCGTGGGTTCCAAGGAGTCGTCGGAAACCCCGACGCATGGCGCCTGTCATGGCGTCTCGTTCGGTCGAAGGTCGCGGCTCAGTATGCCTCCGTCTCCGGTAACCGCCCCCCCTACGGGTGGGCGGTTGTGCGAATTCGCACACCTGTCCAGGCTTCGCGGCCCAGATCCGCCACCTGCTCTGCGGACCGAGGCGCAGGAGGCCGCGTTTGGGCAAGGAGACAAGCGGCTGGGCGCGGAGGCGTGGCCGCGTCACGTCGAGCACCCAGACGTGCAGCTCGACGCCGCACACACGCGGGATCCAAAGCCGAATCCCAGAGTAGGTGGCGGATCTGGGTTCACGGGGCGCCGTCTTGACGGTTCGGGGCGGGCGCCCCATCGTCGGGAGCCTCCGCCCGTCGCGGGGCGCCCGCGCTGGGCCCCTCGCGCGCCGGGCCAAGCCGCGCGCGCCCCGAGGCCCCATCATGAGTCAGCAGTTCCCTGCCCTCCTCGCCGCTCCTCCGTGGTCGACGGCTCGTGCCTCACGAGCGGGTCGGCGGGCGCCAGCCCTGTGGGGGCTGGGTGTGCTCGCCTCGCTCGCGTGGTTCCTCGGCGCGGGGTGCGCGGATCCCAAGCCCGCTTGGCTCTCGCCCCCACCCCAGGGAGCCGCGGTCGTCACCGCGCCGCCGCCTTCGGGCGCGCCGTCCGGGGGGCCCCAGCGTCCGCCATCGTCGTCGCTCCCCACCGCGCCGGACGCACCGAGTGGCGCTGCGGGTGCGGTCTTGGCGCCGCGGTGGATCTCCATCCCCGGGCGCGCGCTGTCCATCAGCGCTACGGAGGTGACGGTTCACCAGTTTCGATCGTGCGTGGAGGCCGGGCGTTGCCCGCTGGCGCACTTCGACGCCGGGTGCAACTACGGAGATCCCACCCGCGGCGACCACCCCATGAACTGCGCCAGCGAGCTCGCGGCCCAGGACTTCTGCGGCGCCGTGGGAGGGCGGATCTGCACCCAGGACGAGTGGCTCGCCGCCTGTCGCGGCACCGACGCGCGCCGCTTCCCCTACGGCGACACCTTCGACCTCGCGGCGTGCAACTCCCAGTCGACCACGACGCGCGTGGACGGGCGACCCCTGAGCACCGCCCCCGTGGGCAGCTTCCGGGGGTGCGAAGGGGGCCTCCCGGGGCTCTACGACATGGGCGGCAACGTCGCCGAGTGGGTGGGCCCCTGCAAGGGCACTTACTGCAAGCTCCGCGGTGGCAGCTACCTGTCCACGGATCCAGTCGATCGGTTCGCCGCCTGCGTGGGCGTCTGTGCCGGCAACCAGCAGACCTTCCGGTCGGTCCTCACGGGGATCCGATGCTGCCGCGACGAGGCGCGCCCGTAGCGCGGAGCGCCCGTCGCCTCACCGCGCGGGCTGCAGGGCGAGCACCGTCGTCCGCTCGGGCAGGCCGCCCGCGTGGGTCCAAGTGCTGGCGGAGGTGCGCTGGACCGGGTAGCCGGCGGCCTCCAGGGGCGCCAGGGCTTCGTCTAGCGAGGCCAGGCCCAGGTGGCACTTGGGGCCCTCGTAGTGCACGGGGAGGGCGAGGCGAGGCTGGAAGGCCCGCAGGACCGCCGGAGCGTCGTCGGGGCCCAGCGTGTAGGTGCCGCCTACGGGGAGGATGAGGACGTCCACGGGACCCACGGCCTCGGCGTCGGCCGCCGTGGGCAGGCAGCCCATGTCGCCCAGGTGGCACACGCGCACGCCGTCCATCTCGAAGGTGAAGATCGTCGTGAGCCCCATGCGGGCGCCGCCCTCGCGGTCGTGGTAGGTGGGACGGGCGCGGAAGGTGAGGCCGGCGGCCTCGCCCGCCTGGTCCAACACGACGGGCGCGCCCAGGTCGGGGCTCACGTGGCTGTGATCCAGGTGGTAGTGGCTCACCGTGACGACGTCGGCGCGCACGTCCACGGGGGCGAAGGACAGCGCCCCCTCGAAAGCCCCCGGGAGATAAGGGTCCATGACGACCGTGGTCCCGTTCGCCGCGCGGGCCGCCACGCAGGCGTGGCCCAGGAAGGTGAGGCGCAGGGTCAAGGGCTCACACGAAGACGTTGTTGATGACCTCGCCCAGCCCGCCAGCGCCGGGGACGATGTAGTGGACGTCGTTGAGGCCGCGCTCGCGGTCCGGGTAGGTCCCGGGGGCGGTCTCCAGCACTTCGGGGGGGCTCAGCCCGCGGTCCAGGCGGAAGGCGTAGAGGATGGCGGTGGGGTGGTGGGCGCGGACGTTGCGGATGAACTCGGGCGTCACGATGAGGTTCATCGTGATGATCCCCGCCGGGGGCCCGCCGATCTGCATGTAGTAGTCGATGGCGTTGCACAGCGACGAGCCCGTGGCGCCCATGGGGTCGGGGAAGATGAGGAACTGCCCCTCGGCGTCCCCGCCGGTCTTCTCCCCGAAGATGCGGGCGCCCACGACGCGCCCGTCCGCGTCGAGCACGCGGTTCATGATGAGGTGATCTTGGCGGACGCCCGCGGGCTCCAGGACGTGGTTCAGCGCGTCGAAGCACACCTGGGCCGGCAGCATCCCCGCCCGAGCGATGTCCACGCACACCGCCCGCGTGTCGCGACGCGTGATGGTGCCGCGGTAGACTCCCTGGGGCGTGTGGTCGATCATCCGTGTCTCGCGCGCCGTCTCCTCTACCGGGAACTCCCGGGCGATGACGGCGGCGATGAGCTGGCGATAGAGCTCGGCCACGAGGTGGTTGATGAGCGGCTGCGTGGTCTCTTTGGCGCTCAGCGTGGCGAGGAGCGAGAGGTGGTAGGGGTCGGACAGGATGTGAACCTGATCCCCGTACCTGTGCACGAGCTCGCCGCTTCGGAGGTTCTCGGGCCGGTAGGCGTAGTCCACGGTGTCCCTCCCCCGCGGCTTTAGACCCTCGCCGCGCCACGCTTGTAGCGACCGCCGTGCCATCGGGTCAAGGCGTAGAACGTTGTTTTTTGTGACGTTTGTGCGACAGCTCGGTGACGGTCACGGTCGCGATGGCGGGGAGGGGACTCAAGAGGTGAGGACCACGGCCGGGTCGAGCTTCGCCGCGCGGTAGGCGGGGGCGAAGGCACCCAGGAGGCAGAAGAGCCAGGCGATGGCGAGGCCCCCCACCAAGATCCACGGGTCGTACACGAAGAAGTTGTCGGGTTTGAACATGGCCGTCTGGAAGTGCTCGGCGGCGATGGCGTTCACGAGCCGTGAGGCGCCGTAGGACAGGAGCTCGCCCACGACGCCGCCGAACAGGCCCAGGGCCGACGCCTCCAGGAGTACGAGCCGGCGGATGTCGCGCTGGCTGGCGCCCACCGCGCGCATGATGCCGATCTCGTAGCGGCGCTCGGTGATGATCATAAGGAAGGTGTTGGCGATGTTCACGGCGGCCACGCCGGCGATGACCACGCTGATGAAGGCGAAGACGGCCGTGAGGATGAACAGGAGGTCCGCCGCCTTGCGCGCGTCCTGGCTCTTGCGGGCGAGGGTGAAGCCCCGCTCCTTGGCGGCGGCGATGAGCCCCGTGACGTCCTCGTTGCCCTGGGTCTCCAGGATGAAGGTGCTGTAGGTCTCGGCGGCGGCGCGCCCCTTGTAGCGGGCGTTGATGGCGCGGACGTAGCCGATGGGCATGGTGAAGCCGAAGTCCAGCGCCTTGTCCGAGAAGCCGACGATCTCGGCGCGCTTGACGGACTGGACGTCGGCCGGAAGGTCGCTGGTGAAGTAGCTGTCGCCGAGCTGCACCCGGAATTGTACGCCGAGCAGGGCGTCGGTGCCGTCCAGGCGCCGGAGCCCCAGGGACTCGGCCACCGACGAGTTGAAGACCTCGATGAGGAAGGGGCTCAGGAGCACGGGGATGGGCTCCTCGCAGAACCCGTCGGCCCGCTTGACGCTCGTGGGCGCGCAGTAGCTGCGTCCAGGGCAGGCCATGGGCTCGCAGGCCGGGCTCGTGGCCTCCACGCCGTTGGCGCACACGCCGTCCACCTGGCCCCGCCAGTCTTGGGGGCGCTCCGAGAGCTGGGCGCGCGCCGAACGCATGTGACAGCGCAGGCGCTGGCAGGTGCCCGTCCCGCCGTCGGGGGCGCCCTGGGGCGCCGGCCCCGTGCAGGCGAAGCCGTCGGCGCAGTCGGTGTCCTCATGGCACGTGGGGGCGCAGACCTGGGCGCAGGACCCACCCTGGCAGACGTCGGCCTGGGCGGGGACGCACGCGGATCCGGCGCCACAGGTGGCTCCGTCGTCCCCGCAGGTTCGGGCGCAGACGCCCCCGGCACAGACCTCGCCCGGCGGGCAGAAGGCGCCGCTGCCCTCCTGGGTGCATGGGACCGCGATCCCGGCATCCCGGAAGCGGCGCCAGTACTCCACCGTGGCGCACACCCCGTCGGCCCCGCACTCTTGGCCCAGGGGGCACTCGTCGTCCCGGCGACACCGCGGGCGTCGCCGCCGCACGGCGTCACGGGCGCGCTTGGCCTCCACCCCCTCCGTCTCCTGGAGCTCCTCGGCGAGCAGGTCGGGCTCCAGCCCATCGAAGAAGGCCTCCGTGCGCGCGTCGTAGCCGAACAGGGCCTTGCCCCCCCACAGGCGCGCTTGGAGCTTGGAGCGCAGCTTGGGGTAGACGCGCGTCACGTCCGGGAGCGCCCGGAAGGCCTCGACCATGGGCTCGCCCAGCCGGTCCGCGTCCACGACCTGCTCGCGCACCCCCATGACGGCCACCGTGCGGGGCTCCACCTCGATCTGATTCACGGGATAGATGCGGTTGAGCACCTCCGCCTGGACCCCCGCCCCCAGGGCCACGAAGAAGGTCCCGGTCATGACGCCGACCACCAGCCCCACCGACGCCAAGACGAACGACCGCTTGTTCCGGCGGATGTTCGACCAGGCCACCCACAGCGCGCGCCACAAGCTCATGGGCTCCCCTCCCGCCGGGGGGCGCTCGCGTCCCGGCGCTCCCCGTCGGCTACCCCCGCCTCGGGCACGGGGCCGGTGTCGCCCACCACGACGCCGTCGCGGACGTGGATCGTGCGGTCACAGGCGGCCGCTACCTGGGGGTCATGGGTGACGATGACCACGGTGAGGCCCCCCGCGGCGTGGAGCTCGCGGAAGACGGCGAGGACGCGCGCCCCATTGTCCGTGTCCAGGGCCCCGGTGGGCTCGTCGCACAGGAGCACCTTGGGGTCGTTGAAGATGGCGCGCGCGATGGCGACCCGCTGCTTCTCGCCACCGGAGAGGTGGTTGGGCTGAGCGTGGAGCTTGTGGCCCAGGCCCACCCGCTCCAGCACCGCGCGGGCCTGGTCCGTGAGCGTCGCGTCGCTGCGCGCCGGGTCGAACCAGCTCGGCATGGCCACATTGTGGAGCACAGGGAGGTGGGGCAGGAGGTGAAACTGCTGGAAGATGAACGAGACCGTCCGGTTGCGGAAGCGGCTCAGGGCGAGGTCCTCCAGGCGGCCCAGCTCCTGCCCATCCACGGTCACGGTGCCCTCGTAGTCCTGGTCCAGCCCGCCGATGACGTTGAGGAGCGTGGTCTTTCCGCTGCCGCTCGCCCCCATGAGGGCCACGAGCTCGCCGGGGGCCACGTGGAGGTCCACCCCGCGCAGGACGTGGTTCATGGTGTCCCCGTCCCGGTAGCGCTTGTGGAGTTGGTGGAGGTGGATCACAGCACGAGGTCCAGCGCCAGGGAGAACCGGTCTGCGCCCACGCGCGCCGTCGCGGCGACGGCGTAGACGTCGTTGAGCATCTTCAGGAAGTAGGGAGGCGCGCCCTTGGTGGCGAGCTCCCGCGTGAGGCGCGTGAAGGACGCGGCGAGGCCCAAGGTGAGCGCGGGGTCGGTGAGGGCCGCCGCGAGGGCGCTCGTGGGAGCAGCGGGCTGGCCGGTGTGGGCTGCGACCGCCGCGGGCTGGTCCGGTGTGAGGGCGGCGTCTCCCCCCTCGTCCGCCGCGAGCGAGGCGAAGGCAAGGGCCTCGCCGCGCGCCGTCGCCAGGAAGCGCGCCACCTCTCCGCGGCCCGTGACCCAGGCCAGGACGTGCCCGCGGAGCAGCAGGGCGTGGACGTGGCCCTTGCGTCGGAGCGTGTAGCCCCGCAGCGCGTCCGGGGCCGGGCCGGACGGGCGGATGGCGGCGACCGTCCAGCCGTCGCTCCGGGCGGCGCCGACGAGGGCGTCTACGAGCTCCTGCGCCCGCCGGGGGTCGCGCACGCCCAGGGCGACCGCTACGTGGACGATCTGGAGGGTGTCCGCCAGGCGCCCGCGTCGGCGGAGCTGGCCCAAGAGGTGGTTCACCGTGGCGTCGGGGTCCAGACCCAAGACCGCCACCGCCACGTCGCCCGTGGCAAGATCCGCGAGCTCGTGGAGCGACGGGGACGGCAGCCCAAGCGCGGGCGGGAGGGCGTCGGGGAACATGCGGTCTCGGACGAACCGGGGGATGGCCTTGAGGGGCGCCAGGTTGATCCGCGCTCGCGCGAGGAGCGTCGTCGTCCGCGGGAACAGGCCGGCGAAGCCGGGCTCTGGCCCCGGGGGGTTGAGCCAGTCCCCGGGCAGGTGGGCGCTCTCCGGGGTCAGCCGAGCCTCCAGCCGGAGTCCGGCGCGGCTCTGGCCCAGCTCCACGTGCCCGCGCCAGGACGCGAGCTTCACCTCCGCGCCACCCAAAGCGCCCGCCACGGGCGCCGGGAGACCGCGTGGCAGCGTGAAGGGGAAGGTGTCCGGCACCCCGGTGAACCACAAACCGGCCTCGCCGGCCTCGTCGCGCGCGGCCTGAGCCACCGCGGACCGGGCGAAGGCTCCGTCGCCTTGGGCCAGGCGGACCCAGTGGGCGCGCGCGCTCATCGCGTCCATCGCCGGCTGGGGGGCGGGGTTGGGAGAGGCCCCACCCTCGTCCGCGGCGTGGGCGGCGATGACGACGAGCCCCACGCCGTCGTCGGTGACGCCCCACGCCAGGTCCAGGGCGGGGCTCTTGGCGCTCACGCCAGGCGGCACCTGGGCCTCGTAGATGGCTGGATCTCCGCGCGGGGCGCCGATCCGGGTGGCGCCCGCCACGAGGGCCTGCTGACGCACGCGCGCCAGGAAGGCGTCCGCGTCCGCCACGGACACGCTGAGCGCCAGCGCGCCGTGGGTCGTGAAGGCCGCGGCGGCGCCCGCGGGGTCGAGCCCGGCCCGCCGGAGCCCACCCTCGTCCACGAGGCTCACGCCCAGGCGCGCCTCTGCTAGCTCCAAGAAGCCGCTCGCCCCCTCGATCCCAGCGAGGAAGTTCGCCAGGCGACCGCGCGTGCGCTCCAGGTGGTTCACCACGATCACCGCGCGCGGCGCGGCGGGGATGAGACGTGTGGCGTCCCCCCCTCGCGCTCCGCACCCACCGCTCGCCCCGACGGCGAGCGCCCCCGCCGTGAAGGCGAGGGCCGTAAGGGTGCGTGGTGCGTAGCGCCGGATAGGGTCCTCCGAGGGGACGAGGCGAGGCGTCGGCGGCTCGTGTGTGGCCCGGTCACCCACCGCGCGGTGCGCCCGTGGCCCGCGCCCCGCCGTCGCGACCCCCTCCCCTTAGTGAGCCCCGTTCCCGGTGTCAACCGAGCCGCGGCCGCTGGCCGTGGCTCCGGCACGCGGTAGCGGCGCCGATTGTTGACAGGGGGCCGGTGCAGCCCTACCAAGCCTCCGTGGAAGCCCCTACCGCCCCCGACCCGCCCTCGCCCGCGGGCGCCGCCGCCGCGCCAACCCAGGCCGCATCGGTGCGCGCCCAGGAGGCCCGCGCCGCCCAGCGCGGCTTTTTCCTCATCACCGGGGCCAAGGTCTGGTTCCTCCTTACCGGCACCGCGCTGAACATCGGGCTCCCGCGCCTCTTGGGTGATCCCGCCCGCTTCGGCGACTTCGGCGTCGTCAACACCTTCATCTCCATTCTCAACATGGTGCTCATCACCGGGGCCGTCCAGGGCGTGTCCAAGCGCGTGAGCGAGCACCCCGAGGCAGCTTGGGCCGTGTGCCGCGCGGGGCTCCGCCTCATGGCCTGGGTGGGCGGCGCCGCGCTCGTCGCCCTCCTCGCCGGGGCCGACCTCCTGGCGCGCTACGTCTTCCATGACCCCAGCCTCGCCGGCCTCGTGCGCATCGCGGCCCTCATCCCCTTCGCCTACGGCTTCTACGCCGTGTTCATCGGCGTCTTCAACGGGCTCAAGCGCTTCGCCCGCCAGGCGCTGTTCGACATCTCCTTCGCCACCCTGAAGCTGGGTCTCGTTCTCGGGCTCGTCCTCGCCGGCCTGTCCGTCGTGGGGGCCCTCGCCGGTTTCGCGGCCGCCGCCTCCCTCATCGCCGCGGCGGCGTGGATCTACACGGCGCGCAGCGTGCCCCGCCCCGCGTCCCCCGCCGGGGCGCCGACGCCCGTGCGCCTCGGCGCCTTCATGGCCCAGGTCATGGGCTACACCCTCCTCGTCAACTTCCTCCTGGGCGGCGACGTCCTCCTCCTCAAGTCCCTGAGCTTCGCCCCCATCTTGGACGCCGTGCGCCACGCGCCCGACTCCCTCGCCGCCTTGGCGCCGGCCTCGGGCGCCCTCCCCTTGGACCCGGCCGCCCGCGCCACCGAGCACACGGCCGTCCTCACGGGGCTCTACCGCGCCACGCGCAACGTCTCCCTCATCAGCTATCAGGCCGTCATCGCCGTGACCTTCGTGGTCTTTCCCCTGGTCTCCCGTGCCACCTTCCAGCGTGACACGAGCGCCACTCGCACCTACGTAGGCCAGACGCTGCGCGTCGCCCTGCTCCTCGTGGGGGGTGTGGCGACGGCCCTGGCCGCAGGGGGGGAGCCCCTGCTGGCCCTCCTGTTCGGGGACGCCTACGCTGTGGCGTCGCCCGCCCTGTTGCCGCTCCTGGGCGCCATGGCGGCGCTCGCGCTCTTCTACGTGTTGGCGACGATCCTCACGGCCAGCGGGCGCCCGCGCGTGCCGCTGGTCATCGCGGCGGTGGCCGTCGTCGTGGAGGTCATGGGCTTGTTCCTGGTCCTCCCGAGCGCCTCCCCGGGCGCCCCCATGCTCCTCGCGACCGCCGGGGTGACCCTGGGCGCCAACGGCCTCGCGCTGGTGGGGGCGGCGGTGGCGGTGGCGAGGGCCCTCCACGCCGGGCTCGCCCTGCCCACCGCCGTGCGCGTTGCCCTGGCGTCCGCGTCGTCGCTGCTGGCGGTGGCGGCCGTGGGGGCCTTGGGAGGACGGGCAGAGCAGGGGCTCGGGGCGATTTTCGTGCGGCTCCTCGTGGCTGGCGTAGTCTTTGTCCTGGTGCTCGCCCTCACGCGCGAGCTCACGGGCCGCGACCTCGCCCTGGCGCGTCGGCTCCTGTCACGCAGTCAGGGCGCCCCTTCGGAGACCTCCTGATGCCCTCCCCGCGCCCGCCCATGAAGTCCCTCCGAGTCTTGGATCGAGGCCTCGCTCGCGCGGTCGTGCTCGTCGCGCTCGCCGTGAGCGTGGCGGCGGGGGGGCTCCTCGGGGGGTGCGGCAGCTACAAGAGCCCCGGCGAGAAGCTCCGCGACGCCGCCTGGCGGTTCAACGAGAGCGTGCGCTGGGGCCGGTTCAGCGTGGCCGCGCAGGCGCTGCCCGCGGCCCGGCGGGGCGCCTGGCTCAAGGCCATGGAGCGCACGGCCGGGGCGCTGCGCGTGTTGGAGTTCGACATGACGCCCGTGCGCGTGGGGTCCAAGCGCGCGCTGGTCCAGGTGGACCTGGCCTACGTCCGCGCGTCCGACCCCGTCGTGCGCCAGCAGCGCCGGCAGCAGATCTGGCGGTACGACGACGGCCGCTGGATCCTGGAGGCCGACCATGAGGTCCAGCTCACCGCCCCCTCACCGGCCTCCTCGCCCACGCGCCTACCAGACTTCGTCGCGGGCGACGCGAGGGAGGGCGCGAGCGGCCCCCTCCCCGCCGAACCCCCGGGCCCCGAAGGCCCCCCTGTTCAGCCGTGACCCCGCGGGGCGCGACGGGGTCTGCCCGTCAGGTCGCCAAGTCAGTAGATGGGGCGGGCGGTGAGGGCGACCTTCCCGTCCTTGACCTTCACCGCGTAGTCCACGTCGCGGCAGCCGAAGTGCTCGCGGTGGCGCCGCTTGGTGGCTTCCATCTTCGCGCGGAACTTCTCGAAGTCCACCCGGCTTCGCGCGCCCACCGCCTGCCGGGCTTCGCTCCACGCTTCGTAGAGCTCTCGCAGGCGCGTGTCCTCGTCGGGTGCTCGCCCGGACTTCGGGCGCGCGCCAGCCTCTCCCTCGGTGCCCCCGCGGTCGGGGAGCTCGCGGCGGAACGTGCCCTCCTCGATCATCCGCATGACGCGGTCCCAGTAGGTGCGGTAGGTCGCGAAGCGTTGCTGGATGCCTTGGAACCGGAACTTGGTGGCCGTGGTCTGGGCGCGGTGCAGGGGTGAGAGGCGGATCTCCCGCTCCAGGGCGGCGCGCTCCCGCGCGGGGGGGACGCGCTCCAGCCCCATGAAGAAACGGTCGTAGGCGACCCGGAGCTGTTCGATCTTGGCGTTGAGCCCGTCGACCTCGGCGTCCTGCGCCGCGCGCGCCTCGCGGATGCTCATGCTCACGGTCGATGTCCTCTCCGAAACGATGATGGGTTGGGAGGTGAGTCGAGGCCCACGTCAGGCGGTGTGCCGCCCGCCTCGCCGCGCATGGGGGCACGCGGTGTGGGCCGTGGGCGCTCGCGGGGGAGTCGTCCCACCCTGAAACATTCTAGGGGCCTGGGTGTGCGCCCGCAAGCCGCGTGCGGTCGCGGCGGTGACCGGCAGCGGGAGGTGGGTTGACAGGCGGGGAGGGCGGGCAGGATCATCGACCCCCGGCTCGCCACCTGGCCCGAGGAGGCTTCATGCTGCGCCGCCTGCCCACGCTCATCGCCGTCATCGCCGTCGCCGCCACCGCGCTGGTGGGGGCTGCGGCCTGCAATGGTCCGGTGACGGAGGAAGACCTCCAGCTCTGGAGCCGCAACGACGTCGGCTTCGCGCGGATCGGGGAGGTCGTCGCGGACCCCACCCAGCCTCTCGCCACGCGGGTTCGGGCCCTGGAGGTGGTCGTCGAGAAGGGCTTCCCCACGCGCATCCGCGGGATGATCGACGAGGTGGGCAAGGGGCGTGACGAGCTCGTCGACGCCTTGATCAAGCAGCTCCTCACGCACCTCGACGACCCCAACTCGCCCACCCAGACGTTGGCCAAGGACGCGCTCATCGCGCTGCAGCGCTACGTTACCCCCGAGCAGTTCAAGCCGGTGCAGCAGAAGATCGCCCAGTGGGCCTTCGCGCGTGTGACTTGGCAGGCGGACGCCGAGACCATCAAGAAGGAGATCGAGAGCCGCATCTCCTCGGGGCAGATCCGCGACCTGGGCTCCTACGGGTGGGAGGGCGCGGCCATCCTCATCAGCCACGGCTTCCTCGTGGACAAGATGCTGGACTTTCTCACCGGCGCTCTGCCGGATCCCAGGGCGGGTCAGCTCATCCTCCGGGCCCTCAAGCTCCTGCACGTCCGCATCGGTGTGCAGCCCCACCACATCGAGGCCATCGGCAAGGTGGGCACGGCCGAGGCGGCGTCCTACCTGTTGGATCTCTACCTCAACGACAAGCTCGACCAGGACCTGCGCATCGTGGCCTACAACGAGGCCGACGCGCTCATGAAGAAGAAGGGGGTCAAGGGGATGGTCCAGGCCACCGCCCCCAAGCTCTTCAAGATGATGGCCGGCAGCGACCCCGACGACCGGTGGTTGGCGGCGTTGCAGCTCGTGCACCTGGAGGGGGCCAAGGAGCTGGAGAAGATCCTGCAGCAGTTCAAGGACGACAAGATCTACGGCTCGGGGCAGACGGACGCCGCCCGCCAGGTCATGGACTTCTGCCTGGACATCTACGACGCCGGACAGGCACCCCAGGCGCTGCCCGTGTTCCGCAAGCACCTGCGTGACCCCAACCGCATCGTCGCCGCCATCAGCATCGTCTGCGTCAAGGCCAACCGCGACGTGGTGTCCAAGCCCGCGCTCCAGGCCATCGCGGACGAGCGCGCCAAGGAGCGCAAGAAGAACCCCGAGGCCAAGGGCTTGAGCCTCAACGACTTCTTGGGCGAGGGCATCACCATGGGGTCGCTCGCGCAGAACGCCGCGCAGGGGCTGGACATGCTCACCAAGGCCGCCGCCGAGCGCGCCGCGGGCAAGCTCAACGCCACGGAGTTCAAGAATAAGTCCCTCATCATCATCTTCGAGCTCGCCCTCGTGGGCGACGAGTACGGGCAGGCCATCGCCAAGCGGTACGTGGACTGGCACGCCCTGTACCTCAAGGATCCGTCCAAGTTTGACGAGGACAAGGACAAGGACGCGGCCAAGGGCCAGGACGGGGGCCAGGACAAGGGCGCGGCCAAGGACAAGGGCGCGGCCAAGGGCAAGGGCGCCAAGGCTGGCAAGTAGCCCGATCAGGCCCCGATCCGCCACCTACTCTGGGATTCGGCTTTGGATCCCGCGTGTGGGCGGCGTCGGGCTGCA
>CAYZID010000086.1:0-21209 GCA_964478315.1 uncultured Myxococcales bacterium | reverse complement strand
CGCGCCGCGTGGTCGTGGTGGCGCCCGTGGGGGCGGGGGCGGGTGTCCGTGGTGGCGCACCTGTCGTGGGGTGGGGGAGGGTTGGGTGGCGGCCGCGGCCGACCCGGGCCCAGGCGTGGACGCGCAGGGCCAGGCGGCGCACCTCGGAGGGCGTGTGGCCACCGGCCAGCACGGCGCGCGCGAGAGGCTCGAGCTCCTCGGGCGCGCCCCGGGCGCGGGCCAGGGCGGCCAGCCGGAGGCGTGGGTCGCCGGGGCCGGGCGTGAGCGCCTCGCGCGCCGCGCGGGCGAGCGTCATCTCCAGATAGCGCTGGAGGCTGTCGTCGTGGGCGCGCGCGGCCAGGAGGAGGCGGGCCGCGTTGTCGATGAGCAGGCCCTTGCCTGGCGGGAGGGCCGGCGGCGGCGCGCGCGGGGCGCCGAAGCGCAGGGAGACCGACCAGCCCACGAGGGCGAGCACCAGCGCCGCGTGGCTGAAGACCAGCACCAAGGGGAAAGAGAGGGCCAGCCGGAGGATGGACGGTGCCCGGGTCTGGCCGTGGATGGTCTCGTCCACGACGACCCCTTCGGCGGACAGCTCGTCCCCCAACAGGGCGGCCACCAGGTTCGCGTGGTCTCCCAAGGCGAGGCCGCGGTTGGAGAGGAGGTCGGGGTCCGACACGAGGATGAGGTGGGGGGCGCGCGTGGAGCGGGCCACGAGGACGCCGCTCTCACACGACACGATCGGTTCGAGGGGGGCGTCCGGTCCGCGCGCGGAGGACGAGGCGAAGACCTGGGGGGACTCCAGCACGATCGCGGGGTGGGGCAGCTCCAGCGCGGGGGCCGCGCACTCGCCCAACGTATCGGGCCGAAGGAGGCGCGGGGACGCGCTGGTGGTCGGGGCCTCGGCCAGGAGGTCTTCGGGGGGCGGAGAGGGGGGAGCGATGCCATCCAGCGCTTCGGGTAGGGCGAGGGCGCGCGTGACCTCCTCGATGGGACGGAGGGTCGCCACGCCGGCAAAGCCCGGGAGCTGCTCCGAGGGTTCCACGCGCCACTTGGGCGCGGCGAGGACCACGGCCCCGCCGTCCTCGGCGGCGCGTGCGAGGCGCGTGGTGAGGGTCTGGGGCCACTCGGCGCGCACCGCGGGCTCATCCGGGGTGTCACCCGAGAGCTGCCCGTCCAGCGCACCGGGCTCCAGGAGCAGGAGGGGGAAGCGGGGGGCGGCGCGCGCCGTCGTGGAATCTCGGGCCACGACGACGGACAAGCCCAGGCGCTCCAAGACCACGCGCAGCGCGTGGTGGCCCACCAGGGAGCGGCTCGCCGTATCGTGGCCGGCCGAGGGCCGCTCGAACCACTCGCCCGCGAAGGCCGACAGCACGAGGCCCAGGAGGAAGGTGCCCAAGCCCAGGGCCAGGAGGGTCGTCATCGCGCGTCGCGAGGGAGCGGCGGGGGGCCGAGGGGCGGAGGGCGTCACAGGGCCAGCGCTCGGCGGGCGTCCAGGCAGCGGGCCCAATCGTCGGGGCCCACGGGCGCTTGGGCGAAGACGGCGCGCTCCACGACCGACACGAGGGTGAGGAGGGGACCGTGCTCGGCGGGGTTGGCGAGCTCCCGGGTGAGCTCACGCGCGGTCCTGGACGGGGGCAGCGGGGTTTGGCGGCGGGCTGCCAGGGTGGCGAGGGTGTCCAGGAGCAGGGCGTGGGCGGCCTCGCCGTAGCGACCCTGGCGGGCGAGCTCGTCCCAGTGCGCGAGGGGGACGGGCAGCGCCATAGCGGCGCGCGCGGCTGGGGAGGGGGGGGCTTCCCGGGCGTCGTCGGGTCCGTCCTCACCGCCTCTGCCCCACCGTCGTTCGCGCCACGCGGCCACGGCCCAGACCATCACGAGGGCCGCGACGAGCCCCACGAGGAGCCACAGGACGACGGTCCCCACGGACGCCGCCCGGCGGTAGCCGCCCCCCAGGTCGGGCAGCGCCCTCGGGGAGAGCGGATCGGGCGCCTCGGCGGGGGCGTCGATGGACGTCTGGTAGTCGCCGGACGTGAGGACCTCTTGGGCGACGCGGGTGGCGTCCTTCGGGGAAGGCGGGGAGGCGGTGCGCGCGCGCACGGCGCCCACCCCCATGGGCCCCAGGGTGACCGCGAGCGCCGCGAGGGCGCCGGCGACCCGGCCCCAGGTGGCGGGTGGGCGCCGGTGCAGGTCGTGGAGCCGGGCGGGCCGCGTACGCGTCATGAGCATGGGGCGGAGTATGCCACGGCGGAGTTGCGGCTCAGCAAGTCAGCCTCACTCGAAGACGCGGACGAGCTCGTCGGTGTCCACGGACTCCTTGATGACCTTGAGGTCGCGGAAGATGATGGAGGCCGCCGCGGCCTGGAGGGCGCCGCCCATGATCGTGATGAGGAGAGAGAGGAGGATGAAGACGGCCAGGGCCGTCCCCATGCCGCTCCCGGACGCGCCGTCCAGCGTGACGCGGGACACGATGTGATTGAGGACGTTGGTGATGAGGCCGAGGAAGAACCAGACGCCGAAGACGGGCCAGCGGTAGCCCTTGGTGAGCTCGGCGCTGTAGCGCAGGGCCTCGAAGGGGCCCTTGCGGTCCACGACGGCGGCCGGCAGGGCCACGGACAGGGCCACGGCGGCGATCATGCCGGGGATGATGAGGAGGAGGAAGCCGCCCAGGACGGCCAGCCCTACCAGGAGCCCGGTCCCGATGACGGGCAGGAGGCGGGCGAGACCTACCTTGAGGCACATACCCACGGGGGCGGAGCGACCGTTCTTGAGGTACTGGAAGGTTCCGTAGACGATGGCGGCCGTGCCGACTGGCTGGAGGAAGAGGCTGAGGAGGATCTCCCAGCGCCCGAAGCTGCTCATGGCGTCGGCCATGTCCAGGCTGGCCGACTCGCCCAGGAATCGGAAGGCGACGCCGAGGCCCCAGAGGACGACGGGGCTCAGGACGAGGAGCATGAGGAGGGTGAAGGAGACGAAGTTCGCCTTGTAGGCGCCGAAGGTGCGAGACAAGACGGCGCCGAAATCCAGGCGTGCCCGGGGCGCGGGGGCTGGGGTGGCGTTGGGCATGGACATGGCGGTCCTCCTGAGCGCGGTGTGAGGTGCTTGTGCGTGTGGCGCGCGGAGCTCTCGGGGACCGAGCCCACGCGGGGCCAACCTACGCGAGCCGCCCTCGTCGCGCAACGGCACCGAAGCGCCCCCAGAACGCCGGGTGCGTTCGGCGGGGGCGGCCGACTCCTGACTCTCTGTCGGTCGCATCGGGGCTGCGGCCGCGGCGAGCGACGCCGCGGGTCGGTAACCCGCTACGGGCGCAGGTAGGGCGTTGTGTACGTGATGCGGCAGCCGTAGAAGCGGATCTCATGGGAGTTCGTCGCGTCGGCCGTGCCCATGCGGAGCCTGAGCCACAGTCGATCGCCGCCGGACACGGCCGTCTCGGTCGTGGTGCCGGTCGTCGTTTGGACCGTTGGGCTGGCGAGGCTCGGCGGGCTCCCCAGGTTGTAGTACGAGATCAGCGTGCTGCCGGTGTTCGCCGCGGGGGCGGCTCGCCGCAGACGCCAGTCGAAGAAGGTCAGGCGTCCCGCTGCGCTCGCGTCGGCATAGAAGCACGCGGCGCCCGTGATCGTGGCCCCGTCGGGCACGCTCACGTGGCGCGAGACCAGCGTGATGTCGGTGTTCGTGTTGTCCAGGAAGGCGTAGGGGATGTAGTCGAGGAGGTCGAGCTTGTAGAAGGGGTCGTCTCCGCCCATGTAGGGCATGAAGTCCGTGGGCTCCAAGACCACGTAGCCCGTCTTGGCCGTGGGGTAGCGGAAGTCGCCGCCCGTCGTGATGTCCCCGGTGGCGCCCATGGTGCCCGAGACCTTGAACGTGTAGGTGTCCGGGGTGGAGTCGCCCACGGCCACGCGGTTGTTGGTGTGGTCGATGGCGAGCGTCCCGCCGTCGAAGATCTGCGTGCCGGTCGTCGTCAAGACCGCCGCGGTTCCAGCGATCTTGGACGGCGCGATGTCGCCCGCGAGGTGGCTGTTGTCGACGGAGCCGTTGACGAGCTCGCTGGAGTCTACCGAGTTCGCCGCGAGGTCCGCCGCCGTGAGGCTGTTGTCCACGACCTTGGCGGAGTTGACGGCGTTGTCGGCGAGCTCGCTCGAGCCGACGGAGTTCGCGGCGAGGTCGTCCGCGGTGAGGGTGTTGTCCGCGACCTTGGCGGAGTTGACGGCGTTGTCGGCGAGCTCGCTCAGGCCGACGGAGTTCGCGGCGAGGTCGTCTGCGGTGAGGCTGTCATCGGCCACCATGGAGGATGTCACGCCTCCCGCGGCGATGCCGAACGCCGTGGAGATTAGCTCCAGGCCGCCCCCATCGGCGGCGGTGTAGGTCGTGTCCGTGTCCAGCGGCGTGGCGCACAGGGGGGCGCCGCTCGTGGCGTCGAAGCCAGACACGTACTGGTCGGAGGGGCAGGGCCCCGCGAGGACGGCCCCGAGCGTCGCCTCGCTCGCTGGAGGGAGCGTCACGTCCGCGCACATCCAGGCGTCGTTGGCGCCGTTGCGCCGCAGGATCTGCCCCGGCGTGCAGGACGTGGCGTCCAGGGCGAACACACCCGACGCCAGGGTGAGGCCGTCGCCCGCCGCGTAGGTCGTGTCCTCGTCCTCATCCGGCGCGCAGGTCCAGACCCCGCCCAGCATCTTGAGCACCTCCCCCTCGCCGCAGCTCTCCCCCAGCTTGGCCGCCGTGACCGACGCGTCGGTGAGCTCCACCGTGTCCACGCAGCCCTCACAGGCCAGCGCCTCGGCCACCCCGGCCTGCTGCGCGCGGAAGGAGAAGGCGTGGGCCGCGATCGGCTGCCGGGGCAGCTCGTCTCCGCCGTTGACCGCGAGCGTGGCGTAGACCACAGGCTCGGTGTTGAACAGCTCCCCGAGGCTCAAGAGCCCCGTGGGGAAGGTGGTCGCGTCGCTGGCTCCCACCTCGATGGCGAAGCGACTGTCCACCACGGGGACGGCGACCTGGAGCTCGCTGAACAGCAGCACCGCCGTCTCGGGGTCGGCCGAGTCGTACAGGCGCACCTCCAAGTCGGCGGTCCCCTCGTAGGGCTCACCGCTGGCGGTGTGCAGCGCACCCCGGAGGGCCATCGTGTCGGGCACCCCCAAGGTCTGCGCGTGGATCGAGGGCGTCGCCGCGGCGACGAGGAGTCCGGACAAGAGCACGGCCATCTTCATGATAGGGCACCTGTAGCTTAGAGCTTGGAGCTTGGAACTGGGAGCAGGGGGGCCTCGTGACGAGGGGGGAGTGTCGAAGGGATTCGGGCGCTCAGAGGGGGGGCGGCGACGCGGGCGGGGGCAGCAGGGACCACTCCACGCGCCACGGGGAGCTCGCCCCCGAGGCCGCCGGGGTGCCCAAAGGGCCGCCTTCGAGCACGGCCTCGCATCGCAGGGTCCCCTGCCCGTCGCCCCCTCCGGACGTGCCGGAGAGGGCGGCGCCGCCCGCGCGCAGCGTGAAGCCCAGGAGCGTGCAGTCCTCGTCCGTGTTTCCGTCGCAGTCGTCGTCGTCCCCGTTGCCGCACAGCTCGCCCAGGGGCACGGACTCGCCTTCGCACGGCCCCAACACCCCCGCTGAGCAGAAGCGCGTCCCGCCAGCGCAGACGCCCACGCCCAGGGTCCCGTCGGGGCCCGTGTAGCAGCTCTCGGAGTAGGTGTCGTCGGGGGGGAAGGCGCACGCGCCGCCGTCGCACAGGCCCGCCGTGCAGGGGTTCAGGTCCTCGCACTGGGCGTCCTCGGTGCAGGCCGTGCCCGAAACCGCACACCCGCCGGTCTCCAGCAGGCAGTAGGAGGCCCCGCCCTCCGTTGCCACGCAGTTCTCCCCCTGGGCGCAGGCCGTCCCGCCCACCTCGCAGGGCGCCACGCAGAAGGAGGCGCCGCCCACCGGGACGCACTGGAGCGCCCCCAGGCAGTCGGCTTGGCTCGTGCACGGCGTGCAGCCCTTGTCCCCGCTCGGCATGCAGACGCCGTTCGCTTGCTCATAGCCGTCGTCACAGCTCGTGAGGACGCAGGTGGGGGCGTCGTCCACGAGCTCACACGCGCCGACTCCGTGGGCGAAGGCGTCGGCGCAGCTCGTCGCGCAGTCCCCGCAGTGGGCGTCGCCCAGGTAGCGCCCGTCGGTGAGGAAGTCCTCGTCGGTCTCCCCGTCGCAGTCGTTGTCCAGCCCGTCACAGACCTCGGCGGTGGCTGGGGAGAGGTCCACGTCGCAGGCCGAGAGGCCGTCCACCGTGCACTGGACCACGCCCGCGCACTGGCCCACGGCGCAAGCACCCTGCGCCTTCACCTGCACGGCCCAGGGTGAGCACTGGCAGACGTGGGTCTGGGGGACGCACTGCCGGCTCTGGACGGGCGGGCCCCCGGAGCCGTCCGCGATCGTGACCTCCTCGCACGCGTAGCCCTCCGGGCAGTCGCCGGGGCCTTGGCAGGCGGTCCCGCAGAAGCTCCCCAGGGGCGCGGCCAGCGTCACGCAGCGCGCCGTGGCGCCCACGGCCTCGGGGACCTCTTGGCCGCAGTCGGCGTCCTGCTCACACGGCCGGCACAGGTTCGTCTCCGGGTGCAGGCAGGCGTACTGGTCGGGCCCTCCGTAGGGGGTGCAGGCCCACGGCGCCTCGCAGTCGTCCTCGGCGGGGTCGCACGCGCGCGAGCACACACGCCCGTCGGGCGACCCCACGCACAGCCCGCTGGCGCAGTCCTCCGCCCGCTCGCAGGGCGAGCCCACCTCACCCGAGGGGACGCACCGACCCGAACCCGGGTCGCACACGAGCCCCTCGCCACACGGGACCTTCACGAAAGCGCTGTCCGTGCTCGCCGGGTCGCACACTTGGCAACGGTCGCCCGGCCGCTCCTGGCCCGCCTGGTAGCACGTCTCGTCGATGAAGCACGTGCCCGCCGCCGTGGCGTAGGTGCACGTCGCGGACGAGGGGTCGCAGGTGCCCACGCGGCAAGGCTGCGCCGGGTCCGGCGCGCAGTCCTCGTCGCTCGTGCAGGCGCCACCGCTCGTGTCATCGCGGGTGTCGCCGGTTTCCACCCCCAGATCGGTGGCCGACGCGACGATGTTGATGTCCCCGCAGGCGCTCCCTCCCACCGACGCGAGGAGCATGAGGAAGGGGAGGAAACATCGGATCGGCACACTGGTGCCGCCCAACCAGCGTTGCTTTCTATCGCGCATGGACCGCCCGTATCACAGGTCCGTGCGACGTGCAAGGTATAGACCTTCGTGTCGGGCCGAATGGGTTGTCATGCAGGCGTCTTCCAAGGGATTATCGACCCATCTTGGGGGCGCCACTCGGGGAGAGGACGCGCGGAACCCCGGCCCGTGGGTCGCCGTCGCCCTGGCCGTCTCCGCGCCGCGCCACGACGGCGCCATGCTCGTTGCGTGGTGGGGCGGCCTCGTGTTTGATGCTCGGGGAGGTGCTGATGGCCAAGGGAAACAAGTTCGGGACGTTCGGGGGGGTCTTCACGCCCGCCGTGCTGACCATCCTGGGCGTCATCATGTACCTGCGCCTGCCGTGGATCGTCGGCAACGGCGGGCTGTGGCTCACCTTGGGCATCATCGTCGCCGCCCACATCATCAGCGTGACCACGGGCCTCAGCGTCGCCTCCATCGCGACCGACAAGAAGGTCGAGGCGGGCGGCCCCTACTACATCGTCTCGCGCAGCCTGGGCCTCCCCATCGGCGGCACCCTGGGCCTGGCCCTGTTCATCGGCCTGTCCTTCAGCGTGAGCCTCTACATCATCGGTTTCTGCGAGAGCTTTCTCCCCTCCGTCTTGGGCGTCCACGCGCCCGGTGAGGGGGCCTCCCCGGAGGAGCTCGCCGCCTACAAGGACACCATCCGCATCGCCGGCACCGTGGTCCTCCTGGCCCTCACCGGCGTCACTCTCATCAGCACGGCCTTCGCCATCAAGGCCCAGTACTTCATCATGGGCGCCATCGCCCTGTCGCTGGTCTCCATCCTGCTGGGTACCCCCCCGGAGGCGCCCGCCGGCGCCAACGCGGGGCCCGCCCTGACCCCGCTCCCGGGCGGCGCCTCCCTGGCGACCCTGTTCGGCATCTTCTTCCCCGCGGTCACGGGCTTCACGGCCGGCGTGAACATGTCGGGCGACCTCAAGGACCCGCGCCGGGCGCTGCCCCTGGGGACCATCGCCGCCATCGCCGTGGGCTTCATCGTCTACGTGGGGCTCGCCGTCTTCCTCGCCTATCGCGTGCCGGCCCAGGAACTCGTGGACAACAAGCAGCTCCTCACCGACATGGCGTGGATCCCCGAGCTGGTCCTCGCCGGCATCTGGGGGGCCACCCTGTCCTCCGCCATCGGCAGCATCTTGGGCGCCCCGCGCATCCTCCAGGCCAAGAGCCAGGACGGCATCACGCCGCGCTGGTTCGCCCGCGGGTACGGCCCCACGAACGAGCCCCGCAACGCCTTGCTGCTCACCTTCGCCATCGCCGAGGCTGGCATCCTCATCGGCGAGCTGGACGCCATCGCCGCCATCGTCTCCATGTTCTTCATCATGACCTACGGCTTCCTCAACCTCTCGGCCGCCATCGAGAGCTGGGCGAGCCCGGACTTTCGCCCGGAGTTTCGCGTGCCCGTGTGGGTCCCCGTGCTGGGCGTGGCCGCGAGCGTCATCGTCATGGTGGAGATCGACCCCGTTGCCATGGTGGGCGCCTCCCTCATCCTCGCCTTCGTCTTCGCCATCTACAAGCGCCGCGAGCTCACCCTGGAGTCGGGCGACACCTGGGAGGGCGTGTGGTCCGCCTTCGTCCGCTCGGGCCTCCATCGCCTCTCCAGCGGCGCCCGCCACGCGCGCAACTGGCGCCCCAACATCCTCGCCTTCGTCCGCGGAGACACCCTCGCCGCGGCGTCCGAGGCCGCCGGAGACGCCCCGCCGCAGCTCCCGGCCGTCGTGAGCCTGGGCGCCGACCTCGTGGCCCGCCGCGGGGTCCTCACGGTCTTCGAGCTGGTCTCCGCCGGTCGCCACCGCGGCGCCTCCCCAGCGCACGAGCGGGCGTTCCACGCCGCTCCCGCCGAGGGCCTCCCCGTGGGCGTGTTCCTGCGACGCCTGCCCGTCGCCGATCCCGACGGCGCCGCCGCCGACGCCGAGATCGCCTCCGTCGTCCGCTACTATGGCTTCTCGGGCGTGGAGCCCAACACCGTGCTCGTGGACTGGGCGGACTACGCCCGCGATCCCGCGCGCCTGGCCCCCCTCCTCGCCGTCTTCGCCGAGCGCGGCTTCCACGTCGTCGTCCTCGCCCGGGGCGACGCCCACCCCGACCGCCGCAGCCACGGGCGCGCCCAGGGGCGCATGGACATCTGGTGGACCCCGCGCGCGGGCTCCTTCCCCTTCAGCCTCGCGCTGGTCCGCTTCCTGACCACCCACGACCGCTGGCACGGCGTGGACGTGCGCTTCCTCCTCGTCCACGACGGCGAGGCGTCCGCGGCGGCCCTCTACCGCGCCGCGGAACGCACCCTCTACGACGCGCGCGTGACGGCCACGGTGAAGGTCATCGACGCCTCCGTGGACGGGCGCTCCTTCGACGAGATGGTCCGTCAGGGCTCCGTGGACGCCGCCCTGACCATCGTCGGCCTCCCCCGGGAGACGGCGGGCGACGCTGCCCTCCTGGACGCCCTGCGCCACACCACCGAGCGCATGCCCGACGTCCTCCTCGTGCGCGCCGGGGCCGACTTCCCCGAGACGCTCCCGGTCGGCGACGCCGCGGCGCGCGCCCGCCCAGGCGCGGGCGGGAGGTCCCCCACCTCGGCCCCCGCGGAGCCCGCGGGGGACGCGACCGAGCGCCCGGTCGCTCGCCCTCCCTCCGACGCCCAGGAGGCTGTCGACGCGGGCGGACCGCCGCCGTGCGCCCCCGCCCTCCCCGCGCTCGAAGACGTCGCCCTGGCCGTGACCGACGCCGCCGCGGCGCTCCAGGCGGAGGCCCAGGCCCAGCTCGTGGAGCGCCCGGCCCAGGCGCTCACCGCCCTGGACGCTGCCCTGCGCGACGCCATCACCCGCGCCTTCTCGCAGCTCGACGCCGCCCTGAGCGGGCCCCCGCACCCCCGCCAGCGGCGCACCCTCCAGCGCGTCCAGGGGACCTTCTACTTCCAGGCGTCGCGCCTGCTCATCGAGGCGGGTGGTGCCCCCTTGGACGGCCGCGTGGCCGAGCTGGAGGCGGGCGCGCGGGCCACCCTCCAAGCGGCCCAGGCCGTCGTCAACGCCGCCCCCCGGGTCGTGGAGGTCACGCGACCCCTGGGCGCCTTCGCGCCGGTGGAGGGGGACCCGGCGCACCTCCGCCGCCTCAAGCGCCGGCGCCGCCTGGTCGCCAGGCTCACGCGCCGCCCGCCGCGGTGCGTCGTCCCCGTGGGGCCCCTCGTGGCGGCCGCGGTGTGGGGGCCGGTGGGGGAGGCCTTGGACGAGCTGCTGGCCGGGCTGGCCAAGGCCCTGTACGAGGGCCAGGTGGAGCGCGAGCGCCTGCTGGACGCGGCCCAGGTGGCTTTCCAGCGGGTGGGCCGCGCGCTCGCGGGGCGGGCCGAGCGGCCCGGGGGGGGCGCGAGGGAGGCGGCCGCCCAGGACGCCGACGTCCCCGCGGAGGCGGCGGAGGCGCCGGTCGACGTCGTGCGCCGCGAGCGGGACGCCTTGCTCGCCCAGCTCGACGCGCTGGAGGAGGCCGAGGGGGCGGCTCGGCGGCGCGCGCGCGTGGCGCTGGAGGGGCGGCTTCGGCGCGCCCTGGGGGGGCTGTGCGACGACCTGGAGCGCCTGGATGTGCGGCGCGTGGCCCGCGCGCGGCGGGCGGCCGTCAAGGGGGCGGTGGGGCGGGAGGGGCGCTGGGTCGAGGCCGTGGCGGCGGTCCACGACAACCTGCGATTGCTCCTGCGGCGCGGTGAGCTGGCGACCACGCTGGCGGGGCTCCATCACCGCCTCACGGTCATCACGGCGCGGGCGCGGGGCGAGGTCGTCCGGGGGGTCGCGGGGGGCGTGCGCGCCGAGGTGGCGAAGCTGCGCGCGGCCGTGGCGGCGCTGGACGAGCGGCTCCGGGCGGCGGCCGGGCGAGACGGTGCGGGAGAGGCAGCGGGAGACGTTGACGGATCGGCCGAGCGTGGCGCGGGCGAGGGCGGCCTGCCGCTGCGGCTGGAGAGCAAGCACGACCTGCGCCGGCGCACGGACGTGCAGGCGGTCTTGGGGCGGCTGGAGGAGGACGTCCACGCGGCCGTGGCGGAGCTGCCCGAGGCCGTGGATACGGTGGACGACGAGGGGCTGGCGGCGCTCGCCGAGGCCCCTGGAGAGCCCGTGGAGGCGGTGACCGTCTCGCTCCGGCGCCTCGTGGAGTCGGTCATCGAGGCCGATCTCGTGGGGGAGCTGGGCCAGCGGCTCGCGACGGTGCCCGCGGCCGAGCAGCGGGCCGTGGAGGTAGCCGAGGACGTCTACCGGCTGGTGAACTTCACCCTGAGCGACCTGAGTCTCGCCGATTCGGCGGGGGGCGCGGCGGAGGGGGAGGGGATCACGGAGGAGGTCCTGGGGCGGCAGCTCGCGCCCGTGCTCACCAGCGCCTTGCGGCGGCTGGACGAGGAGCTGGCGCGGCTGGACGCCGAGGGTCCGGCGGCCGAGGCGGCCTTCGACGCCCAGCTCGGGTTGGTGCTGGATCGCACGAACGCCTACGCCATCGTCGGCTCGGGGGGGTCCACGGCGCAGTACGTGCGGAGCCGCAGCGTGCGCCGTCGGACGGTCTTCACGCGGGCCGGGGAGCTGGTGGGGCGCGCGGGGGTGGCGGGCCGCGCGCGGCTCACGGCGGGGCTCTACAAGCTCAGCGCGGGGGCCGTCTTCGCCCGGCGGCTGCGGGGCGGGGCGGAGGGGGACGCGGGGCTCGTGGAGCGGCTGCTGCGCGTGACGGAGGCGTGTGAGCCGTCGCCGGCCGTGGAGGCGTCGCTGCCCTTCTACTACCGGCACCTGTTCGTGGGGAAGTCGCAGATCGGCGAGGACTTCTGGGTGGCTCGGCCGCACGGCGACGACGCGGCTCGGCGGGCGCTGGAGGCCCACGCGCGGGGGCGAGCGGGGGTGCTGCTCATCACGGGCCCCGCGCACGCGGGAAAGACGGCGCTGGCCCATCACCTGGAGGCCACGGTCTTCCGCGGGCGCCCCATGTACCACGTCCACCCGCCGCCCGGGGGGAGTGACGACGCGGGGGCGCTGGCGGCGGCGTTCTCGGCGGGGTTCCGGCTCCCCGGGACGCCGGGGCAGCTCTTGAGCAGCGTGTCGGACCGGTCGGTGGTGGTGCTGCACGACGTGGAGCTGTGGTGGCGGCGCAACGACGCTGGGCTGCTGCGCGGGCTCATGGGGGACGTGGGCGCCCACGGGGGGCGGGTGCTGTTCGTGGTGACCGTGAACGAGGACGCGCTGCCGCTGCTGGATCGCGCGGTGGGGCTGAGCGCGCGCGCCGTGGCCGTGGCGCGCTGTGGAGCGCTGGACGCCAAGCGGCTGGGGCGGGCCATCGACCTGCGGCACCGGTCCACGGGGATGGTCTTTCAGATGGCGGGCCCGGGGGGGCGGGGGGACGCGGGTGTGGCGGCGTCCGAGCAGCGCGGCCGCGGGGTGCTCACGGACTGGCGGCTGGCGCGGCTGCACACGGCGCTGTTCCGGTTCTCGCGCGGGAACGTGGGCGTGGCGCTGGGGGCCTGGTTGACGGCCGTTCGGGCGGCGGGGGAGGGGACCTTGTCGCTCGTGCCCCCGGAGCCGCCCGACGCAGGTGCTCTGGAGGCGCTCCCGCCGCGGTTGGTGGCGCTGCTGGCGGCGCTGGTGCTTCACCGGGCGCTCACGCGGGAGCGGCTGGCGGCGGCGTTGGGGCACGGGGTGCGGGTCCCCAGCGGCGGGGTCGAGGCGGCGACCCTGGAGGCGGATCTGGGGGTGTTGCTGCGGGCGGGGCTGGTGACCGAGACGCCGGAGGGCGTGTTGGAGGTCAACCGGTTCGTGTTCCACATGGTGCGCGCGGACCTGCGCGAGCGGGGGGTGATCGCGTGAGCGGGTTGGACGCCTTTGGGCTGGCGCTGTTCGTGGCGCTTGGGCTGGCCCTCTTTGGGTTGGTGAGGTTGCTGCACTTCATCCTGGGCGTGGCGCGGCTGAGCCGGGCGCGGCGGCGGGCGCTGGAGCGGGCGTTGCCGGCCTTCGAGACGGTCGTGGCGCTGGTCTTTCTGGTGGGCGCGGCGCCGTTGGTCGTGGACGAAGACCCGCGGACCGGGCCGCTGTTGGTGTTGGCGGTGTTGGTGGGGCTCGCCTGGGTGGGGCGGCGGGCGCTGAGCGACTTCGTGGACGGCATGCTCCTCAAGGTGGGGCGGGGGTTGGCGGTGGGGGACCGCGCCCGGGTGGGTGAGGGCGTTGGGGGGTACGAGGGGGTCGTGCGGCGGCTGGGCTACCGCGGCGTGACGTTGGAGACGGCGCGGGGGGAGGAGGTCCACGTGCCCTTCTCGGCCCTGTCGGCCCAGGCGCTCGTGCGGGTGCGGGCGGACGGTGGGCTGGCGCGCCACACGTTCTCGCTCAGGCCGCCGGCCGGGGTGCGCGTGGCCCAACTCCACGCCGCCATCGAGCGCGCGGCGCTGGAGTGTCACTGGGCGGTGCCCTCGCGGGCGCCGGTCATCGCGCACCAGCCCGGCGCCGATGGGAGCGCGGCGGGCGGGGTCGTCGAGGTGACGGTCTTCGCCTTCGCGGCGCCCTACGCGCCGGACGTCGAGGTCGCCGTCCGGGAGGCCGTGGCGAGCCTGGAGGCTCCCGGCGCGTCTCCCGGTGCCGCTCGCGCAGGCGGTGGATTGCTGGGTGAGGAGACACGCTCCGGTCCGGAGAGTGACCGACCGGGGGCGAATCGTGTCGGATGAGGCGGTCGTTCGCGCCTGGTTTCGGGCGGCGCGACGGTGGGATACGGACGGGCTTCGGGAGCTGCTCGCGGAGGTGTCCGTGGACGTCACGGACGAGCACGGGCTGACGGCGCTCGCGTGGGTCGTGCGGCCCAGCGGGGGGAGCCTGGCCGCCTTGGACCTCCTCCTCGCAGCAGGTGCCGACCCGAACCACCGGGGCCGCGACCACCAGGCCCTCCGTCCCCTGTGCTTCGAGGGGCTCTCCTCGGCCCATGAGCGGGGGTTGGCGGAGCGGAGCGCCCGGCGGCTCGTGGAGGCTGGGTACCGGCCCCGCCCCACGGACGCGCCCGAGGGGAGCCCCGACGTGGCAGACATCCGCCGCGCGTGTCGAGGGTTGGACGCCGAGGAGCTCCTGGCCGTCGAGGAGGAGGCGTGCCGGTGGGCGCGGGCTCGGTGGGAGGCGCGTCCAGGTGCGCCCCCCGCGCTGCCAGACGACGCCGGGGGGGCGGAGGCGCTGCGCGCCTTGGACGCGCTGCTGGCCCCGGCCATGCGGCCCACCAGCACGGTCGGGGCGGTGTCGACCGTGACCATCGTGAAGGCGTTGCGCAACCGTCTGGCGCGTCGCCTGGGTGTGGAGCCCGACGCGCCGCCGGAGCTCGTCATCTGCCAGGCCGTGCACGGGGCGCGCCGGGAGGAGCGCTGGAGTCTGCCGGAAGACCTCGTCCTCCGCGCCCTCATCGCGCGCGACGCCGGGCCGGCCGACAACATCTGAAGTGTCACCCGCTCGTGACCTACTCGAAGACGCGGACGAGCTCCTCGCTGTCCCCCGACTCCCCAAGGATCTCGACGTAGGGGAGCGGGATGGCGGAACGGATGGGTGTAGCGCGCCGCGTCAAGGAGGGTACCATGGCCCCGTCGGACGTTCCCTTGTGCCCAGGAGTCTCACGATGTCGCTCGATGCGTCCCGTCCTTACTCCCACCTGGAGCCGCCCAGCGCGGGAGGGCCGAGCCTCGTTCCGGCACGCTCGGCGGGTCCCTGGAGCCGCCTCCTGCATCGGGCGTCCCTCGTGGGGGCGCTGGCCTTGTCCACGGTGATCCTGTCCTCGGGCGCGCTCACGGCCTGCGGTGAGGACGCGGCACCCGGAACCCAGGACGCCGAGCTCTCGGACGCCGTCACGGACGCGGTCACGGATGGGGTCACGGACGCGGTCGCGGACACGGTCGCGGACACGGTCGCGGACACGCCGACGGATGCGGCCGCGGACACGGTCACGGACACGGCTGCGGACGCGGTCACGGACACGGCGGCGGACGCGGCGACGGACGTGGCCGCGGACGCGGCGGCGGACACGGCGACGGACACGGGTGCGGACACGGCCGCGGACGCGGGAGGTGGGCCCTGCTGCGGGCTGGAGCTCGTGGAGGTCCCCGCTGGGACCTACGTGGTGGGTAGCCCCGAGGACGAGGTGGGGCGCGAGCCCGACGACCTGTATCGACACGACGTGACGCTGACCCAGGACTTCCTGATCGGCGCGATGGAGGTCACGCAGGCGCAGTTCGAGTCCGTCATGGGGTTCAACCCCAGTTACGTGGACCCAGACCACCCGCTGTGCGCGGACTGCCCGGTGGACCAGCCCACCTGGGACCAGGCGGCGCAGTTCACCAACGCCCTGTCCGACATGGAGGGGCTCCCGCGCTGCTACGACTGCACGGGCCCGAGCCCCGACTTCACCTGCACGCCCGTGGGCTCCCCCTACGAATGCGACGGGTATCGCCTGCCCACGGAGGCCGAGTGGGAGATCGCCGCGCGCGCCGGGACGACGGCGTCCTTCCCCAACGGCGCGGACCTCGTGACCATCCCCGACGTCCTCAGCCCGGGGCCGGTCACGCTGTCCAACGGCGACCTCTTGGGGAGCTTCGCTTGGTACATCTGGAGCAGTGAGGACCACACCCACCCCGTGGGTATGTTGGCGCCCAACGCCTGGGGCTTGTACGACGTCGTGGGCAACGTGGACGAGTGGTGCCACGACCTCCACGACGACCTGCCAGCCAGCTTGGGGGACCGCACCGATCCCTACGGCCCGGACGTGGCGCCCGCTGGCGGCGGCGACCGCATCGTCCGCGGCGGGTCCTTCAACACGGGACCGGTCTACCTGCGCCTCGCCTATCGCAACTGGTACGAGCCCGACATGCTGTGGTGGGTCGTGGGCTTCCGCGTGGCCCGCACCGCCAACCGGAGCCCCAAGTAGCGGCCCTCACCCGGCGCGGTCGCGTCTGACCACGCCGCGGGTGGAGGTTACCAGCTCAACAAAGAGCCCGTGAGGCTGCCGCGCACGGGCTCGCCATCGGCCTGGGAGGCTTCGGTGAACGTCAGCGTGCCCGGGATGATGAGCCCCAGCGGGATGGGCTGGGTGGCGCCCGGGGGGAGGTAGAGGACCTGGGCCGAGGTCGCCACCCAGTCGATGGGCAGCACCACGGCCTGCTCGGGGCTCCCCGGGGAGACGGTGGGGACGAGGCTCGGGTCGGTCTCCAGCCACACGACGACCAGGGAGGTGTCCGGGAAGCGCCCGGCCAGCACCAAGGTCGCGCGTCCCTGGCTGTCCGGGGCGTCGCTCACGCCCATCTTGGCGCCCACGATGGGCGGCGAGAAGGTCCCGTTGAGGGCGGCGTCGTGGAGGGTCACCGTCATGCTCCCCGTTCCGGTCTCGAACAGGTTCTCGATGTCCACGGTGCCCCAGGTCGTGTCGAAGGTCGCCTCCACCGAGCCCTTGTCTTGGAGGCAGGGCGCCTCCCTGGGCGGCGGTGGCTCCGCCGGGAGCGCCGCCAGGGCTGCCTCGATGCGGTCGCGGCGCTGGGCGATGACCTGCCTCCTGGCGGCCAGCCCGTCCGCGAAGGCCCCCTGGCTGGTCGGCAGGACGTAGGGCTTGAGGAGCGCCTCCCAGGCGTCCACCTGCGCCGTCAGCGCCTGGGCGTCCCACACCGTGTCCAGCAGCTCCGAGAGCCGCGCCACGTAGGCGTCGCGCATGGCCGGCATGGCGTACAGCCGCCGCGCCAGCGCCCCCGTCAGGTAGACCGCCCCGTCGGGGGCCTGCTCGGGCGGTGCGTCGGGCGGCGCGGGCAGGAAGGTCGCGTCGGCGCCCCAAGGCATGAAGACGAAGCGCCCAGCGCCACCCGGTTGGCCGCCCGGCGGGCCCTCGCCCTCGGGCGTCGGGTCGGCGTACACGAAGAAGTTGTTGGTGTTCGATGCGTAGCCGTCTTGGTGCGTCGTGAGGACCTCCAGGGCCCAGAACGTGAGGAAGCGGTCCACGTCGAAGTAGGGGGCGAGCGCCGCCAGGGCCGCGTCGTCCGGCTGCTCGAAGGAGGCCTCCAGGGCGGTCGCCGCGGCGTCCAGGTCGGCGTGGCCCGGCTGGTCCTCGTTCGTCTTCTTGTCGAAGGTGTTCGTCCAGCCCGGGCGGAAGTCCGACAGGGTGCCCTCGTACAGGTTGCCGCCGTCGTCGCCGAAGTGGCGCCGCAGGAAGGCCTTCTTCACGGGCTCGATGGTGGTGTAGACGCCCAGGTCTTGGCCGTTGACGGTGACGTGGGCGAAGCCGCACCGGGGCGCCGGCACGCCCGCCGCGCGGAACAAGCCGTAGGTGAGGCACTGGGCGACCTTCGAGGGGTCCTGCTTGTCGTTGTTGAGGGTGAGGCGCTCCATGCCGCTGAGCTCCTGGCCGGCGACGTACTTGTCGAACTTGAGCTTCAGCGACGGGCGCGTGAAGTCCAGGGAGCCCAAGAACCCCTTCTTGCGCACGGCGACGTCTTCGAGGGTGACGCTGCCGGCCGTCCCGATCCCCGCCCCGCTCACGGTCACCGTCGCGTGGAACCACGTGAAGGGCGACGGCGTGGGGCCGTCCAGGCAGCCCGAGCCCAGGACCTCGGCCAGGTTTCGGTTCTGCTTGCGCAGGGCGTCCCAGTCCGCGGGGTCGAGCTGGATGGCGATCTCGAGCACCCCCTCCGTGGGGAACAGCGCGTCGGTCGGGTCGGGCCCCGCGCTCCCATCGAGGCCGCCATCGGGCGCCGTGCCCGTGTCGCCCTGGGGGCCCGTGTCCAGGCTCACCCCCAGGTCGTCCAGGTCGCCCGCGTCGGCCCCTGGGTCGGGTCCGAGCGCGTCGTGGGCGCCGGCGTCGCCCGGGCCGGCGTCGAGGGCCAAGGCGTCTCCCGCGGCGCTCCCGCCCGGCGTCGCCTCCGAGCCACAGCCCCAGCCGGCGCCCAGGCCCAGCGCGAGGCTCAGCGAGAGGCACACGAACCACGCCGCGCTCGGTGCGAGGGCGGCGGATCGGGTGAGGGGGCGGGGATGGGCATCACGCTTCCAGCCTGTCCATGTGTGCTTCATGGCGGACAGCTTAGCGGCGCCCCCGTCTGGCGGCCAATCCTCCCAGCCCTCGCCCGGCGCCCCACCGCCCAGCTACCGAGCTGCCCGGACAGGTGGTCCGGCGGGACGAAATGGTGGATTCGCCCCGACGGGGCGTGGTAGGCGGCGGCCGTGCGAGGGGAACGATGAGCGGCGTGGTGTGGTGGGTGCTCGTGGCCGTGGCGGCGCTGAGCCAGGCGGGGGCCAGCGCGGGGCCGGCCTCCGGCGACCGGGTGGCCCGCTTGCGCTGGCCCGGGGGGGCGCCCGGCGGCGCCCTGCGGGTGGGGCCGTGGACGTCCAAGCCCGGTCCGGGCGCCGTGTGCGGGCGCGTGCTCGTGGGGCCCCAGGCCCCTGGCGAGGAGCAGACCCCGCCCAAGCGCACGTGGATCACCCACACCGTCCTGCCCGGCGAGACGCTGGAGATGGTCGCCGCCCGCTACGGCACCTCCGTGGCCGCTCTGCGCCTCGCCAACCGGCCCAAGGGCGGGGGCGAGGGGGGCGCGGCGCCCGCGGGCACGTTGCCCAACCGCCTGCGACCGGGCCGCACCCTCCGCGTCCACGCCCGCCGCGTCCCCGCTCCTCGCCAGCGCGTCGAGCACACCGTCGCCGAGGGCGAGACCTGGGTCTCCCTCGCCACCCGCTACCGCGTGCGCTATCGCGAGCTCCGGGCCTGGAACTGGCGCGTGCGCACCCTGCGCCCCGGCAAGACCCTCACCGTCTGGGTGGATCCCGACCGCCCCCGCACCGTGTACGAGCCCGCCCTCCTTCGCGCCGCCCCCCCGCTCCCGGAGATCGACGTCCCGCCCGGCGCCAAGAGCCGCGGCCGCACCCAGCGCGGCTGGCTGGAGGACGGCGTGCGCCTCCCCGACTGCGGGGGCCCCGAGGCTCCGGACTGCCCCCTCTACACCCTCAAGGTGCCCCACTACGACTGGGGCTCCACCTACGCCGTGCGCGCCTTCCTCACCGCCGTGGCCCACTTCCGCCACGACAGCGGCTTCGTCGGCCCCCTGTGCGTGGGCTCCATGAGCCGCCACCACGGTGGGCCCTTCGCCCCCCACGCCTCCCACCGCTCGGGCCGCGACGTGGACATCTTCTTGCCCCTCCTCCCCTGGGTGCCCTTCACCTGGGACCCCTCCCCCTTCGAGGTGGATTGGGCCGCCACCTGGGCTCTCCTCCAGGCCCTGGACGCCACCGGCGCCGTGGAGATGATCTTCCTGGACATCCGCGTCCAGTCCTTCCTGTACGAGGCCGGCCGCCAGCTCGGCGCCCCCCCTGACGAGCTCGGGCGGCTCATCCAGTTCCCCCGCCCCGTGCAGGACGACGGTGGTGCCCTGGTCCGTCACGGCAAGGACCACACGCGCCACCTCCACGTGCGCTTCCGCTGCGCCCCCGACGAGGATCGCTGCTACAGCAAGTGGGGCGACGCGCGCTTCTTCGCCATCCAGCGCGCCGACAAGGAGGCCGAGCGCGCCCAGAAGGCCGCCGCCCGCGCCGCCCGCCGGGCTCGCCGCGCCGCCCGCCAGGCGGGCAACGAGACCGGCCGCCGGGCCGAGTGAGCCGGGCCGCCCTCTCAGCGCCTCACTTCGCAGGCTTGGCGGGCGTCGCGGGGGTCACCACCAGGTCGTCGAACGACGTGGCCGCGTCGGCCTTGGTCCACAGGCCCACGCCGCCCGCCTTGGGGAACCGCGTGTCCTCGCCCTCCAGCCATCGCGTGCCGTCGAGGTAGGCCTCGAAGTGAGCCCCCCGCTGGACGATCTTCATGGCGTGCCAGGCGCCCGCGGCCAGCTTCACCGTGGCCGTCTTCAGCATGCGCCGGCGCCCGCCCTGGACGGTGTAGAGGCGGAAGTTGTCCTCCAAGGGGTTGAACCGCGCCACGTAGTAGTCGTCCTTGTCCTGGACGCGCCACGCGAGGCCGCCGCCCTGGTCCTCGCGCCCCGTGCCCGCCCGGAAGTGCACCTCGATGGTGCCGTCCTGGAAGGACACCTCGTCCGTCCAGCACAGGTTGAAGGTGCTGCCGCTGTGCCCCTTGGCGTCGGTGAGCGTCAGGGCGCGCCGACCCGACGGGGCGCCCTCCTGCTGGGTCACGCGCCAGTCGGCGTGGGCGCCGCGGGGGTTCGTCTCCTCGACCTTCCAACCGGCCGGCAGCGTCCCCACGGCGACGTCCTCGAAGTCCCAGCGCACGGCGTGCCCCTTGGCGGCGGACAGGGCTCCGGCCTGGACGCTGGCCCCGTGGGGAGCTGCCTCGGCCTGGCGACAGCCCGCGACGCCCAGCGCGGTCCCCAGAGAGAGGGCCAAGGCGAGCCCGGCCGCCGGCGCAAACGACAACCCGAACGAAACCCGCTGACGCATCGCGCTCCTCCTCGTCGTGGCACCCGCCGCGGACGGCGGGGCGCGCCGGGCAGGTTCAGAAGCGCCCGGCCACGCCGACGGTAGCGCCGCCGCGCTTCCAGGTCACGCGCACGCCTGCGTCCGTCTCGGGCCCGGCCGTGAGATCGGCCACCATCCACACCAGGCCGCTCGCGAGCTGCGCCACGCCGAGCCCCATGAGGACGCTCCCCACGGTGGCCTTGTCGTTGGCGCCGGACTCGATCTTGCGGGCGGCGCGCAAGGCGAGCTCGGTGATGACGCCGCGACCGTCGCGGTGGGCGCGAACCCCAAGCACGTCAAGCGCTTCTACCGGGAGGCGCTGGCGGTGAGCTGGTTGAGCCACCCGAGCATCGTCAAGGGCATCGACTTCGGCCTCCACTTCCGCCCCCGCCCCCGCTCCCCCTCCCGTCGCCAGGCTTGCTCTTGTGATTCCAGGAGGTTCCCCCCGTCTGTCACGTGCCACCAGCACGCTCCCTCCTCGCGAAACCACCTGAAATCACCACGCGCACCTGGCTCGGTTCGCCCTTGTGAGTTCCCATCCTGAAAAGCCTCCCGTGGCCGCGACGGCCGCTGCATGCACCATGCGCGTCCCCGCAACCACTTGAAGTAGCGCTGCTACTCCGGCGGGTT
>CAYZID010000085.1:20997-21224 GCA_964478315.1 uncultured Myxococcales bacterium | reverse complement strand
ACGCGGCCTCCTGCGCCTCGGTCCGCAGAGCAGGTGGCGGATCGGGGACCGCGCGTGGCGAGGCCGGGCGCGATCGCGGCCACGGTCACGGCAACGGCAACGGTCACGGCAACGGTCGCGGCCACGGCAACGGCAACGGTCACGGCAACGGTCGCGGCCACGGCAACGGCCACGGCAACGGCAACGGCAACGGTCGCGGCAACGGCCACGGCACCGGTCCCGGTCGC
>CAYZID010000085.1:0-20897 GCA_964478315.1 uncultured Myxococcales bacterium | reverse complement strand
GGTCCCGGTCGCGGTCCCGGTCGCGGCCACGGCCACGGCCACGGCGCCGGCCACGGCACCGGTCCCGGTCGCGGTCCCGATCGCGGTCCCGGTCGCGGTCCCGGTCGCGGTCCCGGTCGCGGCCACGGCCACGGCCACGGCGCCGGCCACGATCGCGGTCCCGGTCGCGGTCGCGGTCCCGGTTACGGTTACGGTCGCGGTCCCGGTCCCGCCCGCGCCCGCCCGGCGCGCTACTCGCCCTTGTAGACGGGCTCGCGCTTGGTGGTGAAGGCGCTGACGGCCTCGGCCAGATCCTTGGAGGCCAGGAAGGCGCTGTTCCAGGTGGCGACGTACTCCAGGCCCTCGGCCACGCGGGGGCCCTCGGCGTGGCGCAGGACGCGCTTGACGCCCTGGACGGTGAGCGGGGCGTTGCGGGCGATCTGGCGGGCCAGGTCGTCGGCCAGGGCCCAGGTGGCCTCGCGGTCTTCGGCCACCTCGCTGACCAGGCCCATGTGCTCGGCGCGGGCGGCGTCGAAGTCCTCGCCGGTGAGGGCCAGGCGCCGGGTGTGACCGTGACCGATGAGCAGCGGCAGGCGCTGGAGGCCGCCCAGGTCGGCGACGATGGCCACGCGCGTCTCGCGCACGGAGAAGCGGGCGTCGCGGCTGCACACGCGGATGTCCGCCGCGCTGATGAGGTCCACGCCGCCGCCGATGCACCAGCCGTGGACGGCGGCGACGACGGGAGCCGTGCACTCGGCGACCGCGGTCAGCGCGGCCTGCCAGCGGCGGATGAGGGCGTGGAGCTGGGTGCGCGGGCCGGCCAGGCCGCCGCCCGCCAGGATCTTGCCGTGGGCGGCGAAGGCGGCGGGGAGGTCCAAGCCGTAGGAGAAGTTCTTGGCGTCGCTGCGCACGACGACGGCCCGGATGTCACCAGCGGCCACGCGCGTCTCGATGTCGTCGAAGGTCGCCTGGAGCTCATCGAACCACGTGGGCGGGATGGCGCGGGCGTGGAGGGTCACGGTGGCGACGTGGCTGGCGTCGTCCACGGCCAGGCTCATCAGCGGCGCGGCGGGCTGGGGCATCTCGTCTCTCCTGGCGCTGGCTGGGGCGCGTGGAGCCCAACCGCAAGCGCGGTCGGTCCACGCCGAGGCTCGCCGCATGGTGGGCCCAACGGCGCGCGCGCTCAAGTCTCCTTGCTGCCCCCCTCAGCCCTCCCCGGCGAGACGCCGGAGCGTTGCGGCGACCTCGTCCTTGCGAACGTGTCCCTGGGCCACCGAGAGGGTCAACTCGTAGAGCGTCTCCGAGTCGTGCTCGATGACGATCCCGTTGATCTCCAAGAACACGAGGGCGGCGAGCAGCCCGACGCGCTTGTTCCCGTCGATGAAGGCGTGGGCTTGCACCAGATGGAAAAGGTAGGCAGCCGCCATGGAGAAGAGGTCCGCATGCGCCAGCTCGCCACCGACCGTCACTCGGGGTTGGGCCACCGCGGACTCTAGCATCGCCCGGTCCCGGACGCCGACCGCTCCTCCGAACCGCCTGAGCTGCACGGTGTGGATATCGAAAACGTCCTCGACCCGGAGGAAGGTGGGGGTCACTCAGCGAGCTTGCGGAGCGCGTCGTCGTGACGGTCCATCATCCGGACCGTGGCCGCTCGCACGCGCGCCCGGTGCTCCTCGCGCGCGGGACGGATGATGAGCGCCTCGCCATCCGTGCGCACCTCCAGCGGTGTGTCTTTCTGGATGTCCAAGAGTTCCAAGATGGGGCGATCGATAATGAGGCCCAGGCTGTTTCCGATCGAGGTGAGCTTCTTGATCACGTGGATCCCCTCGTTCAAACAAAGTTCTAACATCCATATAACGCCCCCCTAGCGAACCGACAAGACCCGGGCACACTTGAGGCTGGGCTTCAACTCATGGCGGGGAGGCGGGGAGGCGAACCCCGCATGAGCCTACCTAGTTCCCATCCTGAAAAGCCTCCCGTCGCCGCGACGGCCGCTGCACGCACCATGCGCGTCCCCGCAACCACTTGAAGTAGCGCTGCTACTCCGGCGGGTTGCGTGAACGCACCTGGCACGCACATCGACTCGCCGTGGCTCGGTCCGCCTTTTCAGGATGGGAACTACCTAGGAGGGTGTCCCCGGGGGAGCGGCGTCCTCTCGGTGCCTCTCAGATCGTGACCTGGGCGCGGAGGGCTGGGAGCCAGGCGTCGCGGTCGCGGAGGTACCAGGCGGCAGCGTCCTCGGCGCCCGCGTCGTTCACGAAGGTGACCTTCACCAAGCGCACGCCCTTGGACTTGCCCAGGAAGCTGCGGACGACCTCGACCCCGCGGAGGCGGTCCAGGGGCACGCGGAGGGTGCGCTGGGGGACCCACATCTCGAACACCAGCTCGCCAGTCGGCTCGCCGGCCTCACGGACTCCATCGCTCTCCGCGCCACCCGTGGCCTCGCCGCGCAGGAGCAGGAGCACCCCGTTTCCGCGCACCTGCCCCATGCCCTTGGATCGCTGGCCGAAGAAGTTGGCGCTGGGCTCCACGAGCACCACGCGCCCGGGCCCGTAGCGCTCAAGGGCTTCCTCCAGGCGCCGCGCCTGGAGGCGCCGCAAGCTGCGCCCCAAGACCGCCAGCAACCCCACGACGCCGGCGGCGATGAGCCCCCCTACCAGCACCCACGATGCCATCGCTGCCTCCCCGTCGCCGGCTGCCCGCGCAGCGCCTTTGGGCCCGCACACTCCCGTGTGTCTGCCCATCATGGTGCCTCATGTCGCCCGCCTCGTCGCCTCCGGCGGCCTCCGGGTCATGCGCTCCCGGCAGCCGGCGACGCGTTCGGGTGTCACCCTTTGGCTTGATCTCCTGGTCCTGCCTTGGGCAAGATCCGCGCGTCATGTGGTTCGACTCGACGGTCCTGCACCAGCCCGACGTGGGGGCGCGCTAGCGCGCTTCTCGCGGCGGCGTGCGCGCCACGCCGCCGGCTCTCGTGTGTGTAGACCTTCGAGCGCCGCGTTGCGCCGGCGCCCCCCTGTGGAGAACCGACCATGACCGTGCAGAGCACGCCCCTCCCCGCGACCGTGGACAGCCCCCTGGACCCAAAGCCCGCCGGGCAGGACGGCGCCGAGGCGCCGGCCATCCAGCACCTCAAGCCTCCCGTGGACCCCGCGAGCCTCGCCTGGGGGGACCTGCTGGACGGCCCTTTCTGGCATGAGATCCCCGCCTGGAGGGACATCGACGAGGCCACCTTCCTGGATCACCGCTGGCAGGACCGCCACGCCATCACGAGCCCCAAGAAGCTCGTGGCCGCCCTCAAGGACTTGGTGACACCCGAGTTCCTGGAGGACATCGAGGCGGGCTTCCACCGGGCGCCCATGGCCGTGCGGATCTCGCCCTACCTCCTGTCGCTCATCGACTGGACCGACCCGGTGGCCGACCCCCTGCGCCGCCAGTTCCTGCCCATCGCCAGCCAGCTCGAGCCCAACCACCCCATGCTGACGCTGGACTCCCTGGCCGAGCAGGAGGACTCGCCCGTCCCCGGCGTCACCCACCGTTACCCGGACAAGGCGCTGTTCCTGGTGCTGGACACCTGCCCCGTCTACTGCCGCTTCTGCACGCGCAGCTACGCGGTGGGCACGGACACCGACGAGGTCGAGAAGGTCGCCTTCAAGGCCAAGCAGGGGCGCTGGGCGGACGCCATCCGCTACTTCTCCGAGCGGCCCGAGCTGGAGGACATCGTCATCTCGGGCGGCGACACCTACCGCCTCAAGGCCAGCCAGGTGCGCGACATCGGTCATGCCCTGCTGAACATCCCCCACATCCGGCGCATGCGATTCGCCACCAAGGGGCCGGCGGTCATGCCCATGAAGCTGCTCACCGACGACGCCTGGGTGGACGCCCTCACCGAGATCGTCGAGCGCGGTCGCAAGCTCCACAAGGACGTGGTCGTCCACACGCACTTCAACAACGCCAACGAGATCACGGCCATCACCGAGCGCGCCGTGGGCCGCCTGGTGGAGCGCGGCGTCCACATCCGCAACCAGACCGTCCTCCAGCGCGGCGTCAACGACACGCCCGAGGCCATGGTCAAGCTCGTCAAGCGGCTGGCCTACATCAACGTCCACCCCTACTACGTCTTCAGCCACGACCTGGTCATGGGCTGCGAGGACCTGCGCACGTCCCTGGACCGAGCCATGCATCTGGAGAAGCGCGTACGCGGCGTCACGGCCGGCTACAACACGCCGACCTTCGTCGTGGACGCCCCCGGCGGCGGCGGCAAGCGCGACCTGCACTCCTGGGAGCACTACGACCGCGAGACGGGCGTGTCCGTCTACACGGCCCCGGCCGTGAAGCCCGGCAAGTACTTCCTGTACTTCGACCCGCTCCGCGGCCTGTCGCCCCAGATCCAAGCCGACTGGCGCGACCCCGTGCGCCAGAAGGAGATGGTGGACGCCGCCCTCCAGGCCGCCGGGGCCGCCGGCGTGACCGAGTAGGCGCGGCGCGCAGCTACGCGCTCGACGCGGGTTGGGCCTGGCCGGGCGCTACGGCCAGGCCCAACCCAAAGAGTTGGATGGCCGTGAGCGCCGCGTCCGGGCCCGCCAGGGGGGCCGCCGTCGTCGTGATGGGGGCCAAGCCCAGGTTGTAGGCGGCGTGGACCGCGAGCGCGGCCAGCGTCCCCGCCGCCACGGCCGACGCCAGGACGCCTCGCTCGGCGCTGGGCGCGCCGGAGGCCAGGGCGGGCGGGCGCGCGAACGTGCGACCCAGGGTGGCGAGCATCCCCAGGGCCCAGGCCGCCACGGGCACGCGCCCCAGGCGCCACAGCGCCGACGCCAGCCAGTAGTCGTCCGCCGGCGACGAGGTGCGCGGAGGCGCCCCGGACGCGGCCCCCCACCAGCGCGAGCCCGCCACCAACCGCGCCAGGTTCCGGTACTCGTAGCCCGAATCGCGGGCGTGCCCCACCGGGTCCCAGAAGCCCTCCCAGCGGCGAGCCACGTAGGGGAAGCGCGCGCTGGCGGCCAGCGCCAAGCCCGCCAGGGCGATCACCGCCAACGCCCACAGCGGCCGCCGCGCCACCCACGCCGCCGCCAGGAGACCCGCCGCCACCTGCGCCAAGATGGACAGGTCGGGCATGGTCACCGCCGCCCCCGACGCCCCCGCCACGGAGAGCCCCAGCCACAGGGGCCCCCACCGCCCTCGCCCCACCAGGGCGGCCACGGCGAGGTGGCTGCTCAGCACCCACAGCGCGCTGGGCTGCACGCGGAACAGCCCCAGGTCCAGGTGACGCAGGGCGCCCGCGTGCGGCGCCCCCAGGGGCGAGTAGAGGCCCGCCCAGGCGAGGGCCGCCAAGACAACGGCCGCCGGCGCGAGCTGGGATGGGCGCCAGCGCGCGCCCAGCCCGGCGCCCGCCCCCAGGGCGGCCAGCCCGGCGCCCGCGCCCGCCCACACGCCCGCGGCGCGCTGGGGGAGCAGCGAGGCCGTCACCGCCGCGGCGGCCATCGTCAGCAGGGCATAGGCGCCCAGGAGGAGCGCGCTGCTCCGCCAGCGCCTCCACCCGGGCGACCCGGGCGACCCGGGCGGCAAGCCGTCCGGTGGCCCCCCCCCGACCACGCGCCTCAGTCGCGGCTGCGCGAGGCGATGCGCTGGAGCAGATCGGCCTCGAACTCGGCGTAGGGCATAGTCGTCTGCTCGCGGCTCCCGTAGCGGCGCAGGGTCACCGTGCCGGCCTCCACCTCGCGCTCGCCCACGACCAGGACGTTGGGGATCTTGGCGGTGACGGCGTTGCGGATCTTCTTGCCCATGGTCTCGTTGGAGTGGTCCCGCTCGGCGCGCACCATGTGCCCCCGGAGCTTGGCGACGACCTCGTCGGCGTAGGCGTCGAAGCGCTCGCCCACGGTGAGCACCCGCACCTGGACGGGCGCCAGCCACGTGGGGAAAGCCCCGCCGTAGTGCTCGATGAGGAAGGCGATGAAGCGCTCGTGGGTGCCGAGCGGTGCGCGGTGGATGCAGTAGGGCGTGTGCTCGGCGTTGTCGGCGCCCGTGTAGACCAAGCCCAGGCGCTCGGGGACCGCGAAGTCGAGCTGGTTCGTGCTCGCCGTCTCCTCGCGCCCGGTGACCGTGCGGAACTGGACGTCGATCTTGGGCCCGTAGAAGGCCGCCTCGCCCTTGACCTCCACGTAGGGCAGGCCCGACTCCTCCATGGCCTCGCGGATCATGTCCTGGCTCTTGGCCCAGGCCTCGGGGTTGTCCACGTACTTCTCCTTGCCCTTGGGGTCCTCGGGGTCCCAGGTGGAGAAGCGCATGTAGTAGTCGGTGAGGCCCAGGATCTCGTAGAGCTCCCGGTGCATCTCCATGACCGCCAGGAACTCGCTCTTGATCTGCTCCTCGGTGCAGTAGATGTGCGCGTCGTTCATCATCATGCCGCGCACGCGCAGCAGCCCCGAGAGCGAGCCCGAGTCCTCGAAGCGGTAGACCTGGCCGTACTCGGCGAAGCGGATGGGCAGGTCGCGGTAGCTCCGCTTGCGGGCCGCGAAGATGCGGTGGTGGTGGGGGCAGTTCATGGGCTTGAGGGCGTAGCTCTCCTTGACCTCCTCCACCGCGCCGTCCTCGCCCTCGTGGGTCTCCTTGACCTCCATGAAGGGGTACATGTGCTTGGTGTAGTAGGGGAGGTGCCCCGTCTTGTAGTAGAGGCCCACCTTGGTCAAGTGCGGCGTGGCCACGCGCTGGAAGCCCGCCTTGAACTCCAGCTCGCGGGCGAGCTTCTCCAGCTCGTCACGCAAGACCGTCCCGTTGGGCATCCACAGGGGCAGCCCGCGGCCCACCTCGTCGTCGATGACGTAGATGTCCAGCTCCTTGCCCAGCTTCTTGTGGTCCCGGGCCAGGGCCTCCTTGTAGGCCTTGACGTGGGCCTCCAGCTCGGGCTTGGAGGCGAACGCCCAGGCGTACAGCCGCGTCATCATCACGTTGTTGGAGTCGCCCCGCCAGTAGGCCCCGGCCACGCTGCGGAGCTTGAAGGCGCCGAGCGGCAGCTCCTTGGTGCGCCCCACATGGGGCCCGTCGCACATGTCCAGGAAGTCGCCGCTCCGATAGAAGGTCAGCGTCGTGAGCCCCTTCTTCTCGATGAGCTCCTGCGCATACTCGCGCTTGTAGGGCTCGGCCAGCTCGCCGCCCTCGTCCAGCCGCGCCAGGGCCTCGTCGACGGGCAGCTCCTCGCGCTCGAAGGCGGCGTTCTTCTTGATGATGCGCTTCATGCGCTTTTCGATCTCGGGGAAGTCCTCCTCCGTGATGGGCTCGCTCAGGATGAAGTCGTAGTAGAACCCGTCGGCGATGGGCGGGCCGAAGCCCAGCGTGGAGCCCGGGCGCATCTCCAGCACGGCCTGGGCCATGACGTGCGCCAGGCTGTGGCGGATGCGGTAGAGGGCGTCGGCCTCGGAGGAGGCGTCGGGGGAGGCGTTGGAGGGGGCGTCGGCCGCGTGGTCCATGGTCTCGGGGCTCCGTGAGCAGCGGTTGGAGCCGGCTGTCTAGGCCAAACGCCCCGTAGAATCAACCAAACGCCGCCTGCCGGGGCCGATCGGGCCCGTGCCCAAGACCAGGCTCCTCGAAGCATGATTCACAACCTCTCCCGTCGCCACGCTTGCCCTTGTGATGTCAGGCGGTTCCACTCGTCGGTCACGTGCCACCAGCACGCTCCCTCCTCGCGAAACCACCTGAAATCACGACGCGGCGCCTGGCTCGGTCCGCCCCTGTGAATCATGCTTCTCGCCAGGTGGGTCAAGAGATCGCCCCCGGCACACGTTGTCGTTGACATGGCGCGCCCTCGTGCGAGAGTCGCGGCCGCGAGCGGCCGCGATGGCACGGCGCGTCACAGGGGGACGGCGACCGTACCCCCTCGCCACGCAGCGCGACCCGAGCCCTTGAAGCATGGTCCACAACGTCTCCCGTCGCCAGGCTTGCTCTTGTGATTCCAGGCGGTTCCGCTCGTCGGTCACGTGCCACCAGCACGCTCCCTCCTCGCGAAACCACCTGACATCACGACGCGGCGCCTGGCTCGGGCCGCCCTTGTGAATCGAGTTTCTTGGCCCACACCTACCCCGGGAGGAACCCTTGGACCCATCGACCCTGAAGACCGTGGAGATCGTGGCGACGGTGCTGTTCGGCATCGCCATCCTCCACACGTTCCTGGTGAAGCGCTTCGAGGTCCTCGCCCACCACTACCCCGAGGGGTCGGTGGGGGAGAACCTGTTCCACCTGCTGGGCGAGGTCGAGGTCGTCTTCGGCCTGTGGGCTGGGCTGTTCGTCGTCTTCGTGGCGCTGTTCGCCGGCGGCCACGTGGCGGTGGAGTACCTCGAAGGGCACTTGGAGCACTTCGAGGTGGAGTACACGGAGCCGCTGTTCGTCTTCGCCATCATGGCCATGGCGGGCACCAAGCCCATCATCGACCTCGCCCAGAGCGCCATCGAGTTCCTGGCGCGGCTCCTGCCCCTGAGCGAGAGCCTGTCCTTCTTCATCGTGGCGCTGATCTTTGGGCCCCTGCTGGGCTCGTTCATCACCGAGCCCGCCGCCATGACCGTGACCGCGCTCATCCTCAAGCGGAAGTTCTATGACCGCGGCATGAGCACCAAGTTCATGTACGCCACGCTGGGCGCCCTGTTCGTCAACGTCTCCATCGGTGGCACGCTCACCAACTTCGCCGCCCCGCCGGTGCTCATGGTGGCCGTCCCCTCGCGCTGGGATTGGGACATGATGCACATGCTCGTCCACTTCGGCTGGAAGAGCGCCCTGGCCGTGACCCTCAACACCTCGATCATCGCGGCCCTCTTCGCGCGCGAGCTGCGGTCCTTCGACAGCAAGCCCGAACCCTCGACCGAGGGCGGCCCCGCCCGGGCGCCCTGGTGGCTGGTCATCCTCCACATCGCCTTCATGGGCGGCGTGGTCCTCACGAGCCACCACGCCACGGTCTTCATGGGGATCTTCCTGTTCTTCCTGGGCATCGCCGCCGTGACCAACGAGTACCAGGAGCCCATCAAGCTCCGCGAGGCCCTCCTCGTGGGCTTCTTCCTGGGCGGCCTCGTGACCCTGGGCACCTTCCAGAAGTGGTGGCTCCAGCCGCTGCTGTCGTCCATGAGCGACTTCCCCCTCTACCTGGGCGCCACGGGCCTCACGGCCATCACGGACAACGCGGCCCTCACCTACCTGGGCTACGTGGCGGGCATCTCGCACCCGGACACGCAGTACGCCCTGGTCGCCGGCGCGGTCACCGGCGGCGGCCTCACGGTCATCGCCAACGCCCCCAACCCCGCGGGCTTCGGCATCCTCAAGGGCTCCTTCGGCGAGGACGGCATCAGCCCGCTGGGGTTGTTCCTGGGCGCGCTCGGCCCCACCGCCGTGGCCTTGCTCTGCCTCTGGGTGCTCCCGCACCTGACCCACACGGTGTAGCGCCGCGGTCCGGCCCCGTCGCCAGGGCTCCCTCCGTCCGCCCCCGGTGCCCCAACCTGGACACGCACCGGGGCCCCGCCTAAATCGGACCTCCACCATCCTGTTTCTCGCAGGGGCCGTGGCGCGGGCGGTGTTCCGCGCCCGGCTCGCCCGCGGCGCGACCGCGTCCCTGGTCCGCGCCGTGGCACCGCACTCACCGGAGGAGATCCCCATGGCTCACGAGCTTCCCGCCCTTCCCTACGCCTACGACGCCCTGGAGCCCCACATCGACGAGGCGACGGTGCGCGTCCACCACGACGCCCACCACGCCGGCTACGTCAAGGGCCTGAACAACGCCGAGGCCAAGCTGGCCGCCGCCCGCGAGGCGGGCGACTTCGCCATGATCAAGCACTGGTCGCGCGAGCTGGCCTTCCACGGCTCGGGCGTGCTGCTCCACACGCTCTACTGGGAGAACATGGGCCCGGCGGCCACGTCCGGCGCGGCCGGCGGGACGCTGTTGGAGCAGATCAACAAGGACTTTGGCAGCTTCGACGCCTTCAAGGCCCAGTTCACCAAGGCCACGGCGGCGGTGGAGGGCTCGGGCTGGGGGCTGCTGGTGTGGAACCCGACCTTCGAGAAGCTGGAGGTCCTTCAGACGGAGAAGCACCAGAACCTCACGCAGTGGGGTGTGAAGCCCATCCTGGTGTGCGACGTGTGGGAGCACGCCTACTACCTCAAGTACCAGAACAAGCGCGCCGCCTACATCGACGCCTGGTGGAACGTCGTGAACTGGGCGGACGTCCAGGCCAAGTTCGACGCGGCCAAGTAGCCGCGCGGGGCCGCCCCCCTCGCGCCTGGGCAGTCGTTCATTGACGCCCGGTGCGGGGGCGGGTAGACCCCGGGCGTGGAAGCGCCTCACCCCGAGACAGCGAGCCAGGCCCCCATCGAGCCAGCCGTCGAGCCCGACGCCGAGTTCGACGTAGGGCGCATCATTCGCATGACCGTCGTGGGCGTGCTCCTGCTCATGGGCATCATGGGGCTCATCGCCTACGCCCTGCGCGAGCCCTTCCAGGCCATCAGCCGGGGCTTCGTGGAGCAGCTCCACGGGTTTGGCGTGGCGCTGGGCTTCTTCGTGCCGGACGCCTTCACGGTGCCGCTGCCCAACGACGCCTTCACGACCTTGGGGCTGGTGGGGGGCATGGGCTTCTGGGAGGTCGTGGCCTGGGGGACGCTCGGCAGCATCCTCGGGGGCATCACGGGCTACGGGGTGGGGCGCTGGCTCAAGCGCGCCCGGTGGTTCAAGCGCTTCATGGCCAAGCGCGGGGCGGAGGTCCACGCGCTGGTGCGCCGCTACGGCGTCATCGCCCTGGCGGCGGCGGCGCTGACGCCCATCCCCTACTCCATCGCCTGCTGGGCGGCGGGGGCCCTGGACATGCGCTTCGGCATCTTCGTGGCGGTGAGCCTCCTCCGCGTCTTCCGCGTGGCGGGCTACCTCTACCTCATCCACCTGGGCGTCCTCAGCATCATCACGTAGCCCCTCACGTTCTTGGTCGTCCTCCACGAGACCGAAGGGCGCCTGCCCGAGCGCCGCGTGGAGGTCTACTATCGCCTCTCCGAGCTGCTCATCGACCGCTGGACCCGCACCCGATCGGCGGCCCATCACGCGCGGGGGCCGAGCCGGGGGACGGCCACGCGCGTGTTGGGCCCCCTGGCCTGGTGGATCGTCGAGCGCGGCGCTGCGCCCGTGCTCGACGATGAGCAGGTCGAGCGGCTCGTGCCCATCGAGTCGCGCCTGTATCCCGAGGAGGCCGCCCAGGCGGACATCTACCGCCAGCGCCTGGAGCGCCCCGAGGTCCAGGCCGGCTTCCAGGCCGCGGCGAGCGGCGCGTCCCCCACGCCGACGCCTACCGCCACGCCCGACACACCCACCACCACCACCCCTGAGTATCACGCCGCGACTACCGCCACCGCGCGCGTGACAGTGGTCGCGGAGACCCTGGTCGAGCACGGCCCCGCGTGTGCCGATGTCGCCGAACCGCGTGGTCGAGCACGGCCCCGCGTGTGCGTGGGTCTGTGAGCCTCGTCGCTGGCGACGCCGACCCCGACGGGCCAGCCGGTCGCCGGGCTCGGCGGCGGCCGCTGGCCCCAAGGGAGGCTGGAAGCTACGTTGACGCCGTGGGGGCCGGGTGCTAGGCACCGGCGTCCCTTTCGCGCGCCGCGGCGCGCCCACCAGGAGGCCGCCTCCCGTGAGCATCACCTTCCAGGACGTCATCCTCAAGCTCCAGGCCTACTGGGCCGAGCAGGGGTGCCTCGTCGTCCAACCCTACGACACCGAGAAGGGCGCCGGGACCTTCAACCCGTCCACCTTCCTGCGCTCGCTGGGCCCCGAGCCCTGGAACACCGCCTACGTGGAGCCCTGCCGGCGCCCCACCGACGGCCGCTACGGCGACAACCCCAACCGCCTCCAGCACTACTTCCAGTTCCAGGTCCTCATGAAGCCCGCCCCCCTCGACATCCAAGAGCGCTACCTGGACAGCCTCCGCATGCTGGGCGTGGACCCAGCCCGCCACGACATCCGCTTCGTCGAGGACAACTGGGAGTCCCCCACCGTGGGCGCCTGGGGCTTGGGCTGGGAGGTCTGGCTGGACGGCATGGAGATCACCCAGTTCACCTACTTCCAGCAGGTGGGCGGCGTGGAGCTGAGCCCCATCCCCGTGGAGCTCACCTACGGCCTGGAGCGCATCGCCATGTACCTCCAGAACGTGGACAGCGTCTACGACCTCACCTGGGCCCCCGGCGTCACCTACGGCGAGGTCAAGCACCGCGACGAGGTGGAGTTCTCCACCTTCAACTTCGAGGAGGCCGACGTCCCCTTCCACCAGGAGCTGTTCACCCGCTACGAGAGCGAATGCCTGCGCCTGCTCGACAAGGACCTCGTGCTCCCCGCCTACGACTACTGCATGAAGTGCTCCCACACCTTCAACCTCCTGGACGCCCGCGGCGCCATCAGCGTCACCGAGCGCCAGAAGTACATCTTCCGCGTCCGCGCCCTGGCCAAGCGCATCGCCCACGCCTACGTGGCCCAGCGTGAGGCCCTGGGCTTCCCCCTCCTGAAGACCCAAGCGGGCGACGCGCGCCCCGCACAGCCGGGAGGTGCGGCGTGAAGGAGCTGCTGTTCGAGCTGGGCACCGAGGAGATCCCCTCGCGCCTCCTCCGCGGCGCCGAGCGCGCCCTGGGCGCCGCCGTCGCCGCACGCCTCGACGACCTGGGCCTAGAACACTCGGCCGTCCGCACCTACTCCACCCCCCGCCGCCTGGCCCTGGCCGTGGACGTGGCCCCGCGCCAGGCCGACCGCGTGGAGGAGCGCGTGGGGCCCCCCGCCCGCGTGGCCTGGGACGCCGACGGCAACCCCACCCGCGCCGCCGAGCACTTCGCCAAGCGCAACGGCGTCGCCGTGGACGCCCTGGAGCGCCGCGAGACCCCCAAGGGCCTCTACGCCGCCGTGACCGTCCAGATCGACGGCCAGACCACGGCCAGCCTCCTGCCGGACGTCCTCACCCAGGCCGTCACCGGCCTCACCTGGCCCAAGGTCATGCGCTGGCACGACGGCACCCACGCCTTCATCCGCCCCGTCCACTGGCTGGTCGCCCTCTACGACGGCGAGGTCCTGCCGCTCACCCTCTACGGCGTCCGCGCCGGCCGGGAGACGCGCGGCCACCGCTTCCTCGCCCCCGCCCCCTTCGCCGTGGCCGACGAGGCCGCCTGGCTGGAGGGGCTGCGCGCCGCCAAGGTCGAGCCCGACGCCCAGGTCCGCGCCCAGCGCATCCTCGACGGCGCCCACGCCCTCGCCGCCCAGGTGGGCGCCGCCCTCGTGCGCCCCGAGGGGCTCATCGAGGAGGTCACGGGCCTGTGCGAGTGGCCGCGGCCGCTCCTCGGGACCTTCGATGAGGCCGCCCTGGAGATCCCCCCCCAGGTCCTCGTGGACGCCATGCGCGTGCACCAGAAGTACTTCGCCCTGGCCACCCCCGAGACGGCCCAGACCCAGCGCCCCACCCTGCGCAACCACTTCGTCGTCGTCGCCGCCACCGAGGCCGTGGACGACGCCGTGGTCGCCCAGGGCAACGCCCGCGTGCTCGCCGCCCGCCTGGCCGACGCCCGCTTCTTCTTCGAGGCCGACCGAGCCCGCACCCTGGACAGCCTCGTGGACGAACTGGGCCAGCGGACCTTCCTCCAGGGGCTGGGCACCGTCGCAGACAAGGCCCACCGCTTGGAGGCCCTCACGCCGCGCCTGGCCGCGCGCCTGTACGGCGACGCCGTGGACGCCGCCGAGGCCGCCGCCGCGGGCCTGTACGCCAAGGCGGACCTGTCCACCGAGATGGTGGGCGAGTTCCCCGACCTCCAGGGGGAGATGGGCCGCGACTACGCCCGCCTGGCGGGCCAGCCCGAGGCCGTGGCCGCCGCCATCGAGGAGCACTACTGGCCGCGCTTCGCGGGCGACGCGGCCCCGTCCACGCCGCTGGGCGCCGCCGCCTCCCTGGCCGACAAGCTCGACAGCCTGGTGGGCTGCTTCGCCCTGGGCCTGGAGCCCACCGGCTCGGCCGACCCCTACGCCCTGCGCCGCCAAGCCCTGGGCGTGGTCCGAGTCCTGGAGGCCCTGCCCGCGGGGCCGGGCGGCGCCGCGCCCAAGCGCCTGGGGCTCACCGAGGCCCTGGACATCGCGCGGGAGGTCTACGGCGCCGTCCTGGACGCCCACGAGGAGGCGCACGGCGACTGGCCGGCGGTGCGCGCGCGCCTGCTCGGCTTCTTCCGCGGCCGCATGAAGAACGACCTGGCGCGCGACCTGCCCACCGATCTGGTGGAGGCCGCGCTGAGCGCGGGCTTCGACGACCCCGTGGACGCCCGCGGGCGCCTCACGGCCCTGGCGGCGCGCAAGGACACCGACGGCTGGGACGACCTGGCGGCGGCGGTCAAGCGCGTGGTGCGCATCGTCACCGGTCAGGAGACGGGCACGCTGGACGACCCGGGCGCGCTCACGACGCCCCAGGAGCGGGCGCTCCACGAGGCCACGGAGGCCGTGGAGCGGGACGCCCTGGGGGCCATGGAGGCCGGGCGCTACGGCGAGGCGCTGGAGCGGTTGGCCTCGCTCAAGCCCACCATCGACGACTTCTTCGACCACGTCATGGTGCTGAGCGACGACCCGGACGAGCGCCGGCGGCGGTTGGCGCTCTTGGGGCGCATCGCGGCGCTCTTTGGGCGCGTGGCGGCCTTCGATCGGATCTCGACGTGAGGCCCGGCGTCCCGGGGTGGAGGCTCCCCTCGCGGGGGCTCAGGCGGGCACCCGGGCTCCTGATGGGGGCCCTGCTGGGGCTGGCGCTGGCCTCGGGCTGCGCCGTGGACCCCCACGGGCCGGCGCACCCCCCGGACGTGCTGGACTACCCGGTGGGCGTCACCGCGGGCCCGTCGGGGCGCTACGTGTGGGTGACGAGCGGCAACTTCGACCTGGCCTATGGCGGCGGGGCCGTCCTGGCGCTGGACGTTCTCACGCACCGCTTCGTGCCGGGCGCGACGGCCGAGGTGGGCTCGTTCCCGGGCGCGGTGGCGCTGCGCACGGATGCCCAGGGGGCGCTCACCGACGGCTACGTGCTGTCGCGGGAGACGAACGGGCTGTATCACCTGCGCTACGGCGTCGCGGACGACGGAGCGCCGACCGTCTCGTGTGAGGGCGGCGAGGTGCAGCCCAACGGCACGCTGCGGTGCCTGGACACGGAGCTTCAGTACGTGGACGTCCCGGCGCCCGAGGGAGGCGGCGCCAAGGTGCGGCTCAAGGTGGGGCCCGACCCGGTGGCGGCGCTGCTCCACGGCGGGCGCGCGGCGGCCGAGCCCGAGCTGCTGCTCACGGGCGCCATGGTGGATGGGACGGCGGCGACCTTCACGCTGGGGGACGACGGCGCGCCGGAGCTGGTGGGCAACGCGAGCCTCAACGACGGGCTCTACGCCTTCGCGGAGCAGCCCGAGACGCACCGCATCTACGCCACGAGCAAGAGCCTCAACGCCTTGCAGGTGTTGGAGCTGCGGGTGCCCAAGGAGACCGACGCGCCCAGCACGAACCCCTACCTGCGCACCCTCCGGCAGATCGCCATCCCCGACGCCCTGAGCGGCGACCGAGCGCGAGAGATGGCCTTCACGGCGGACGGAACGCGGCTGCTGGCGACGTATCGCTCGCCGTCGACGGTGGCGGTCTTCGACGTGAGCGCGGACGTCAAGGGGAACGCGGCGGACGCCTTCGTCGCCAAGATCCCGGTAGGGGCGCGCCCGGGGGGCCTGGTGGTGGCGCCCGCCACGGCGGGCGTCCCGGAGCTGGCTTACGTGGCGTGCTTCGGGGCCAACCGCGTGGACGTGCTGGACCCGGCGCTGGGCGTGGTCGTGGACAGCATCCCCACGGGGTACGGACCCTTCGACGTGGCGCTGGTGGACCAGGCCGAGCTGGGGATTCGGCGCCTGTACGTGACGGAGTTCTACGAGCAGGCCGTGGGCGTCATCGAGCTGGACCCGGCGTCGCCCTACTACCACCAGCTCATCGCGGAGGTGTGGTGATGGCGCGGCCCGTGGGAGTGAGCCCAGAACCGCCACCTCCTCTGCGAACCGAGGCACAGGCGACCGCGCTTGGGCAAGGAGGCAAGCGGCTGGGCGGGGGGGCCGCGGCGCTGGCGCTGGGCCTCCTGGCGGCGGCCTGCACGTCCACGCCGCCCACGGCGTCGGGGTCGTTCGGCCAGCCGCTGGACTTCGCCTACGCCTGCGAGGGCGAGGGGGCCACGCAGGCCCCGGACAACGACGTGTCGGCGGCCAACTACGCCGCCACGCGCATGTGCCCCGACGTGACGCGGACGCTGGCGGACGGGTCCACGAAGACCCAGCAGGGGGCGCTGCTGGGGCTGGTGCTCAACCGGACGCCGCCGTCGGCGCTGGTGATCCAGATGAACCCGGCGGCGGGGGCGCGCCGGGTGCTGGACGCGGATCTCTTCACGCCGGGCCTCACGGGCATCGCGCTGCCCGAGGAGCCCGTGCGCCTGGTGGCGAGCGGCGACTTCGGCGCCTTCTACGCGGTGAGCGCGGGGGCGCGGCCCACGCTCACGCGGATCGTCGTCGAGGGCTATGACGGGGCCGTGGTCCACCACCGCGAGGACGCCTGGCCCCTCCCGGGGACGCCGGCGGACGCGCTGATGCTGGGCGACCGGCTGGTCGTGACGGCGGCGGCGGCGCCCGTGTGGTGGGTCTATGACGTGACCGCGGACGGGCCCGGCGAGCCGCGGACGGTGGGGCTGCCCGACGTGGCGCGGCGGCTCGTGCCCGACGGAGAGGGCGGCGATGGCCCGGCGGTCGTGGTCACGTGGCGCTCGCTGCCCCAGGTGACGCGGCTCACGCTGGACGGGCAGGTCCTGGCGCGGGCGGGGCTCGTGGCCTCGTGCGCGGACGGGCTGGACGACGACGGCGACGGGCTCACGGACCGCGAGGACCCGGACTGCGGGGCGCCCACGGACCGCGAGCGCACGGGGGGCGAGGACGCGCTGCCCGCGCCCGGGACCGAGGCGCCCGCCCTGGAGCCGCCCGCGTCGGCGCCCCTGGACGCGGCGCCGCCCTGCGAGGACGGCGTCGACAACGACCGGGATGGGCTCACGGACGCGGCGGACCCCGCGTGCGCGGGCGGCGACCCCCAGGGGGAGCTGCTGGCCGCGTGCGAGGACGGCGTGGACGAGGACGGCGACGGGCTCACCGACATGGACGACCCGAGCTGCTACAAGCCCTGGGGCTTGCATGAGGGCGCGCTGGGGGCGCCGGGGCCGTTCCTGCCCACGGTGGTGGACGCGGGCGCGGCGGGGCGGTTCGTCTACGTGCTGAACCAGGAGGCCAAGCGGCTGCTGGTCTTCGAGGAAGGCGCCGACGGGGCGAGCCTCACGCGGGTGGACGTGAACGCCCTGGAGGACGAGGGGGCGGCGCTGGCGTACCGGCGCTACTCGGACACGGAGACCGCCGCGGAGCAGACGCGCGAGGCGCTGCGGACGGCGGCGCGCCCCGGGCTGTCCCGGGCTGGGGACCGGGACCTCGTGTTGGGTGGGGTGGCGACGGACGTGGCGTCCGTCCACGCCTGGGGCGAGCTGTGGGCGCGCCCGGTGACGCGGCCAGCAGACGGGACGCCCCCCTCGGTGGCGCAGGGGCTGAGCAGCAGCACGAGCTGGATCCCAGGCGGCTGCGCGGTGGACGTCACGGACCGCTGCGTGGAGCCGGCGGGCGACGGCGAGAGCTACCTGGTGGTGGCGCCGCGCTTCGACGGGCGCGTGTCCTTCGTGCAGGCGGTCTTCCGCGGGCGGCCGCGGCACCGCTTCACGCAGCTCTACACGACGCCCGAGCGGCGCACCTGGTCGGCGTCCAAGCCGGTAGTGGTCCTGCCCGGGGCGTCCAAGGCGGTGAGCGTGGACGGGGTGCGCGAGGGGATCGCCACCCTGGGCCCGGCCAAGGTGGAGACGATCTCCGAGGCCGTGGAGGGCGAGGCGCCGCCCGTGGTGCGGAGCTACGGCCTGTGGCAGCCCGAGGACCCCGAGGGGGCGCCCAGCGAAGGGTGGAGCCTCACCTACGAGGGGGTGATCCCAGGCGCCAGCGGGGTCGCGGGCCGGGTGGTGGGGGACGGCGTCTTCTACGCGCCAGGCGAGCGCTTCTGTGAGGACGGCGTGGCCCCCGGGGACTGGCTCGTCGTGGACGCGGCGGCGCTGGTGCTGGACGGGCGGCTGCGGCACCCGGACAACCTGTCCGACGCGCTCAACGTCACGGCGGGGGGCACGGCGTGCGCCACGGCGCCCCTGCGGACCGCGAGCCTCCAGGTGCGGGTGACCGAGGTGGGGATGGAGACGCTGCGCTTCGACCCGGCGAGCGTGGAGGCCCTGCCCACGCCGCCCACACTCGATGAGGCGGCCATCGCCGAGGCGAGCTACCGGCGGCTGGACGACTGCCGCGCGGCCTTGGAGGAGCAGCGGGCGACGCTCCTGCTGGACCACCCGCCGGTGCCCGTGGGAGACGCGGTGGGCGGGCTCGAGCCCGGCTACCTACCCCGCCGGGTGAGCTACCGTGTGCGGGCGGCGGGCCAGTGGGTGGCCGTGGGCTCACGCTCGGGCTTCCTGCACCGCCAGCGCTGGGTGGACGGGGCCTGCGTGGAGGACGCCACCTTGTCGCCGCTGCTCGCCGGACGGGTGGCGGAGGCGCCGGTCCAGGCGGGCCAGACGCTGAGCGACTGCCCGCTGGCGGATCGACAGACCGAGTACGACCGCGTGGACGGCGTGTTCGACACGGCGGGGCGCCTCGTGACGCCGAGCTTTGGCGTGGACGTGCTGCCCGCCTGCCGGGTGGTGGACGGGGCGGTGCAGACGGTGGGGAGCGAGCGCGGGACGCGCTGGGTCTTCTCGGTGACGGGACCGGACCGGGCGGCGTCCACGCTGGCGGCGAGCAGCGGGATGGTGCCGCGCCTGGGGGCGCTGGGGTTCCGGCGCGAGCTGGTCTACCTGGACGCCGGCGCGAACCGCGTCTCGACGCTGTGGACGACCGGCGCCGGGACGAGCACCTTCCCCCTGAGCTTTGAGTGACCTGTGGAGAGGTTCTTCGAGTGATCTTCGAGCGAAGCAACACCCGGGCGTGGCCCGGGAGGAGTCTGTGACCATGCGAGTTTCCTCACTCTCTCGCGCCCTGCTGGCGCTGGGCGCGGGCGCCCTGCTCACGGCGGGCTGCCCCAACACGACGAACGACACGCCGCCGACCGGTGGCGACACGAGCACCCAGAGTGACCAGACGGGGACGCCGGACGGGGGCCAGACGGACACGGCGGTCGTGGACATCCCCAAGCTGGACACGTCCGCCGACGTGGAGGCCGCCGAGGGGACGGTGAAGGCCGCGCAGCTCCTGGCCGAGAGCGTGGGCTGCGATGAGACGCTCATCTCCACCGTGGCCGAGAACCAGTCGCTCAAGGGCGTGGTCATCACGAGCCCCAAGTTCGACGCGTTCACGCCCGAGGACGCCACCAAGCCCGGGCTAGACGGCTACTTCGTGGCCGACGCCGACGGCGGCGCGTGGTCGGGGATCATGCTCACGGTGGAGCGCGCCCCGGGCGTGGCCTTCGCGGTGGACGAGGCCAACGACCTGAAGCCGGGCGACGTCGTGGACGCCGACGGGGAGATCACGGAGTTCTACTGCCAGACGCAGTTCGACGCGGCGACGGTCACCAAGACGGGCTCCCAGGCGCCCTTGGAGCCCACCCCGCTGAACCCCGAGGACGTGGCCCAGGAGGCCATGGAGGGGATGCTGGTGAAGGTGCTCAACGTCCAGGTGACCGAGGAGATCGCCCCGGGGACCTACAAGATGACGGGCGGCTTCACGGTCACGCACAACTTCCCGTTCTTCTTGCAGCTCCAGGCCGACGCGACCTACGACCTCACGGGCGTCGTGGGCTTCAGCTACGGGGAGTACAAGCTGCTGCCGCGCACGGCGAGCGACGTCTACCTCCACCCGAGCGAGAACGAGACGGCCATCAAGGACATCCAGGGCGATCCGGCCTCCACGGACTGCGCGGACAACGGCATCACCACCATCAAGGAGGGGCTGACCATCCGCGGTGTGGTGACGGTGCCCAAGTTCTACGTCACGGGCACGCTGGACGGCTACTACCTCTCCGACGGGACGCAGGACCCCTACAGCGGCATCCTGCTGGTGGTGTCCAAGGACCTGAACACGGACTTCGCCGTGGGCGACCAGGTCGTGGCCATCGGCAAGCACACGGAGTTCTACTGCCTGACCGAGTTCAACGCCCAATCCGTGGAGGTCGCCGCCACGGGGCAGCCCGTGCCCGACCCGGTCGTGGTGGACTTCGCGGACCTCCAGGCGAACACCGAGCAGTGGGAGGGCGTGACCATCGAGGTGGACGACGTGACCGTCTCCGACACGGCGGACTGGATGGCCTACGGGCAGTTCTCCATCAACAACTCGGACATCCAGATCGACACGTCGATCCTGGGCAAGGACGTCCTGACCGACGTCGAGGTGGGCACGCACTGGGACACGGTGCGCGGCGTCCTGCGCTACAGCTTCAACAAGTACCGCATCGCCCCGCGCACGCTGGAGGATCTCATCACCGGCGGGGGCACGGTGGAGCCCACGCCCGACGTCGTGGACGACACGACCACCACGGACGCGGCGGACGACACGACCACGACGGACGCCGGGCCCGTGGATGACGCGGCGGCGGACGCGGCGGCGGATGCGGCGAGCGACGCGGCGGACGACACGACGGCCACGGATGCAGCGGCGGACGCGGCGACGGACACGGCGGACGCAAACTAGCCCCCCAAGGGACGTTTCGAGGACCGCCCCGGCCCTCCTCCCCGCGCGTGTGAGCGCGGGCGAGGGCTGGGGCGGTCGTCGTTTGGGGACTGGGAAGTTCCCATCCTGAAAAGCCTCCCGTCGCCGCGACGGCCGCTGCACGCACCATG
>CAYZID010000084.1:19090-21270 GCA_964478315.1 uncultured Myxococcales bacterium | reverse complement strand
CTCTGGCGCAAGGCCGGAGAGCTGTACCAGCGCGCGCTGGACATCAAGCCCGACAAGCACGGGGCGGCCTACGGCTGGGGCAACGCGCTGCACCACGAGGCCCAGGCCCTCGCCGCCATGGGCGACCTCCCCAACGCCCGCGACCTCTGGCGCAAGGCCGGAGAGCTGTTCGAGCGCGCGCTGGACATCAAGCCCGACAAGCACGAGGCGGCGAACAACCTGTTCACTGCGCTCGCGACGCACCTGCACCATGCCTCCGACGAGGAGCGCCCGGGTCTGCGGAAGGCGCTCGCGGACTTCCCCTGGGTGCCGCTCCTCAGTCCCTACAACGCCGCCTGCCGACTGGCCCTGCTCGACCGCCCCGACGAGGCCTTCGAGGCCCTGGAGACCGCCCCCATCCCCGCCCACGTGGCCACCGATCCCGACCTGGAGTCCCTCCACGCCGACCCGCGCTGGCCCGCGGTGGTGGCCCGGGCCACGCGGAAGCCGGACGAGGCGCTCGTCAAGTCGGCGACCCCTTCCCAGAGCACCCACAAGACCCGGCGCTAGGAGGTTCCCATCCTGAAAAGCCTCCCGTCGCCGCGACGGCCGCTGCACGCACCATGCGCGTCCCCGCAACCACTTGAAGTAGCGCTGCTACTCCGGCGGGTTGCGTGAACGCACCTGGCACGCACATCGACTCGCCGTGGCTCGGTCCGCCTTTTCAGGATGGGAACTAGGAGGGCAAGCCGGCGCCGACCCTCCAGCCCGGGCTCGGGCCGAGCTTCCAGGCCCGCCGGTGGCTTCGCGGGCGTGGGCCCCGATCCGCCACCTGCTCTGCGGACCGAGGCGCAGGAGGCCGCGCTTGGGCAAGGAGGCAAGCGGCTGGGCGCGGAGGCGTGGCTGCGTCACGTCGAGCGGCCAGCCGCTTGTGGGGCCGTGCAGCTCGACGCCGCCCACACGGGGCATCCAAAGCCGAATCCCAGAGTAGGTGGCGGATCGGGGCGTGGGGGACCCCCTTGCGCGCGCGCCGGTTCCGGGGCATTGTCTCTCCGTACCCTTCATGTTCCGCCGGCCGTGCGGGCCGAGGGCCTGCTCGCTCGACCGGTGTTCAGCCAGCCCGGAGAGCGCTCATGGCCTTCCTCCCAGCCGCCGTCCTCTACGATCTCCTCCAGTGGACCACCACCGGCGACAACCGCCAGGCCCTGGAGAGCCGCCCCGCCCTCGCCTGGCTCCTGCCCAACCTGGACGCCAAGCGCGACCGCCTCGCCGAGCTCCTCCCCGCCGAGCCCGCCCCCGAGGCCCTCGCGGACCTCCGCCAGCGCCTGGAGCAGGCCGACGACCGGCACGACAGCTTCCACCGCTACGGCTTCGCCCTGCTCCAGGCGGGCTCCGTCCACCCCGACCCCGCCACCGCCCAGACCGTCGCCACCGGCCTCGCGATCCTCTACCCGGAGGGCCTCCGCTTCATCAACCGCAGCTACCGCGCCGAAGCCATCGACAACGCCGCCTTCCGCGCCCGCCTCCAACGCCCCGAGGTCCGCGCCGCCTTCGACGCCACCCCCTACGCCGCCGAACTGGAACGCACCACCCAGCAAGCCACCGAGGCCGGCGACGACCTCAACGACCTCCTCCACGAGCTGGAGACCACCAAGCCCCCCCGCCCCAGCCCCGAGACCCTCGTCCGCGCGCGCCGAGAGGCCACCAAGGCCTGGCGCTTCTTCGTGCAGACCGTCGAGTTCGCCCTGAGCGACGAGGCCGACGCGCCCCTCCGCGACCGCCTCCTGGCCCGCTGGTACGCCCTCCAGGAGGACCGAAGCCCCAGCAAGGCGTCCGCCTCCGCCGAGCCTACCGACGACACGCCCCACGACGACACGCCCCACGACGACACACCCCATGACACCCCCGAGGCCGAGGGCGACAACGGCTGAACCCCACGCGGTGCCCCTCGAAGACGGCCCCGCATCGGTGCAACCCCCTCCCGGTGCCGTCCGAGAACGGCCCCGCATACGCGCCGACGCCTCCCGGTGCCGTCCCACGGTGCGTCCCCATGGGAACGGAGGCCTCCCCCTGCCGTCCGAGAACGACTCCGCATAGGCGCCCACGCCTCCCGGTGCCGTCCAAACCTATCCAGGCCCACCTGGCAAACCCTCCAGGTGCCGTCCAAACCTATCCAAGCCCACCTCGCGAACCCTCCAAGT
>CAYZID010000084.1:0-18990 GCA_964478315.1 uncultured Myxococcales bacterium | reverse complement strand
GCCCACCTCGCGAACCCTCCAAGTGCCGTCCAAACCTATCCAAGCCCACCTCGCGAACCCTCCAAGTGCCGTCCAAACCTATCCAAGCCCACCTCGCGAACCCTCCAGGCGTCGACGCCACCTGGCAGCCGTGAGCCTCCCCATCCGCAGGGCGGCGTTCCTCCTGACCCTCGCCCTCCCCTTCGCCGTAGCCGCCTGCGGCCAGCCCCCCGCGGGAGGAGCCACGACGGCCGATGCGGACCTGGCAGCGGACGCCGGCTCGGACACGGTCGCGGACGCGGCGGCGGACGCGGCAGCGGACACGGACGCGGACACGGACGCGGACACGGTCGCGGACACGGTCGCGGACGCGGGCTCGGACACGGTCGCGGTCACGGACGCGGGCTCGGACACGGTCGCGGTCGCGGTCACGGACGCGGTCACGGACGCGGTCACGGACACGGACGCGGCGGCGGACGCGGTCACGGACACGGACGCGGCGGCGGACGCGGACACGGACGCGGTCACGGACGCGGTCGCGGACGCGGTCACGGACACGCCCCCGGACGCCCCGGTCTCAGCCTGGGGCGCGCCGGCCTGCGCCTCGGTGACGGGGCCCCCGGCGGTGACCTTCACGCCGGACGAGGGCGCGACGCTCGCGCCCACGGCGCAGCCCCTCACCGGCACGCACTACACCTTTGGCCTGGCGGCCCTGCCGCGCCCGGCGACCCTCATCGCCGTGCGGGACGCCACGGTGCTGCGCTCCCAAGACGCCGGGTGCTCGTGGCAACCCCTGGGCACACTGCCCGCGGGCTCCTGGCGGGCCGTGGCCGGCGCCGACGACCGCGCCTGGCTCTGGGCGGACAACCAGCCCCTCCTCGCGCGCGTGGACGGGGACGCCGTGACGCAGCTCGACGCCAAGCTGTCCAAAGTCCTGGGGCTGGGGACCGACCCAGCCCACCCGAACCGGGCGCGCTACGGCTCGGGCGGGGGCCAACTCTTCGAGACGACCGACGCCGGCGCCACCTTCGAGCCCGTGGGCGTGCCGGCCTCCAACGCGGGCCTCGACTACCGCGTGGCCTTCGACCCCGCCGACCTGGACCACGCCGTCTACGGGCGCGCCGTCGAGGGCTTCTTCGCGACCTTCGACGGCGGCGCCACGTGGCACCAGGCCGGCTTCGACCCGCCGCCCGTGGGGCACGTCAACGGCTTCCAGGTCGTCGTCTCGCCCGCCGACGGGCAGGTGGTCTGGGCCATGGGGTTGGACGTGGGCGCCATGGACGCCGGCGCCGCGGACGGCGGACGGCACGTCTACCGCTCGGAGGACGGCGGCCTCACGTTCACACCGGTCGTGGACCAGGGGCCCGACGTGACGCTCACGAACGGCCCGCTGCTGGCCGCCCACCCCGGGGATGCCGACGTCCTCTACTTCGTCTTCGGGACCTACTTCCAGGCGTACGGGACGGACCTGTTCCGGTATGAGCACGCCCCCAGCGGGGCGGGCGGGACGCTCACCAAGACCCACAACGACTATGACGAGGTCGGCGCCATCGCCTTCCCGCCTGGGTCCACGACGGGCGGCCCGAGCTGGATGTACCTGGGGCTCGTGAGCGAGGCCATCACCGCCGTGCCCTGAGCGCCGCGGCCTCCCCGAGCCAGGGCCGGGCCAGCACCACTCCCGTTATGCACCGCCATGCAGAACCCGTCATTGACACGTGGGGCTCCGGGGACGATGCTTGGGGACCGCGCAGGGACGCGTAGAGCCGCCAAACACGAGGGGCCATGGGAGAGCGAGCAGACGAGAGGGACGCGGGGCCGGCGGGTTCCCTGCCAGGGCTCAGCGAGGCCTCGTTCGAGGCCACGAGGCTGGTGGTCTACGCGCTGCTGCGCCCGGCGGTGCGGCTGGCCTACGCCGCCCGCATCCCCAGCAAGGAGCTCACGCGCTGGGTGCAGGTGGCCTACTTCCACGAGACGCGCCGCCAGGGCCTGAAGATGCGCGAGGCGAGCGAACGCCTGGACCTGAGCATGCGCAAGGTGGCCCAGCTCTCCAAGCAGCTCAAGGAGAGCTTCCTGCGTCCCGAGCAGGAGCACGCCCTGCCCCGCCGCATCGAATACATGCTGTGGACCGGCCCGTTGAGCGCCCGACGCATCAAGCAGGCCCTGCCGGACGTGGAGCCCGAGGCCATCGACGAGGCGCTGGAGGGAATGGTGGCCCAAGGGCGGGTCGTCATCGAGCCCGGGCGAACCCAGCGCTACGCCGTCCCGCGGAGCGCCTTCCGCCTCGTGGGCGACGGGCTGTTCGCGCGGGTGGACGGGCTCCAGGTGCTCCTGGACAACCTCGCGGACACCGTCTTCGCCCGCATGTTCGACACGCCCGCCTACGCCCCGCGCAGCTTCGCGCGGACCCTGGGCTTCCGCGTGCTGCGGCGCTCGACCGACAAGCTGCGCGCCCTGTACGACGAGGTGCTCTGGCCGCGCCTCAAGGAGCTGGACGACGAGGCCCGCGAGGCGGCCGCGAGCGGCGAGGAGGCGGAGGAGGTGAGCCTCTCGGTCTTCTGGGCGCCCCACGAGCTGCTCCTCCGCCTCCTCCAGCGCGAGGTCGCCGAGCGCCGCGAGGCGGCTCTCCGAGCCGCGACCCAGGAAGGGCCGGAGCCGCCTCCCACCAAGACGACCGGCGAGACGACCGGCGAGACGACCGGCGAGACGACCGGCGAGACGACCGACGAGACGACCGGAGGCGAGACGCCATGAGCAGGACCACGCGCGCTGTCGGCACCGTCTCGCTGTGGGTCGCGCTGTCCGTGGGCTGGGCCGCCTCGGGCTGCGGCGACCCCGCGCCCGCCTCCCAGGAGGTGGGCGCGGCCGACGCGCCGGACGCGGGGGCCGGCGACGGGAACCCGAGCGGCCTCGACTGCGGCGCCCTGACGCTCGTGACCCCCGCCGACGGCGCGCTGGCCGGTCAGGACCTCTGCGTGGGCCTCGTGGGAGACCCCGACGCCGGGGCCTGCCCCGACGCCGCCCTCACGCGCGTGGAGACGGGGGCCTTCTTCGCGTGCCTGGCGGCCTCCCAGCCCTCGTCTCCGGCCGACCTGGCGCCGGCCCTGGACGCCGCCTGTGGCACCGCGCACGCCCGGGCCGTGACGGTGGAGGGGCAGCCCTTGTGCGTCCTCGCCGACGCCCCCGCCGACGGGCCCGGCTGCCCGGCGCTCCTCCCCCTCGGGACGCCGTGGCACCAGCTCCTGGTGTGCGGCCGCGGGGCGGCCCCCACGGACGCCCAAGCCCAAGGGGCCGTGGCCGCCGGCTGCCAGGGTGGGACGGTGGCGGCGGGGGCGACGGCGGGGGCGACGGGGGACGCTGGCACCCCCGGCGCACCCGGGGGCTGCGTCTTCATCACCGAGACGGGGTTCCACTGCCCGCCCTTCCTCGCCGGCCGCGTAGACCTCGGGGACTGGGCCGTGTGCGGGCCCGCCTCCCTGGACGCGGCGACGGCCCGCACCCTGGCGGGGGCCACCTGCGCGGGAGGCGGGGTCTTCGCCGTCGCCCAAGGGGACGGGCCCGGGGCCGGCGGCGCAGGCGGCGCGACGGCCGGCGCCGCCGGCGAGGCCGGGTGCGTGTTCATCACCGAGACGGGGTTCGACTGCCCGCCCCACGCCCAGACGGCGGTAGCGCTGGGCGACACGGGCGTGTGCGGCGGGGCGTCCCTGGACGCCGTGGCGGCCCGGCGCGTGGCCTCGGCCTACTGCGGCGGGGACGGCGACGCCCCCGCCCAGTTCGTGGAGGCCGGCGGCCGCGGGGTGTGCGCCCTCGCCATCACCGAGACGGGCTTCCAGCCCTGCCCCATGCTCCACCCGGCCCAGCGCGGCGCCCAGCCCTTCGGGTTGTGCTCAGCGGCGCCCCTGGACAAAGCCCAGGCGACGCTGGCGCGGCGGGAGGTCTGCGGGGACGCCCAGCGGCTGCTGGACTTCCAGGCGGACACGGTCTGCGCCTACGCCATCACCGAGACGGGCTTCTTGTGCCCGTCCCTGCTGCCCTCGGCCGTGGTCCCGCCGGGCGGGGGCGCGACGATCTGCGCCCAGGGCCCGTCGCTGCCGCCGGCCGCCTTGGAGGCCGCGAGCGCCTACGCCGCCGCACCGCGGGTGTGCGCCTGGACGGTGGGAGTGGACGCCGCCTACCGCAACGGGCTGGGCGGCGCGGACGCCACGGTGCGCGGGGTGTTCCTCACGGGCTCCATGAGCGACAACGAGCCGCTCTCGCTGCCCGACGGGGTGAGCCTGTCCACGAACAGGCTGGCCGCCCACTACGCCGCCCACCTGAACCTGGACGGCACGGTCGCCATGGCGCGTGTCCTGGTGGACAGCGACAACGACGTGGCCGCGTGCGGGCACGCGGTGGGGGACGACGGGAGCGTGACCATCGCCGGACACGGCTTCGGCGTGGCGGACTTCCACGACGCATCGGGGACCGCGACGACCGTGACGCTGGGGGACGACGCGCTGTACGTCGCCCGCTACGACGTGTTCGGGATGCTCCAGTGGGTCGCCACGCGCCCGGTGCAGGGCTACGACCACCGGGGCTGCGCGGTGTCCGTGGCGGCGGACGGCACCACGGCGGTCGTGAGCTACACGACGGTGCCCGAGCTGGCGGCCCCGGGGGTGGCGGCCGTGTTGGACGACGAGGGCGCGTGGGCATGGGCCCAGGAGGCGCTCCCCACGGACCTCTCGGGGGTCGTGGCGCACCTCGGGGGGGAGGCGACCGTGGGCGGGGTCTTCGACGCCGCGTGGTCCCTGGCCCGCCCCGCCGGGGGGCCGCTGGGGTTCGAGCCGGGCACGGGGCGCGACGGGTTCCTGGTGCGCCTCGATGGAGACGGCGCGCCCGTATGGGGCCGCGTCTTGCGAGACACGAGCACAGGCTCCTCCTACGACGACAGGGTGACGGACGTGCAGGGGGCCGGGCGCGGCGACGTGCTCGTGGCCGGGTGGGTGCAGATGGAGGGCGAGGTCGTGGACGCCGAGACCGGCGCGGTCCTCGTGGCCCTGCCGGACGAAGATCCCGACAGCGGCTACCTGAACGACAGCGTGGTGCTGCGCGTGGCGGCGGACGGCGGCGTCACCTGGGCGCTACGGGCGCGAGGACACGGCACGAACGAGGCGCGCGGGGTGGCGCTGGGGCTGGACGGCGCCGTCCACGTCTCCGGGCGGCTGGTGGGAGACGTCGAGTTTGGCCCGATGAGCGGCCAGCCGGGCGACGCGGGCACCCTCACGCTCCACCAGGACGGGCTCGCGACGCTGGGCTTCGTGGGGATGTACGCCCTGCGGCTGGACGCCGAGACCGGCGCCGTGCTGGGCGGCGAGGAGACGAGCGGCGCGGACGTCTACGCCGAGCGGGACCAGGTCATCGGCCACCTGGACGGCGCCACGACCGTCGTGGCGGAGTACCTCGGGGCGGGAGACTTCGGCAGCGCGGCGGCCCGGGTCCATCTGGACAAGGGCGCCTACAACGCCGGGCTCGTCCTCGTCCACACGGAGCCCTCGGGCGGCTGCGGGCCGTAGAAGGAAACTGCACACGAGTGCACTTCTTGGTTGACACGACGCCACGAATGCCCCAAGCTCCGGATCGTGCTGGCACGCGAGGGAGGGTCCCTCGCGGACAGACCGACGGGGGCCGGGCTCAGCGCGCGGCCTTCGTGGAGGGGGCCACCCCTGAACCGGGGGGAACGGGGGTGGCCACCGCCGAACGATCCGAAGCCGCGCGAGTGGTAGCCGCGCGCTCTCGGGCTCAGGCCGCGCGAAGCCTCAACGGGGGACGCGCAGCCCCACCAGGTAGAGCTGGCGCTCGTGGATGGGCCGCGTGGCCCGGACCTTGAGGCGCACGGCCGTGGTGGCGCCAGGCGGCAGGGGGTCCTGGCCCACGACGTAGCTGCGCTGGAGATGGAGCGTCCCCTCGGTGCGCACGGGTTGGCCCTGGGCGTCTCGCCCGCGCGCTTCGAGCTCCAGGAACGTGAGGGGGCGTTGGCCGGTGTTGGTCACGTCCAGCGTCCACTCCCAGACCGGGGGCTCGTCCTTGGGGCGCCACCCCTCCACCTCGCGCCAGGTGCGCTCGCGGACCTCCACGTCCACGCCGGGGCGCTGGGGGACGTCCCAGTGGAGGGCGATGGGATCGCGGTGGGAGACGGCGGAGGCGTCGGAGGCCTCGGCCGGGTCGGCGCGGAGGCGAATCTCCACGCGGGTGGGCGGCGCGGACAGCTCGCACGGCTCCAGGCCGAGGGGCGCCGACTCTCCGGGGAGCAGCGCCGGCCGGTAGGAGGGCCAGGGGTTGGCGTCCGCGGCGCCGACGAGCGCGCCGGACGCGTCGTAGGCGCGCACGCGGCCCTGGATCGCGGCCAGGGGTTGGCCCGTGTCGTTGCGCACGGTGCCCGTGAGGGTCAGGTACGACCCCAGCTCCGCGCTGGCCTGAAAGGGCCGCCAGGTGAGGCCCTCGGGGCCCCGAAACGCGACCTCCAGGGGCGTCGCCTCCGCGGCGGGAGGCGCGGCGAGGTGACGCGGGCTGGGCTCGTCCACGGACCGACCGAGCCCCAAGGCCAAGAACCCCAGCCCCGCGAGCACCGCGAAGATGACCACCGCCGCGAGGACCACGCGGTGCGCCGGTGGGGCGCCCTGGGCCCGCACGGCGGCGATCCCGGAGAGGCCGGCCGCCGGGTCGCGGGGCGCCGCCCGCTCGCGGGGGGTGTTGGGGGACTCCGCGGGGGGCCTGGCCGCGCGGCGCGAGCGCAGGGCGCGCAGGGCGCTCTTGGCGGACTTGTAGCGGGCCTCGGGGGTGGGCTGGGTGAGGCGCTCGATGACGCCCCGGAGACGGTCGTCCAGGCCCGGCGCGAGGTCCTGCCACTGGAGGCGCATGTGCTTGAGGGGGAGGTCGCCCGGGTGATGCCCCGTGACCATGTGGATGGCCGTAGCGCCCAGCCCGTACTGGTCGCTGGCGGGCCCGGCGCGGCCCATGAGCTGCTCGGGGGCCATGTAGCCCGCCGTTCCCACGATGGTGGAGCCCACCCCGTCGCCCGCCGGGAGGGCCGCCTGGACGGCGCCGAAGTCCACGAGGGCGTAGCGCAGGGCGTGGCCCGTGGCGCCCCGCTCCTGCACGATGAGGTTCGAGGGCTTGATGTCGCGGTGGACGACCGGCGGGTGGAGCCCGTGGAGATAGGCGAGGATCTCGAGGACGTCCTCCAACAGCCGGCGGACCTCCTCGTCGGACGCCCGGTGCCCGCCCTCCAAGAGCTTGTCGAGCGGGACCCCCTCGATGAGCTCTTGGACGAGGTAGAAGCCGCCGGGGCTCGGGGCGTCTGGCCCGCTGTCTGGGGCGCTCTCGGGGCCGTTCGGCGAGTCTGGGCCCGCGGGGTCCGGCCCCTCGTCGATGTGAAAGGCGTCGAGGTAGCGCGGGACGCCGCGGTGGTCGAGCTGGGCCAGGGCGCGCCCCTCGCGCTCGAAGAGCTCCACGGACTTCCAGTCGTCCACGGCGCGCAGCCGGAGGCGCTTGATGACGACCGCCTGGCCGGTCTCCTCGTCGCGCCCCCGGTAGGTCGTGGCCTGACCGCCCGCGCCCAGGACGCTCTCCACGCGCCACCGGCCGTTGAGAAGGGTCCCCGGGAGAAGCGTCCCCGCCGCGAGCTCCTGCGCCACCAGCCAGCCCCCTGAGATGTCTACGGGCAGTTGCCCTCGCGGTTGGAGAAGAAGAACTCCAGGTGCACGAGGGTCAGGACCTTGGGCACGGCCTGGAGGCTGTCGCCCACGACGCGCAGGTCGTAGGCGGGCTGATCGCTCAGCGCCATCTGACGCAGGAAGTCCTCCCCCTCCCGGAAGACGGTGTTCGCCTCGGAGATCGTGAACACGTCGCCCGCCTTCATGCTGCGGTCGAACTCGGCCAGGAGCTTCATCCCGGCGTCCGTGTCGTCGGCCGTGCCCACCTGCCCATCAGGGCCCGCCGAGGCGCCGGCCTCGCTCACGTAGAGCTGGAAGTGGAGGGCCGTGGGGGCGGCGGGGCCGTCTTCGATCTCGAGGAAGGACTTCCCCAGGTCCAGGCCGCCGCAGACGATCTCGGAGGCCAGCCGCTGGTAGTCGGCCTCGCGCTTGAAGTTGTCCATCCCGACCGTGGTGCCGTAGGGCGTGTCGGGCTCCATGTTCTCGAACAGGAACTCCACCTCGTGCGCGATGGTGAGGTCCTTGGTGGGGGGCAGGGTCGTGTGGGAGCCGCACGCGCCGGACAGCGTGGTCAACAGGCCGGCGGCGGCCAGGGACAGGGCGAAGCGGAGCGGAGTCGAGAGCGAGTTCATGGGGACACCCTAGCGCGCGGTGGGGGGCGTGGTCTACCGGGCAAGGGCCTGTGCCGGGACGCCACGCCGCGTGGTGATGGCGGGCCGACGCCCCCCGGGCGGGAATATTCAAGATGACCGCGCGGTTGCCTGGCGAACGGCGTGGAGGCGCCTTGGACGCACCGCGGCGGTGTTTATGGTCGTGCCTCGCGCGCAGGCGTACTGTCCGCGACGGCCCCGTGTCCGCTGAGCCTGCCCCCCCCTCCCCCGCCCTCCCCTCGCACTGGAGTGACGCCCATGGCCCTCGTCGAGCTGCGGTCCGTCGTGAAGCACTACCCGCTGGGCAAGACGACGGTGGAGGCCTTGCGCGGGGTGGATCTCTCCATCGCGCGGGGGGAGTTCACCGCCATCGCAGGCCCCTCGGGCTCGGGGAAGACGACGCTCCTGAACCTCGTGGGCTGCGTGGACGTGGCGACCAGCGGGCAGGTGCTCATCGACGGGCAGGACACCCGCCAGCTCAGCGAGCGGGCGCTCACGAGGCTGCGGCTCCACAAGCTGGGGTTCATCTTCCAGACCTTCAACCTCATCCCGGTGCTGGATCTGTTCGACAACGTGGAGTTCCCCCTGCTGCTCCAGAAGACGCTGACCAAGGCCGAGCGGCGCCGCCGCGTGGAGGAGGTCGTGGACAAGGTGGGGCTCCGCGACCAGATGCGCCAGCGCCCCGGCGAGCTGTCGGGCGGGCAGCGCCAGCGCGTGGCCATCGCCCGCGCGCTGGTCACGGGGCCCGAGATCGTCCTCGCCGACGAGCCCACGGCCAACCTGGACTCGGTGACGGGCGAGGGGGTGCTGGACCTCATGCAGACCCTCAACAGCCAGGAGCAGACGACGTTCATCTTCTCGACCCACGACGACCGGGTCATGGCCCACGCCCGGCGCCTGGTGCGCCTCGTGGACGGCGCCATCGCCCGCGACGAGGCCCGCGCGCCCACGGCGGGCCCCCACGCCCCAGAGGCCCCCTCGCCCCCCGCGGACGGGGAGTAGGGACGTGCTGCTCCGCGTCGCCTTCCGCAACCTCTGGCTCCACCGCCTGCGCACGGGCATCGTGGGGGGGCTGCTGCTGCTCGGGACCTTCCTGGTCATCGTGGGCGGCTCCATCCTCGGCGCCGTCCACGACGGCATGGAGCGCAGCATCGTCGCCTCCGTGGCCGGGCACCTCCAGGTCTATTCCGCCGACGCCAAGGACCCGCTCGCGCTCTTTGGGCAGCCGGGCGGCGTGGAGTCGGACATCGGGCGCATCCCGTCCTTCAAGCCGGTCAAGGACGCGCTGCTGAGCCTCCCCAACGTCCGCGCCGTCGTCCCCATGGGCAGCGGCATGACCCTGCTCTTCGGGGGCAACGCCCTGGACCAGAAGCTGGCGGAGCTGCGCCAGGCCGTGCGGGACGGGGACGCCGCGCAGATCGCGGCCAAGGCGGCCCACGTCCGCGAGATGGTGCGGACCTTGGCCCAGGACATGGGCCACATGGACGGCGTGGTCGAGGCCACGGAGGAAGACGCGGAGCACCTTGCGCTGCTCGACAGGGTGAACACCGACGCCTTTTGGGATGCCTTCCGCCGGGACCCGCTGCCCAACCTGGAGCTGCTGGAGAACAAGGTAGCGCCCCTAGGGACGCGCGGTTCGGTCTTCTTCCTGCGCTACATCGGCACCGATCCCCAGGCCTTCGCCCAGGCCTTCGACCTGTTCCAGATCGTCGACGGGCAGCCGATCCCCCCCGGGCAGCGCGGGTTCCTGTTCAGCAAGCGCTTCTACGAGCGGTTCATCAAGAACCGCGTGGCCCACACGCTGGACAAGATCAAGGAGGCCCGGGACGAGGAGGGCAAGCGCATCGCCACGGACGAGAAGCTCCAGACGGCGGTGGCCGAGATGGGCCGCCAATACCGCACCATCGCGCTCGACCTGGACGCCGACGGGGCGCGCCACGTGCGGGAGGTCCTGGGGCGGGAGCTGGGCGCCGAGGGAGCGGAGGGCGACGACCTCAACACGCTCATCCAGCGCTTCTTGGCGGTGGACGACGCCAACTTCGACCACCGTTATGCGGTGTTCTACGACGAGATCGCGCCGCGCATCACCCTCTACAAGTACCCGGTGGGGAGCTCGATCACTCTCACCGCCATGAGCCGCGGCGGCTACCCGCGTTCGGTGCGCGTGAAGGTCTGGGGGACCTACCAGTTCGAGAGCCTGGAGAAGTCCCAGCTCGCCGGTGCGCACCACATCATGGACCTCATGACCTTCCGCCAGCTCTACGGCTACACGACGCCCGAGGAGCGGGCGGAGATGGACGCCATGCGCGCGGAGGTGGACCGCGAGGTGAGCGCGGACGACGCCGAGGAGGCGCTCTTCGGCGGCGACGCGGAGCTGGTGGAACCGGGCGACGGCGACGAAGCCCAGGGCTTCGACGAGTTCGCCGGGACCGACATCGCCGGGCGGCGCGCGGAGGCCCTGGCCGAGCAGGCCAAGCCCTATACCCAGGAGGAGCTGGACGACGGCATGGTCCTGAACGCGGCCGTCCTCCTGCGCGACCCCGAGCGGCTGGACGACACGAAGGCGGCCATCGAGCGCCTGTCCAAAGAGCGAGGGCTGGGCATCCAGGTCGTGGACTGGAACCAGGCGTCGGGCCTCCTGGGGCAGTTCACCGACGCCATCTACGCGCTGTTCGTCATCCTCACGGGGATCATCTTCCTGGTCGCCATGGCGATCATCAACAACGCCATGGTCATGGCGACGATGGAGCGCACACGAGAGATCGGCACCATGCGGGCCATCGGCGGCCAGCGCGGCTTCGTCTTGCGCCTGTTCTTGCTCGAAACGGTGCTCCTGGGGCTGCTCTTCGGCGGGCTCGGCGCCCTCCTCGGGGGCGCCGTCGTGGCGGCCCTGCACGCCGCCGGCATCCCCGCCACCCACGACGTGCTCTACTTCCTGTTCGCGGGCCCGGCGCTCCACCCCACGCTGTCGGTGGGCACGGTGGTCTTCGCGCTGGGCCTCGTGCTCACCGTCGCGCTGCTGGCGACCCTCTACCCGGCGTGGCTGGCCACGCGCATCCCGCCCGTCGTCGCCATGCAGGCCAAGGAGTAGCTCATGACGCTGGCCCGCATCGCGCTGCGCAACCTCCTCAAGCACCGCCGCCGGACGCTGGTGCTCGGCGGGGCCATCGCCTTCGTCATGGTGCTGCTGGTGCTCATGGTGGGCATCTCGCGCGGGATGCAGGCGACCATGCTGCGCTCGGCGACGACGCTCATGACGGGGCACGTGAACGTCGCCGGGTTCTACAAGCTCTCACCCACGGACGCCGCGCCGCTCGTCACCCACTACCGCGAGGTCAAGGAGCTGGTCCTCGCGAACGTCCCCGAGCTGGACTACGCCATCGACCGCGCCCGGGGCTGGGGGAAGATCATCAGCGACACGTCGTCCCAGTACGCCGCCCTCGCTGGCGTCCACATCGACCAGGAGAAGGGCTTCTCCCAGGTCTTGAAGCTCTTGGACGGCGACGTGGAGGAGCTCAACCAGCCGGGGACCGCCCTCATCTTCGAGACGCACGCCGAGCGCCTGGGCGTGGGCGTGGGCGACACGCTGACCATCTCGGCGCCCACCTTCCGGGGGGTGAACAACACGGTGAGCGTGCGCGTCGTCGCGGTGGCGGCGGACATCGGCTTCATGAGCTCGTTCATCATCTACGTGCCCGCCGAGACCGTGCGCAGCCTCTACCAACTCTCGGACCAGACGACGGGCGCCATCATGTTGTACCTGCGCGACCGCACCCAAGCCGACGCCGTGGCCCAGCGACTGCGCGCGGTCCTGGAGGGCGCGGGCTACACGCTCATGCCGCCCTCGGACAAGCAGTTCTGGCACAAGTTCGACACGGTGCGGCGCGAGGACTGGACGGGGCAGCGCCTGGACGTGACCACGTGGGAGGACGAGATCTCCTTCCTCAGCGTCACCGTGAAGTTCTTCGACCTCGTGTCCTACGTGGTCGTGGCCGTCATGCTCCTCATCATCATCGTGGGCGTCATGAACGCGCTGTGGATGGCCATCCGCGAGCGCACGGGGGAAATCGGCACGCTCCGCGCCATCGGGATGCAGCGCCCCACGGTCCTGTGGATGTTCCTGCTGGAGGCGCTGCTCTTGAGCGGTGGAGCCACGATCCTCGGGGCGCTGGCGGGCTGGGGGCTGGCCGCCGGCCTCAACGCCGCCCACGTCCCGGTCTCCAGCCAGGCCATCGAGGCCTTCCTCATGAGCGACACCCTCATCCTGGACGTGGACCTGGCGTCCATCGTCACCGCCGTCCTCACCATCACCGTCGTGACCACGTTGGGCGCCCTGTACCCCGCCTACCGCGCGGCCCGCATGTCGCCGGTCACCGCCATCCAACGCGCCAGCTAGCCAGAGGTTGCCCATGTCCCGCATGTCTCGGAGGTCCCGCGCATCCCTCGCGGCCCTGTGCTTCGCGAGCGCCCCGCTCCTGCTCACCTCCGCCGGCGCGGCGCGCGCCCAGACGCCGCCCGCGCCGGCCGCCACCCAGCCCGCGGCCAGCCCGGTGGACGCCAAGGCCCTCCTCGACGAGATCGACGAGCGCCAGCGCACGCTTGGGGACTGGAAGGCGCGCATCTTCATCAGGCAGAAGGCCAAGGGCAAAGACGACGTCGTCTACGAGCTGGTGGACTACCGGCGCGACAAGGACGACAAGCTCATGATCCTGTTCCTCAAGCCCAAGACCGAGGCGGGCAAGGGCTACCTCCGCATGGACGACAACCTCTGGCTCTACGACCCCGCCGTGGGCAAGTGGGAGCGCCGCACCGAGCGCGAGCGCATCGCCGGCACCGATAGCCGCCGCGCGGACTTCGACGAGTCTCGCCTGTCCGAGGAGTACGAGGCCACCTACGAGGGCGACGCCAAGCTCGGCAAGTTCCACACGCACAAGCTCCGGCTCAAGGCTCGCCCGGGCAAGGACGTCGCCTGGCCGGTCATCGAGCTGTGGGTGGACGCGGCCACCCACAACGTCCTCAAGCGCAACGAGTACGCCCTCTCCGGCCGCCTCATGCGCACGAGCCTGTTCCCCAAGTGGTCCAAGGTCATGAGCCAGACCAAGGGCGCCGAGGTCTGGTTCCCCAGGGAGATGTACTTCTTCGACAAGGTGGAGAAGGGCAACTCCACCTACGTCAAGGTCAAGGACGTGGACCTGCGCCCCTTGCCCGCCAACATCTTCACCAAGGCGTGGATGGAGTCCAAGAGCCGATGAGGCGCAGCGGCGGGCGCGGCGGACGAGGGGGGCCGGGGGGCGCCGAGGCGAGGCGCTGGGCCGCCTGGGCCGCGGCGTGCGCGGTGGCGCTCGTGGCGAGCGCCGGGGCGGCGCGCGCGGCGGAGCCCGGCGAGCCGGACGAGGACGCCCTGTTCGGCGGGGCGGACGGGAGCGAGGGAGACGAGGGCCCCACGGGCGACGCTGGACGAGGGGGCGCGAGCGCCGACGCCGGCATGACCGACGACGAAGCGCGGGTCCTCTCGGGCGCCGCCGCGGAGGACGACGACGAGTCCGGGCTGGAGGACCCGCTAGCCATCGGCGGGCAGCTCTACCTGCGCACGCAGGCCTTCCTCACCGACCGCGGGGCGCCCGGCGACCAGCGCCTCTCCATGCCGAACCTGCTGGACCTCTACCTGGACGCGCGCCCCGTGGACCGCGTGCGGGCCTTCGTCAACGCCCGGCTGCGCTTCAACCCCACCATCGCGGACGGCGACACGGACGCCCTGGGGCGCCCGGCCCAGGCGACCTCGGTGCTCTTGGACCAGGCGTGGATCAAGACCGACATCGCCCGCGCCGTCTTCCTGACCCTCGGGCAGCAGCGCGTCAAGTGGGGCGCGTCGCGCATCTGGAACCCCACCGACGTGGTGAACGCAACTCGACGCAACCCCGTGGCCTTCTTCGACGAGCGCACGGGGGTGCCGCTCCTCAAGGTCCACGTCCCGGTGGAGTCCCTGGGCTGGAACGCCTACGCGCTGGTGCTCTTCGACGGCGCCGATGGGCTGGGCCAGCTCGGGGGCGCCGGGCGCCTGGAGATGGTCTTCGGGCCGAGCGAGTGGTCGGTGTCGGTCGCCGGAGGGCAGGGGCGCAGGACCACGGTGGGCCTGGACGTGTCCGCGGGCGTGTGGGATCTGGACGTCCACGCCGAGCTGGGCCTCACCGACGAGTCGGGCGCCAAGCGCTACGGCGGGACGTTCAGCCTGGGCGACGGCACGCTGCCGTCCATGACCTTCCCGACGGAGCGGACGCTCGACGCCTGGTACGCCCGGGTGAGCGCCGGGGCCGACTACACGTTCCGCGTGGGGGACAACGACCTCTTGGTCCTGGGGGCCGAGTACTTCTACAACCCCCTGGGCTATGACGAGCCCAGCCTCTACCCGTGGCTCATGGCCCAGGGCGCCTTCGAGCCCTTCTACCTGGGGCAGCACTACGCCGGCCTCCTGTTCGCCGTGCCCTCGCCCGGCGACTGGGACGACGTGACCTTCACGACCTCGACGCTCGCGAACCTGTCGGACCAGAGCTACCTGACCCGGCTGGACATGAGCTGGATGTTACACACCCGCCTGCGCCTGGAGGCCTTCGTCATGGTCCACTACGGGCACCGCGGCGGGGAGCTGCGCATGGGGCTCGATCTCCCGGCGCTCGACCAGAGCGTGCGGGATCTCATCGAGGCCCAGGGCGGACCCGCGGGCGACCAGGGCCTGTTCAGCCCCACGGGGCTGAGCATCCCCGGGCCCGTGGTCGACCTGGGCGTCCACCTGCGCCTGGCCCTCTGACGCGCGCGCGGCGGCGCCCCCCGCGGGGGCCTACACGGGATCGAAGGGGTAGGCCTTCTCACCCGCGGGGATGGCGCACTTCAGGTGGTTCTCGGGCGGCACGAAGGGGCACGCGTAGTGCTCGCTGTAGGCGCAGTAGGGGTTGTAGGCCAGGTTGAAGTCCAGGGCCCAGCGGCCGCCGTCGCGAGGGCTCTCGGGCGCCGCGACCCGGTCGCGATCCTCGTAGAGGTCGAGGTAGCGCCCCGCCCCGTACGTGCTCTGCCCGTTGGTGGCGTCGCGGAAGGGCACGAACAGGCTCTCGCTCCCCGGGCTCTTGTAGGCGTGGAGGGTGCATGGCTCGCCATCCACCTCGAAGTGGAACGCCCCCCAGCGGAAGAAGGACCGCGTGTTGCCGCCCGTGTCCTGGATCTGGACGACGTCGGGGTTCGGGTAGAGCTCCAGCGGGACGACGAAGCGCAGCGCGGGCTCGGGCTCGAAGTAGGGCAGCCCGCCGAGCTGGGCGCGGTGCTCCCGCGGGATGGGCGAGGAGGGCTCATGGAGCAGGTAGTCATCCTTGGCTCGCCGAAAGTCTTCCAGCTCCTCGCGCCAGCGTGCCTCGTCGGCGGGGCTCTCCAGGTCGTTGTGCATCGTCCAGCTCCCGGGCTTGGGGGTGTTGGTGCGCGCGTCTCGGGTCCACTCCCGACCTGCCCACGAGTGACGACCCGGCAGGCGCGGCGCCCCCTCGCGCCGGGGACCCTATTCACTTGCGGGAGACAATCAATCCCCCCGCCCCCTCGCGCTTCGCTGACCGAACGGCTATCCTCGCAGCGCCCTGGCGCGAGCGGGAAGACGAGGCGAGCCGAGCGGCGAAGGAGGTAGGAGTGGTGAGAGCGCGTGCTTGGCGGGAGAGCGGGACCCGGTGGGGCTGGGCGCTGGCGCTGGCGTCGCTGGTGGGGGCCAGCGGCGGGGGCGGCGTGGGCTGCGGCGGAGGCGGGGTGAGCTCGGACGCCTCCTCGGAGGTCCTGTCCGACGCGACCTCGCCCGATGGGGGTTCCTTGGAGGAGGTCTCGCCCCATGACTTCCACGGGGAAGACTTCATCGGGCCGCCCCCCGGGGGCGTCCAAGTGGCCATCGACCCCACGGCCGACCTCACCTCCCCGGAGCACTTCTTCGACTACCCCTGGCCGGCGGACCTCCGGCTGGTGGACGGCCACCCGGACGTGCGGGGCTTCCCCCTCCCCGACGACCTCACCCTCATGGCCCCGCTGGTGGCCGAGGCGGGCGAGCACCCGGGCTGGCCCGTGCAGCCCGTGGCCTGGTTCCGCTTCGACGGGCCGCTCGCCCCGCGGGACCCTGGCGACGTCCTGCCCGCGTCCGCCGACCAGCCGCTGTTGTTGATAGACGTGGGCGAGGGGAGCCCCAACCGCGGCGAGCTCACCCCGCTCATCGCCAAGACCCTGGAGGCCGATCGCTTCACGCCCCCCAACGTCCTCGCCATCGCCCCGCGGCCGGGCTTCGTCCTGCGCCCGGGGCACACCTACGCCTTCGTGGTGCGCCGCAGCGCCGGGGCCGCGGACGGGACGCCCCTGGGCGCGCCCGAGCGCCTCTGGGCCCTGTCCCACAGCTACATCCTGCCCGGAGATCACGACGAGCTGTCGCCGCTGTGGCCCGTCCTCGACGTGCTGGGGGTGCCCCGAGACGACATCGCGGCGGCGACGCTGTTCACGACCGGCGACGTCATCGCCGACCTCTACGCCACCAGCGAGGGCCTGCGCGCCCGCGACCACGCGACCATCCGAGACCTCGCCGTGGACCCCGACGACGGCGCGGACCACCCCCGATTCTGCGAGCTGCACGGCACGCTCACGCTGCCTCAGTACCAGCAGGGAACGCCGCCCTTCGACACCCAGGGGCTGTTTGACGACGGCCCCGACGGGCTCCCCGTGCAGCAGCGCCTCACGGACGTCCCCATCGTCATCAGCTTGCCCAAGGGCGAGATGCCCACCGACGGCTGGCCCCTGGTGCTCTACTTCCACGGCTCGGGCGGGCTGAGCACCCAGGTCGTGGATCGCGGCCCCAAGAGCGAGCCCGACGGTCCGCCGGCCAAGGGCCTGGGCCCCGCCCACGTCCTGGCGGGCCACGGCTTCGCCGCCGTGGGTGCCGCCCTCCCCGTGAACCCCGAGCGCGTCCCGGGGGCCGGGGAGACGGCCTACCTGAACTTCGCCAACCTCGCGGCCTTCCGCGACACCTTCCGCCAAGGCGTCATCGAGCAGCGCATGATGCTGGACGCCTTGCTCTCCCTGGAGATCCCCCCCGAGGTCGTCGCCCCCTGCGGCGCCACGCCCGCGCTGCCCGCCAGCGCCGCCGCGCACCGCTTCGACCCCGAGCTCGTCCTGGCCATGGGGCAGTCCATGGGCGGCATGTACGCCAACCTCATCAGCGCCGTGGAGCCGCGCATCCGCGCCGTCGTCCCCACGGGCGCCGGGGGCTACTGGAGCTACTTCATCCTCATCACGCACCTGCTGGACGCCAAGCCGCTCCTTGCCACGCTGCTGGACACCGAGGCCGACCTCACCCTCATGCACCCCATGCTGCACATGCTCCAGACCGCCTGGGAGACGGCCGAGCCCATGGTCGCCATGCCGCGCCTGGCCCGGCGCCCGCTGCCCGGACACCCCGTGCGGCCGGTCTACGACCCCGTGGGCGAAGGGGACCACTACTTCCCAACCGAGCTCTACGACGCCGTCGCTTTGGCCTACGGGCACCGCCAGGCGGGGGAGGAGATCTGGCCGACCATGCAGCAGGCGCTCCAGCTCGCCCAGCCCCAACCGCTGGACGGCCTGCTCCCCTACCCCGTGACCGACGACGTCGAGAGCGAAGACGGGACGCCCTACACCGGGGTCATCGCCCAGTACGAGGGCGACGGCATCGGCGACCCCCACGAGATCTTCGTCCAGCTCCCCGGCGTCATGCACCAGTACGCCTGCTTCCTGGAGACCTTCCGCGACGCGGGCCGCGCCACCCTCGTCGCCCCGGCCGCCGAGGACGCCCCCTGCCCATAGCCCCCCACCTCGCGGCCGAGAGCGCGCCCGCCCCGGGGCCCGAGAGCAGACCGATTCCCGTTGCGTTCCCGTGAGTAACAGGCGGCTTGGGGAGCCCCCGCGCCGCTCCTGGGCAGCGCTCCCGGGCGCGGCACGGGTGAAGAAAACCGACCGACTAGGGAGGCGTTCCTAGCGCGGCTCGGGACTCGTCCGAATGGTGCCGCGGGGGGCTCGGGCGCACTCTATGAACGTCAAGAGCGGCTGCGGCAACGAAACCAAGGCGCGCAGCAGGAGGCGACACCATGAAGCGCTACGAGAACGACTCCCAGGCCCCTTACGGCATGTACCTTTCCACCCGCCCCTTCGACGTCCGCCTGGTCAACGGCCACAGCGATCGCCTGGAGGGCATCGAGGGCGCCAGCTACCGCCGCCTGCCCATGTGGCTGGTCGTGGCCCTGGGCCCCATCCTGGGCGGCGCCTTCGTGCTCCTCTTCCCGCTCGTCGTCCTCGCCTCCCCCATCGCGGCGCTCCTGCACCGGGGTCAGGCCTCGGTCGTCGAGGAGCACGCCTACGTGGCCCGCGGCGGCTTCCAGCCCGCCATGAGCTACTTCAAGGGTGAGCAGGCCACGGACGAGCCCGACCCCCAGGTCGCCGACCTCGCCGACGAGGTCCAGACCCGCGTGGAAGACGACGCGTAGCGGCGCCCCCGCGGACGCTCTCCGGGGCACCGCCTCCCAGGTGGTCGCCCCGCCCCTCACGCCCCCGCCCGGTCGGTCCGGTCGGGGGCGTCTTCCTCCCCGATCCGCCACCTACTCTGGGATTCGGCTTTGGATCCCGCGTGTGGGCGG
>CAYZID010000083.1:0-21345 GCA_964478315.1 uncultured Myxococcales bacterium | reverse complement strand
TGCCCAAACGCGGCCTCCTGCGCCTCGGTCCGCAGAGCAGGTGGCGGATCTGGGTGCGACCTCACACCTTGACCCGCGGGCCGCGTTGCGCCCAACTTCGGGCGCGCCCGGCGTCCCACGATGGGTCGTCGGGCATCGGAGGCGATCGCGCCCCCGCGCTCTCACCCACTGCCTAGGAGGCTCCCATGACCTTCCGTTCCCTCTCACGCCTGCTCCTCGCGGCCGCCGCGCTCGTGACCCTGTCCGCCCTCACCCTCGCGCCGGGCTGCGGCAAGAAGGCGGGCGACAAGGCCGCGGCGACCGAGAAGAAGGCCGACAAGAAGGCCGACAAGAAGGCCGACGACAAGGCTGCGAAGGCCGACAAGAAGGCCGACGACAAGGCTGCGAAGGCCGACAAGAAGGCCGACGCCGGCAAGTTCGTGGAGGTCCCCAAGGAGGGCAAGAAGTTCGATCCCCCGATCACCAAGGACCAGGTCCCGGCCGGCGCCTGGTACTGCGACATGGGCAAGGTGCACTACGCCCGCATGGACAAGGGCGACGGCAAGTGCCCCATCTGCCACATGATGCTCAAGCAGAAGAAGTAGCCCCCCCAACACAACCATCGCCGGCGGGGCCTCCCGACTTCTCGGAGGGCCCCGCCAGCCCCAAGAAAGGTCCCGCGTGACAACTCGAACCCTCGATCTCCACCTCTACGCGCCGGCGCACCCGTGGCCCCAAGGCCCTGGGACGCCCGTCGTCACGCAGGGCGACCTCCGGGCCACGGTGGCCGCAACCCCCGACACGCTCGCCGTCCACGTCCGCCTCTCGGACCGCCCGCGGGCCGACCTCCGCTGGGCTTTGGACAAGCTCCGGCGCAAGCTCGCCGCCCTCTTCCCTTGGGAGCGCGTGACGCTCCACGCCGCCGAAGGGGTGGACGACGACACGCTGCTCACCGTGGCCCTGGACCACCACGACGCGAGCCGCGGCCATGTGGAGCTGGTAGACCGCCCCGACCTCGATGCGCGACGCGCCCGGATCGGCGCGGCGGAGGACTTGTACCGAGCCTGGGTGGACGAGGACCCGGAGTCGCGCACCAGCCTGGCCATCGCCCGAGACATCGAGCGCTGGGGAGCCGGGCGGGGCGACGTGCGCGTGGAGGTCATGGAGGAAGCCGCGCTGGAGGCCCGGGGCCTCCGGCTTCTCCTAGCCGTGGGCGGCCCCAGCCGCACGTCTCCACCGCGCCTCATCCTCGCGCGCCACACGCCCGCGGCCCCCGAGGCCGCCGCGCGCAAGCCCTGGATGCTCGTGGGCAAGGGCGTCACCTTCGACGCGGGAGGTGTCAACCTGAAGCCCTACGAGTCCTTCGTCTCCATGATGAAGAACGACATGGGCGGCGCAGCGCTCGCCTGGGCGCTGTTCCGCGCTGGCGTAGAGGCGGGCACCTGGGATCGCCCCGTGTTCCTCGTCATCCCCACCTGCGAGAACCCCATCGGCGTGGGCGCCATGAAGCCCGGCGCGGTCATCGAGGCCTACGACGGCACCAAGGTGCGCGTGGACCACACCGACGCCGAGGGGCGCCTCATCCTCGCGGACGCCCTCGCCTTCGCCACCGCCCACGAGGACGTGGAACGCGTGCTGACCTTCGCCACCCTCACGACCGCAGCGCTCATCGCCTACGGCCCCTACGCCACGCCGGTGCACTTCCCCTCCCCGGGCCTCCAGACGCGCCTCGCAGACGCCAGCCGCCGCACGGGCGAGGACCTCCACTTCTTCCCCCGGCGCCTGTGGCACGACGAGGCCAACACCGACGAGATCGCCGACGTCCGCAACACGGGCCGCCTCCCCAACCACGCCAGCCGCGGCGCCGGCTCTCGCAACGCCGCCCACTTCCTCCTGCGCTTCTCCAAGGCGCCCCTCACCCACCTGGACGTCTTCGCCACCACCTGGAACTGGGCGGGCGACGCTCCGGGCGCAGGGCCCGGCGCCACCGGGGCGCCGCTGCGCACCCTTCTGCTGGCCCTGGGGCTGGCCTGAACCGCCCGCCGCCGCGCGGACCGCAGAGAAACGCCGGGATACGAAAGAGGATAACAACCCACCGAAGACAATCAGGAACCGCCGCTTGAACGAGCAGCCGCTCCCACGTAACGTATGCGGTCGAAGAAGCGCGACGAGGAGGCTCATCGGTGGCGGACGACTGGCGACCCGACGTCTTTGGCTACACGGACTACCGAGCGTTCCTGCGCGAATACTACGCCCGCGCCAAGGAGAACGTCCCGGCCTTCTCCTTCCGCTACTTCTCCAAGAAGGCGGGCTTCAAGTCGCCGAACTTCCTCAAGCTGGTCATGGACGGCGACCGACGCCTGGGCCCCGAGAGCGTCGAGCGGTTCGCCGACGCCATGGGGCTCAACCGGGACGAGCGCCGCTTCTTCCGGCACCTCGTGCAGTTCGGGCAGGCCAAGCGCGACGAGGAGCGCAACGCGGCCTTCGAGCGCATCACGGCGAGCCGCCGGTTCCGCCAGGCACGCCGCCTGGATGCCGGCATGTTCCGGTATTTGTCCCGCTGGTACATCCCCGCGATCCGCGAGATGGCGGCCCGCGACGACTTCCGCGAGGATCCCGCCTGGATCGCTGGCGAGTTGGTCCCCAAGATCACCCCCCAGGAGGCCACTGAGGCCCTAGAGCTGCTCCTGGACTTTGGCCTCCTGGTGCGCGACGCCAAGGGGCGGCTCACCCGAGGGGACCCGTCGCTGACGACGGGCCACGAGGTGCGCTCGTTGGCCATCGCCAACTACCACCGCCAGATGCTCGCCCGGGCCGCGGACTCCCTGGAGAACACGCCGCGCGACAAGCGGGACATCTCGGCCCTCACGGTGTGCATCGAGCCGGACACCGTGGCCCTCATCAAGGACCGCATCCACGACTTCCGCGAGGGGATCTTGAACCTCTGCGACGCCGACACCGAGCCCGATCGGGTCTACCAGCTCAACATCCAGCTCTTCCCCCTCAGCCGGCCCAGCGAGGAGGCCGCGACCGAGGCCGCGGAGATGCGTGAGGCGCAGGCCGCAGAGCTGGGCATGGACGAGGTGGAGGGATGAAGCCCCCACGATCTCATGGCGGCCGCGTCGCCCCCCTGGCCCGACCTCTCCCGCTGGGGCTCACGCTCTCCACGGTCCTCGCCGCCCTCGCCGGGTGCACGGGCACGGACGTGGGCAACCCCATGACCAGCCGCGTGGAGGGCGCGGCCATCGTCGAGGCCCCCGCCCCCCCCAACGGTCTGGCCTTGCCCACGGTCGAGGTGGACGAGGCGTGGGTAGCCGTGACCGACATAGGCCTGGGCGTGGCGCCCGCCTGCGTGGGGGGGCCCAAGGTGGCGCTCCCCACCGCGTTCGAGCTGGTCTCCGGCGCGGAGCTCCCCCAGGCACCCACCCTGGAGCACGACGCCCAGGACGTCGTGTGCGGCATCACCGTGCGCCTGGGGAGGCTCGATGGGCCCCTCCCCCAGGGGGCCCCCGAGGACCTCCGTACCTACTCCCTCGTCGTCCTGGGTCGGCGCCTGGACGGCGTGCCCTTGGAGCTGCGCGCGGCCCTGCACGACACGGTGAAGCTCGTCCCCGCCCCAAGTGAAGGTGAGGGCTTCCTCTTGGAGGCCCCGAGCACCATCCTCGCCTTCGCCGTGGACCGCTGGTTCGCTGGCCTGGATCTCGCGGGCGCGCCCCTCACCGACGGGGTGCTGCGCATCGATCGGAAGCACAACCCGGCGCTGCTCGCAGGCTTCCGCAAGGCCTTCCGCGCCTCGGCGCGCCTCCTCCGCGATCCCGATGGGAGGGGAGCGCCCAACCCCGCCAGCGTCGCCGCGCCCCTGGCCGTGAGCGAGAGCGGGGAGCACCGAGCGCACTGACCGCCCCCCCCTCTGGAGCCGGGCTTTGCGTCGCGGACCGATGACAAGATGCGTGCACTGGCGGCACGTCCGCGGCCGCCCAGGCCCTGGAGCTGACTGCGGCCAGTCCTTTGGGGTTGGCTCGCCCCGGCCCAGCCCATCGCGGGCGATCCCTGCATGGTGGAGGCGGGGAACAACGCGGGGCCGGGCGTCATCCTCGATAACGTGCAGATCGTCTGCGAGGTGCCGTAATCCGCGGTTTCATTTGGCGCACCGTGCCACCAGGAATCCGTTGCGCGGGGGGCGGTGTTCGGGCAACGTCGTATACGTCAAGGCCCCCTTTCCCCCGAGGTCTCATGCTGCGCAGGCGCCGAACGCCTACAGCCCGTCCCGCCGCCCCGTCCCCCCGCAAGGTCCTCATCGTCGATGACAGCGCGGTGGCCCGGGCGATCGCCCGGCGGGCGCTGGAGGCCCAGGGGTTTCAGATCGCGGAGACCGACAACCCCATGCTGGCCCCGCACGTGATGCTCAAGGAGCAGCCCGACCTCCTCCTCGTGGACGTGGAGATGCCCGGCGTCCGCGGCGACCGCGTCACCAAGATCCTCCGCGAGACGGTCTGCGGGGACGTCCCCGTGGGGATCTTCCTCTACTCCAGCCGCCCGGCGAGCGAGCTGCGGCAGCTCGTCGTAGAGTGCGGCGCTGACGGCTACGTCTGCAAGGCCCGCGACACCGCCCCCTTGGTCCAGGTAGTCGAAGGCTGGTTCCAGAGTTCGGCGGCCTGAACGCGCGGGCGGCGCACGCGCGGCCCGGCCCAGGCAACGCCGGGTGCAAGGGGTAACGCCAGGCTCAGGGCGGCGCGATGCGCCCCTTGACGTCGTCGGGGAGCTTGAACCAGCGCGCCGGGTCGCGCCGCACGAGCTCGCGGAAGCAAGCGAGCCCCTCGTCCACGCGGCCCAGCCGGAACCAGAGGAGCATCCCCAGGTTGTTCCAGATCGTCAGCGCCCCGGGATCGATCTCCAGCGCCCGCTGGTAGGCGGCCACAGCGTCCTCGTTGCGCCCCATGGCGCGGTAGACGACCCCCTTGTTGGACCACGCCTCGGCGTACTCGGGATCCCTCTCCACGGCCTCGTCCAGCGCCTGGATGGCCGCCTCGTGGCGCCCCTCCAGGAAGGCCTCCATGCCACGGCACAAGGCCGCGCTTGCGTCCGCCCCCAGCCCGCGTTGGGCGTGGGCCTTGAGGCCCCAGGCCCCTGCGCAGCGCTGGTCCCGCAAGATCGTGCGCTCCGCCACGGCCAGCGCCTCCTGATAGCGCGCGCTCTCCAGGAACAGGGCGCCCAGGGCCAAGGGCGCCACGGTGTCCTTGGGACGCGCCCGCGCGGCCGCCGCGAAGGCCTCCATGGCCGGCTCCACGCGATCCAGCGCCGCCAGACTCCGCCCACGCTGGAGCAGCGCGTCGTAGTCCCCCTCGCGCACGACCAGGGCCGCCTCCAGGGCCTCCAGAGCCTCCTCATGGCGCCCCAGCGCGGCCAGGGCCCGAGCGCGCCAGGTGTGGGCCTCGGGACTCCGACGGTCCAGCGCGAGCGCCGCCTCGGCGTCCTCCAGGGCCCCCTCGGCCTCCTCCTTGGCGAGCCGCGCCGCCGCACGCCCCAGCAGCAGCTTCACGCCCGAGCGCCCCTCGCCGGGCCCCTTGGCGAGCAGCTCGTCGTAGAGCCCCTCGGCGTCCTCGCCCAGCAGCAGCGTCACCTTCGCCAAGTTCGCCGTGGCCGTGCGATCCCCAGGCGCTAGCTCCCGCGCCGCCGCGAAGGCATCGCGGGCGGCCTCCAGGCGCCCCCCCTGAAAGAGCGCCACGCCCTTCTCGAGCCACACCGAGGCATCCCCCGGGGCCTCCTCCGCCGCCGCCTCGAAGCGGGCCACGGCGCCGTCCAGGTCGCCCGCGTCCGCCAACGCCCACGCCCGCCGGATCGCGTTGTCCACCGCTGTCGACCGCCCCATCTCTGCCTCCTCGCATCACACCGCGCGCCCGGCAACCACGAACAGGCCCGCGCGGACACGCCACGCCCCAGCCCTCAGGAGGGCCCGGGCGCGCCCAACTCCCAGAGCTTCAGTGCCCCCACGAGCCCCATGACGTTGTCCACCCGCACCACCCGCGCGGGCAGCGTCTCCGGCAGCAAGCGCGCGTTCCCGCCGCCGAGATAGAGCGCGCGATAGTTCACCACGCGCTCCAACACGGCCACCGCCTCCCAGAGCCGCGTGAGCCACCGCTCCACGCCGACCTCTTGGAGGGCGCGGTTGCCGAGCAGCTCCTCGTAGGTGTACCCGTCCCGCCAGGGGTGGTGCCCCAGCTCCAGGTTTGGGACGAGGCGCCCATCCGTAAACAGCGCGCCGCCCAGCCCCGTCCCCAAGGTCAGGACCAGCTCCGTGCCGCGCCCCTCGATCGCCCCGTAGCCCTGGACGTCCGCGTCGTTGGCCACGCGCGTGGGCCGCCCCAGGGCCTCCTCAAGCGCAAGACCCAACGCCACGCCGCCCCAGTCGCCGTCGAGGTTCGGGGCGGTCTGGACGACGCCCTGAAGCACGACGCCGGGGAACCCCACGGCCACCCGATCGAAGGGCGCCTCCCGCCCCACCCTCTCGGCCAACGCCTGGAGAGCACCGAGGAGGGCTTCCGGCGTGGCTGGGCGCGGCGTGGGGGTCTTTTCATGGGCGCTCAGGCGTCCGCCGTCCGTCCCCAAGACCAGGGCCTTGAGGTCCGTCCCCCCCACGTCCAACGCCAGCGTGCGCGGGCCGCCCGTCACCGCGCCACTCACCGCCGTCCCCCGGGCCTCCCCTGGGGCCACCGGGCGCTGTCCTCCACGGGGCGGTCCGCGGCCACGCAATCGGCGCACCGCTCGATCCAGGGCATCTCGTCCAACGCCGCCTCGGGGAAGGGGGCCCCGCAGGCCAGGCAGAAGCCATAGTCGCCGGAAAGCAGCCGCTGCCGCGCGCCGTTCACCTGGTCCAAGAAGTCGCGCAGCCGCATCTCCTTGTCGTCCACGAGGTCGGGCCCGCTCAACCCGATGGCCCCGAGGTCCACATCCTTGCCGGCCAAGAGCTCGCTCAGGCGCGTCGCCACGCCCAGCCCCTTCTGGTTGATCCGCTTGAGCCGTAGCTGCTTGCGCGCCTCGTCCATCCTCGCCTCCCGTGTCGCCTCGCCCCACTCCCAGGCTCACCCGATGCCGGCCCTCGCGGGGCTCTCACGGCTCCGCGGCCCGGGGCCCGCCGGCCCGAGGCCGAGCGGTCTCGGGCGCGCCCTCTCGGGTGGGCCTTTGGCCCTCCGAGCTGGGGCGATTGTGTCTCATGGGGGCGGCGCGCGCCACCGCCCGCCGCGCCCCCAGCCGCTGGACCCGCTCCAGCGTCTCCTCCAGGGCGCCGGAGCCCTCCAGGGCGGCCCGGCACCGCGCCTCCCCTCCACTCCCCCGGGACGTCTCCTCCATGCGCGCAGAGAGGTCCAAACACAGCGACGGGGCTGCGCGGCACGCGCGATCCCTGAGCTCTTTGCAGGACGCCCCCAGCGGCGCGCCGCGCCCCGCGAGTCCATCGCCCGCGACCCCGCCCAAGCCCGCCCGGAGACGTCCCCAGAGCGCCGGGTCCGCCCGCAGGGTGGCGCACGTGGGTTCCCCGGTGCTCCCGGGGGCCAAGACCGCCCGCCGCAGCGCCTGGCAGCGGGCCCCGCTGAGCCCCCCACAGGCCTCCTCGACCAACCCCGGGCAGCGAACCTGTCCGCGCGGCGCCTCCCCCGGCGCTGGCGACGGGGCCGCGTCCACGCCGAGGACCGGGCGCGCGCGCACCTCCGGGCGAGCCCCGGCGCCCTCATGTCCGGGGGGCGATCCGCACCTCACCGCGAGCAAGCCCCCGGCGATCCCCGCGGTCCACGCGACAGCGGCCCAGGCCCTGGCGGCCGCCCCGGCCGGCCCAAGCCAGGCGCCACGCGCAGCGCGGCGCGGCCTCGCGGGCCGTCCCCCTCGCCGTTCCTCACGGTCCTGCGCCCTCATACCCCCAGGCTAGACCACCGGCTCCAAAGACTCCATGACCGGTGCGCGCCGCGAGCATTGGTTGTGTACTAGCACGGGTGCCCTTGGCACCCCCTCGCGGAGGTGGTATCCATGGACTCTCCCACGAGCGATGCGGTCGGGTTCCGTCATCAAGGTTCGAGGGGCCGGCGAGCAAGGCGTGGTCTCCGCGCGGCGCTCATAGCGAGGATACAGGCGAGAATATGCCCAAGAAGCTCTTTGTAGGCGGACTGGCCTGGGCGACGCAGGACGAGGGCCTGCGCCAGGCGTTCGAGGCGTTTGGGACGGTGACCGACGCGAAGGTCATCACGGACCGTGAGACCGGCAGGTCCCGCGGGTTCGGCTTCGTCTCCTTCGAGGACGACGAGGCCGCCAAGCAGGCGCGTGAGGCCATGGACGGCAGCCAGCTCGATGGCCGGACGATCCGGGTCGACGAGGCGCGCGATCGCGGACCCCGCGGGGGCGGGGGCGGCGGCTACCGCGGGGGCGGTGGTGGCGGCTACCGTGGCGGTGGCGGCGGCTACGGCGGTGGCGGCGGCTACGGCGGTGGCGGCGGCGGTCGCTGGTAGCGGGCCCGCCCGAGCCCTCGGGAGAGGGAGAGGGTGATGCGTTCATGAGAGAGGGCGCCCAGGGGATCCCCGGGTGCCCTCTCCGCGTTTGGCGTCGGCCCCAGCACGCTGCCGAGCGACCCGAGTCGACGCGTTCCCGAACGACCCGAGTCGACGCACCGCGGGGGGCCGCGTGCGGCTCAGCGCTCAAACAACGTGACGAACACCGTCCGACCGGGGCGCACCTCGACATCGACGCAGGAGGGCGCGGCCACCTCCCCGCCCGCTCCGTCGTCCTCGCCTTCGCTCGGCGCGAGGCACACGCGGTGGTGCCCCGCGGCCACGGCCCGCCGGAGGAGACCCAGGCGCCCGGGGAGGAGGGTCCAAGAGCGGGTGTCCGGGACGTCACCCGCGCCCGCCGCGGCGACGGTGGCGGTCCCCAGGATGGCGCCCAGGAGGGTCCGGCCCTTGCCCGCGGCCCGCGCCACGGCAGCGCCCCCCGCGGTGCGCAAGCGCGCCCGCTGCACGGCCGCCCGGGCCAGGGCTGGCCGCGCGGCCGCGAAGGTCCGCCGGGCGGTGGCGGCGAGGTCCGCCTGGACGGTCCACGGGGCCGACGCGCCGTCCAGGCGCAGGGAGGCGGGGGCGGGGGAGTCGCCCTCGATCACCAGGATCCCCACCCGGGGAGCCGCGCCCTTGGGGGCCGCCGGGACCGGGAGGCCGGCCGCGGCGGCGGCCTCCTTGAGGGGCGTCCAGCGGACGGCGCGCCGGGGTGCCAAGCCCCAGGCAGCCAAGACGACCAACTCCCCCTCCCCGGGGGCCAGGGCCGGCCGGGCGGCCTCCGGGCCCGCCTCGGCGGCGAAGCGCGCGGCCTCGGCGCGGTCGCCGGCGAGGTCGAAGGACACGGCGGCCAACGCCCGTCCCAGCGCGCGAATGGCACCCGGGTCGGCGTCCGCCGCGGTGAAGAAGCGGTCCAGGACGTGGAGACGCCGGGCCTCCACGAGGGCCCCCGACAGATCCCCCGAGGCGGCCCGCGCCGCCATGCCCAAGACGTTGAGCCCGAGCTTCTCGAAGGGCGGCGCGTGGTAGCGCGCGGCGGCCCCGGAGAAGAGCTTGGTCGCCAGGGCGCCCCGCGTGTCATCGGTGAGGTCCAAGACCTCGAGCCCGCTGTCGGCCCGCGCCAAGTCGGCCCCGGCCTCGGCGAGGCGCCCGGCTCGAAGCAGCGCGGCTCCGCGCTCCGCCAGGAGCAGGGGACGCCCCGCGGCGCCGGGCGGGGTGGCGGCGAGGGACGCGTCCAGGCGGCGGACGGCGCGGGACGGATCGCCGCGCACGACGTCGGCGCGCGCGCCCTCTAGCCCCGCCGCGTAGTGGGTGGTGGCGCACGCGGGGAGCGCGGCGAGGAGCAAGGAGGCCGCCGCGGAGAGCAACCCCCACCCGCGCGCGCTGGTGGGGGGGCCGGCGGATGCCGCGCTGGTGGGGGCGCCTCGCACGTCAGCGGACCGCGACGAGGGCCTTGGTGAGCCCGGACTCGCCCTGCCAGACGACGACGCCGTCCTCGACGCCGATGGCCTGCATGAACAGGAAGTACTGGACGCGGCGCGCGTCGCTGGTGCGCTCGGCGCGGTCGAAGACCTTGCCCGTGAGGATGTAGTCCACCCCCAGCAGGCGCCCCACGCGGGCGGCGCTCTGGCGGTCGAAGAGCGGGGACTGCTCGGCCTCGATCTGGGCCACGAGCTCCGGGTGGTTCTCCAGGCTCACGACGCGCAGGGTCCGAGCGCCCACGAGGGTCGCCTCGAACTTGGACAGCAAGGCGTCGAGCTGGGTGTCGATGTGCTCGGAGGTCTGGTTCAGGAAGGGGACGATGGCGATGGTGGGGCGCGACGCGGGAGCCCCGGCGCCGCGGCGTACCACCTCCGCGTGGAAGGGGGACCCCAGGAAGTCCCGGATCTCGCGGTCGAAGACGCGCTCGAGGTCGCGGCGATCCAGCCCGGTGCTCATGGCGGGGTCGTCCAGGGTCGGATCGTCGGTGTCCCGGACGTAGGTGGCGACGCCGGTGACGGGCGCGGGGGTGCAGGCGGTGACGAGAGGGGTCACGGTGAGGGCGAGGAGCGCGGCGGTCCACGCACGGCGCCCGGGAGCGCGCAGGCAAGACATGGGAGACCTCCAAGGTGGCGACAACGCACCCGTGACGCGCCGCGGCCTCGGCTATTCATCCCGGTCGGGGGCAGGCGCGCGTTTTATTTCCTCGTCCGCTCCCGGATGAGCCCCTCCTGGGCGACGGACGCCACCAGGATCCCGTCGGCGGTGAAGATCTGCCCGCGGTTGAAGCCGCGGCCGCCCGAGGCCGAGGGGCTGTCCATGGTGTGGAGCAGCCACTCGTCCATGCGGAAGGGCCGGTGGAACCAGATGGCGTGGTCCACGCTGGCGACCTTCATGCCGGGCTCCCAGAAGGTGTGCCCGTGGGGCAACAGCGAGGCCCCCACGAGTTGGAAGTCCGACGCGTAGGCCAGCAGATAGCGGTGGATGGCCGGGTCGTCCGGGAGGGGCCCCGCGGCGCGCATCCACATGTGTTTGCGCGGCTCGCGGAGATCCGGCGCGAAGGGATCGACGGGGTTCACCTGGCGCAGCTCGATGGGGCGCTCGGCGGTGAGCTTGGCCCGCAGGGGCTCGGGGATCCGATCGGCCAAGCGCCGGGCGATATCCAGCTCGCTCTCGAGCCCCTCGGGCCCAGGCACCTCCGCCGGGATGGGCGCGCGGTGCGAGAAGCCCTCCTCGGGGACCTGGAAGGACGCCGTCATCGTGAAGATGGGGCGCCCCTTCTGGATCGCCGTCACCCGCCGGGTGGAGAAGCTGCGCCCGTCCCGGGTGGCCTCCACCTGGTAGACGATGGGCCGGCGCGCGTCCCCGGCGCGGAGGAAGTAGGCGTGGAGGCTGTGAGCCGCGCGCCCCTCGGGGACGGTCTGGGAGGCCGCGGAGAGCGACTGCCCCAGCACCTGGCCGCCGAACACGGCGCCGAAGCCCAGGTCCTGGCTCTCGCCGCGGAACAGGTTCTCCTCGATCTTCTCGAGCTCCAGGCGGCGAAGGAGCGCGGCGAGGACGGACACTCGGTGAGACTGGGACATGGGGCCTCCAGCGAGCAACGGGGGACGGTCGGCGGCAGCCAACCTCGCGCACACCCGCGCCCCGGGCAAGGGGCAAGGCGGATCTGCAGGTTTCGGGCGTCCTCGGCGTTGAGCCCCCCCTGGGGGTGGGGCACACTCGGCGCGTGACCCTCCCCTCTGCGCCCCCCGCCCCTCCACCGCACGGGGCCCCCATCTTGGTCTCGGATGAAGCGTGGTTCGCCCGAGACGCGTGCGAGGTCGCCCGTGCGCTCCTAGGGCTGGTGCTGCGCCGCCGCGTCGGGGGGCGCTGGCTGGCGGCCCGGATCATCGAAACCGAGGCCTACTACGTGGACGAGCGCGCGAGCCACTCGTCGCTGGGCCGCACGCCGTCGCGGGAGCCCATGTTCGCGCCCCCGGGGACCATCTACATGTACCACGCGCGCGGGGGCCCCTCGTTCAACCTCAGCGTGGGGCGGCCGGGCGACGCGGTGCTGTGCAAGGCGGCCGTCCCGCACGTGGACGCCACGAGCCCCCCCGAGACGGTAGAGAAGTTGGCGCGGCGCGTGCCCCTGCCGGGGGGCCGCCCCCGGGACCGGCGGCGCCTGCTCTCCGGCCAAACCCTCCTGTGCCGCGCCCTGGGCCTGGACGTCGCGACCTGGAGCGGGGCACCGCTGGATCCGGGGCGTCTCCGCCTGGAAGACGTGGGCTACCGTCCGACCGAGGTCCTCGTGACCACGCGCCTGGGCATCCCGCCCGGGCGCGACGAGCACCTCCTCTACCGCTTCGTGGACGCGGCCCACGCGGCGCAGGCCACGCGCAACCCGCTGCGCCGTCGGGACGCCCGGGTGGGCGTGGACTACTTCGTTCTGGGGCCCGAGGACGAGACCCCTCCGCCGCCCCACCGGGCCGCCCCTTGCGCGGCCCAGTGACGCCTCAGCGCAGGGGCGGGCGCGACAGCGGCGGGCAGTCCGACCCGTCGTCCGCCAGGCACCCGAAGTACTCCCGCGGGTTCTCCAGGGCGCGGTTGACCGCTTCGATGCCGAAGCGGGAGTTGAGCCCGTCGTCGATCCGCTCGTCGTAGCTCCACCGGATGGGCAGGACACGCTGGACCACCACCTTGTCGTCCACGACCACGGGGCGCTTCTCGATCTTGCCGGCCATCATGAACAGGGGGCAGTTCCCCCACTCGTAGAGGTGGTGGAAGCCCGGCTCCATCCCCACGCTCCCCAGGTTGGCGATGAACATGGAGGTGTACATCCCGTCGCCGTCCAGGAAGCTCTTGGGGATGAGGTTGTAGTGGTCGGCCACCTTGAGGGCCTTCACGGCCACGTCCAAGGCGGAGCGCGGCAGCTTGTTGAGGAGGTCGAGTTCCTTGTCCGCGTAGGTCTTGGCGTCCGAGCGTTCCACCTGGATCTTGGCGTTCACGCGCTCGCACAGCTCGCGGAAGGTCTCGCCGTCGCGCATGGTCATCTTCACCGCGGCGAGCTTGGCGTCGCGCCCGAGCTTCTTGCGCTTCATGCTGAACGTCACCTGACGCTCCCGGCGCTGGTAGAGGCGACGCCCCACCACGAACCGGTTCATGCGCGGGTTCTCCGACAGCCCGATTGCAGCGGCCGCCACGAGGCAGTGGGTGACGTCCACGTGGAAGTGCTGGTTGGCCTCCTCGATGTACTCCAGCAGGGCGTCCGCCTTGGCGTAGGTGTCGTAGAAGACGATGGACTCGTTGCGGCCCTGCATGATGTGGGTCATGAGGCGCCGGTAGGGGTGGAGTCCCCGGATCAGCTCACCATCCGGTCGCTCTCCTTGGATGACGCCCCGCGCCGCGTCTCGCAACACCGTGCCGATTCCCATGCCGTCCTCCATGTCCGCGCGGGCGCCTCCCGGCCCCCGCTCGTGGGTCTGCGGCCAGCCGGGGCGAGCCCAGCGAGACACGCGAGGCTCCCTCCCGACCGGCGCGCCCACGTGTAACGCAAAACCTCGTCCGCGTCTCGCGCGCCGTCACGCCGCAACCACGGTGGCGCGAGCCAACCGCCGTGCCCGTTCGGTTTCGCGAACCGCGCGACCGCGAAGACGAGCCGCACCCGCCCCTGCGGTATGGTCCGCCCATGAGTTTCCTCCAAGCCGGTCGCTCCCCCACCCTCCTCGCCACCCTCCTGCTCGCGCCCGCCCTTGGGCTCGCCGCGCCGGGGGCCACGGGCTGCGACGCACCCGCTGGCGGGACCAGCGCGCTCGTGCCCACCACCTCGGACGCGCCCTCTCCCCCTGAAGACGCCGCGAACGCGCCGGACGCCGTAGACACCACCGCCCCCCCCGAGGGCCCGGCCCTACAAGGCGTGGTGGGCCGCGCGTGCGGCCCCGACGGCGAGGTGGGCCTGCGCCTCGTCCTCGACGGCCCCGATGCTTCGCCAACCTGTGACCGCGGGCCCGGGCAGGACGCCCGCGACGGCCTCGTGACGACGGTCTCGCGCGACCTCCTCAACGCGTTGCCGGCCAGCCAAGAGGCGCCCGCCCAGCGCTGCCTGGACGGCGTCTGCGTGGAGGTCCAGGCCACGATCCGCGTGGACTCCTGGGATCCCACGGAGGGAGCGCGCGGACGCTGGTCGATCCAGCAGGCGGGTGAGAGCCTCACCGGCACCTTCTCCGCTGCGCCCTGCGGCTGGACCACGACGCCCACCGTCGTCCCCGTGCGCGGAGTGGAGATCCGCGCGGTCACGCTCACCCAGGGCGTGGACATCCCGCTGTTCGCCGACGGGGCCGAGGTCAGCACACGCCCCGCGCCCGTGATCGCCGAGCGGGCCGCGGTGGTCCGGGTCGGAGCCGTGGGGGTGAACGGCTGGCCCCGCCGCACCGTGACGGCGAGGCTCCAACTTGGGGAGGGCGACGACGCGGTGGTGATCGAGGCCAAGGGCGTCCCCGGGAGCACCGATGGGACGACCGGCGCGGGCACGACCGCCAGCGCCGCGGACGCGACCTTCACCTTCGACGTCCCGGCCGGCGCCATCCGCCCGGGGCGGGGGCTCGCCCTGTCGCTCGTGGAGCAAGCCGACTGCCCCCTCCCGGCGCTCCCCGAGGGTGCCCCGAGCGACGATCCCCTCCTCCAAGACTCGGGGTGGCCGTCCACGGGGCCCATGGACCTCCAAGCCCAACCCAGCGGCCCCGTGAAGGTCGTCCTCGTGCCCATCCGCTACGACGCCGACGGCTCGGGGCGCCTCCCGGACGTCTCGCCCGAGCGCGTGGCGGCCTACAAGGCTTACCTGGAGAACCTCTATCCGGCCACCGAGGTGGAGCTGTCCGTCCGCGAACAGGGGGGCTGGAGCTATCCGGTGAAGGCCGACGGGACGGGCTGGGGAGAGCTCCTCCAGGCGCTCACGGGCCTGCGCAACGACGACGGCGTCCCGGCCGACGTCTACTACTATGGGCTGTTCGAGCCCGCGCCGGACATGGCGACCTACTGCGGCTTCCAGTGCGTCGCGGGTCTGAGCATCCAGCCCGAGCCCGCGCAGTGGTGGCTCCGCGCTTCCATCGGCCTCGCCTACCCCGAGTCGGCCGCCAACACGATGGCCCACGAGTTGGGCCACGCGCACGGCCGCCCTCACTCGCCTTGCGGGACGACCGACGCGCCGCCCGGCTTCCCCTACCCCCAGGGAGACATCGGCACCTGGGGCTACGACATGGCCCGCCACATGGCCGTCTCGCCGGAGGGAACCTACGACGTGATGGGCTACTGCGACCCCACGTGGGTCAGCGACTACACCTACCGGGCCCTGTTCGACCGCATCGTCTACGTCAACGCGGCGTCGTCCGTGGCGTCGCCAGCGGGGATGGACGGGGCGACGGGGGGCGCGCGCTGGCGCACCCTGTGGCTCCCCCAAGGCGCCCCGCCACGCTGGGGCACCGCCTTGCGCGCCACCCCCGTGGGGGGAGCCGTGTGGGCTCAAGCACGGGACGTGGCGGGGGCCGCTGTCGCACCCGTGCCGGTCTTCGTAAGCCCCGTGGATCACCTGGGCGGGCGCCTGCTCTTGGTCCCGGAGGACGCCCCGGAGAGGCTGTCCTCACTCACCCTGCCGGGGGAGCGCCCGCTGCTGTTGGGAGTCGTGGAGCCCGTCCGCGCGTTGACCCGAGCGGGCGTCGCGCCCCACACTGACCTCGCCCCGTAGGTCCACGGCGCGGGGCGCCTCGCAGGCTCGACCCGAGAGGAGACGCCCATGTCCAACCCCCGGCGCCACCGCGCCCACCCCGCGCCAACCCTCGCGCTGGCCCTCATGAGGTGGACCACCGCCGCGGCCCTCCTCCTCACGGCCGCGAGCACGGCCACGCCCGCGCACGCCGAGCGCGGCGCCGCCCACATCCGCGTGCAGGTCAAGCCCTTCGGGCGCTGCGCCTTGGCGGGCGCCGCCGCGCGCACGGCGCCCTTCCGCCAGCGCGTCCCCGCCGGCACCCACGAGCTCATCTGCCGCTCGGGCCGCGTGGCCCTGGCGGCCCTCGTCCGCACCCCTCACGGCGCCGTGCGGGACCTCGTCTTCGATCTCTCGCGCGCCCCGGGAAAGGTCACGGGCGAGGGTGTCGTCCGCTCGTACACGCCCAAGAAAGGCACGCCGGTGGGGACGCTGGCCCTGCGCGCCAAGGCCGCGGCGCCCCAGGGCGCGCCCCAGGTCCGCTGCGCCGTAGAAGGCGGCCGCCTGCGCCCCGTCCCCCTGGAGGCCGAGATGCTCCCAGGGAGGATCTCCGTGGTCTGCCAGCTAGACGCCAAGACCCTCCGCGCCCAGCTCCGCGTGCGGCGCGGCGAGCGGGTCCAGGCCACGTTCGACTTCCCCGCCGGGCGGGTCCACATCCAGCGCCCCCCACCCCCGGCGCGCCGGAAGCGCCCGGCGCCCGAGAAGCCGAGCCCTCGGTAGCCGAGAGCTCATTCAGCTTTCGAGCGCGGCCTCCCCGGGAGGGTCGTCTCCGCAGCGCCGGTTCGCCGGCACGGCCTCGGCCATGCGCCGCGGCGGGGCGAGACCGAGCCCCGCCATGAGCGCCACGTAGGCCTCCTCCCCCTCCTCCAAGGCCACGCGCAAGCGGGGGTTGTGGGCGCGCTCCTCGGCGATGGTCGAGACGGTCCACCCTCTGTAGTCGTGTCCAGGATACACGAGCGTGTCTCCCGGGAGCGACAAGATGTGGCGTGTGAGGCTGTGGTACTGGGCGCGCGCGTCGCCCCCTTGGAAGTCGGTCCGGCCCGTGCCCCGGATGAACAGGGTGTCCCCCGTGAGCACGCGATCGCCCACCAGGAAGCAGCAGCTCTCGGGGGTGTGTCCGGGCGTGTGCAGGGTCTCCAGCGCCACGTCGCCCAGCGTCAACACGTCGCCGTGGGAGAGACGCCGCGTGGCGCAGGCCACCCCCTCCCCCGGCCCCAGGGCCACGCCGCAGCCGGTCTCCCGCCGCAGGGGTCCCGCGCCGGTGACGTGGTCCGCGTGGAGGTGGGTGTCCACCGCCCAGCGCAAGGCCAGCCCGAGCTCGCGGAGCAGCCGCAGGTAGTCCGGGACGCGCTCGCGCACCGGGTCCACGAGGGCCGCCTCGCGCGTGCGTTCGCAGGCGACGAGGTACGTGTAGGTGTAGGTGTCGCGATCGAAGAGCTGGCGAAAGAGCATCGGCCCCCTCCCGGATACGGCCTGGGAAGGCCCCCCATGCACGGCGAGCCTCGGTTTCCGGCTCGACCGTGCAGGAACGCGGACGCCGTGCCAACATCCCGGCCGCGCTCGGCCGCGGGTCGGGCCGTCCCCCCTCGCTCCGCATGGGTCGTCTCGTGGCCGCCTTCCCCCTCCGCGCCCTGCGCTCCTACGCCCTCACCGACGGGCGGGCCGATCTCGTCGCGGGGCTCACGACGGCCATCTTGCTCATCCCCCAGGCCATGGCCTACGCCATGCTCGCGGGGTTGCCTCCCGTCATGGGCCTCTACGCCGCCGCGGCGCCTCTCGTAGCCTACGCCCTGCTAGGCAGCTCGCGCGAGCTCGCGGTGGGCCCCTCGGCCCTCGTGGCTCTCCTCACCGGGGCCGCCGTCGCCACCGTCGCCCCGGCCGGGAGCCCGTCCTTCGCCCAAGCGGCGACGACCCTCGCCCTGCTGGTGGGGCTCATCCAGCTCGGAATGGGGGCCCTGCGGCTGGGGGTCCTCACGAACCTCCTGAACCACCCCATCCTCAGCGGCTTCACCTCGGCTGCGGCGGTGCTCATCGTGGGCACGCAGCTCCCCCACCTCTTGGGCGTCCACGTCCCTCGCGCGCGCCGCCTCGACGAGACGATCTCGCTCCTCGCGGGCGCCCTACCCCACACCCACGCCCCCACGCTGGCCGTGGGCATCGCGAGCCTCGCGGGACTCCTGGCGCTCAAACGCTGGGCGCCCAGAGCCCCCCGCGCCCTCCTCGTCATCGGCGGGGCCACGACGCTCTCGGCGTGGCTCGGGTGGGACGCGGCGGGGATCGCGGTCGTGGGGCCCATCCCCGGGGGCCTGCCCGGCCCCGCTCTGCCCACCCTTCAGCCAGAGATCCTGGGTACGCTCGCCCCCTCGGCCCTCGCCGTGGCGCTCGTGGGCTTCATGGGGTCGGTGAGCGTCGCCCAGCACTTCGCGCGGCGGGGGGGGTACGAGATCCACCCGGACCGGGAGCTCCTGGGCTTGGGGGCCGCCAACATCGCGGCGGCCCTGTTCCGGGCCTTCCCCGTGTCGGGCGGGTTCGGACGCTCGGCGGTCAACGCGGAGGCGGGGGCGCGGACCCGCGCCGCAGCGCTGACCACCGCCGCGGTGGTCGCCGTGGCGGTAGAGCTGTTCGCGCCGACCTTCGAGGCGGTTCCCAAGGCGTCGTTGGCGGCGCTCATCATCGCCGCGGTGGCCTCTCTCGTCGATCTGGACCAGGTGCGCCACCTCTGGCGCGCCAAGCGCGATGACCTGGCGCTGCTCACCGTCACCTTCGTGGCCACCCTGGAGCTCGGCCCAGAGCGAGGCATCGCCGTGGGCGTGGGGCTGTCGCTGCTGTGGTTCGCCACGCGGTCCATGCGCCCCCACCGGGCGATCCTCGGCCGCCTCCCCAACTCCATGGCCTACCGCAACGTCGAGCGCTTCCCCGAAGCCGAGACCTTCCCCGGGATCGCGATCCTGCGCATCGACGGCCAGTGCTGGTACGGGAACGCGCGGTTCTTCAAGCGGGTGCTCTTGGAGGCGGCCCAGAGCGACGGCGCGCCCGTCCGCGCCCTGGTCGTGGACGCGAGCGCCGTGAACCGGCTGGACTCCTCGGGGGCGGAGATCCTCTCGGGGACGCTGGACGAGCTCCAGGCGCTCGGAGTGGTCCTCCACGTCGCCGCCATGAAGGGCCCGGTCCGCGACGTGGTGGAGGCCACGCGGCTCGGCTCTCAGCTTCCCCCCGAGAGGACCCACCTCACGCTCCACGAGGCCGTGGAGGCCGCCCGGGCCGGCCTGTAGGGACGAGACGCCCGCGGACGGCCCCCCGGGACAGGGGCGGCTACTCCCAGGCTTCGCGCAGCACCTCGGCCCAACGCTGGAGCTCCGGCTCCAGCGACTGGGCCTCCTCGTCGAACTCCACGGCGACCCCGAAGCGCCAGAGGTCCGCGCGCTCTCGCGGCAGCGTGTCCACGCGCTTGACGGTGCCCGTCACCTCCTGCACGACGCGCTCGGGCTTGCTCGCCAGACGCACGCTGATGTGCAGGGGATCCCCGGCCTCCAGCGCGGCGCGGGTGAGGAAGTACATGCCCCCGACGCTGGCGTCATGGAGGATCGCGGTGTGCTTGCCGTGCGCCGGAGCCTCCACGTCCAAGGCCAGGCACACGAGGTAGCGCGGGTGGGTCCGCCGCTCGTCGTGCTCCACGGTGGGGGCGGCGTCGAGCCCGGTGTCCAGATCGTCGCGTGGGTCGTCGTCCATGTCCGCCTCCTCGCCCAAGCCACCCACCGGCGGCCGCGGACCAATGATAGCGGGCCCCGGAGGACCAGGCCAAGCGCGACCACGGTAATCGGGCCCCGTGGCCAAAACGAACGGGGACCCAAGAGCTGGATCGGAGAACTCAGTCGAGGACGTGGTGCTCCAGCACGAAGCAGGTAAAGGTCCCGCGAGCGACCTCGCGCTCTCCCACCAACGCCGAGACCTCCACCTCGCGCTTGCGCCCTTCCCCGCCACCGCCGGTGGCCCGGGCCTCCACGTGGTCACCCACGCGGACGGGCGCCAGGAGGCGCAACGAAGCCCCCCCGAGCACGACGTTGGGGTGATTCACGGCCACCATGGCGGCGAGATCCATGACCCCAAACACGAAGCTGCCGTGGACCAGCCCGCGATCGTCCACGGCCATCTCGGGGATCGCCTCCAGCGTGGCCCGGGCGGTCCCCTCGCCGCGCTCCGTCACCCGCCCGACCCAGCGTGGGTCGGCCTTCCGGTGGGTTCGAATGCCGTCCATGTCCGTCCCCTGTCCGTCCATCCTCCCCGAGACGAACACGCGCGCCCCACGCAACGCAAGCCCGCAACCCCGACGGCCCAAGCCGCGGCGCAGCGCGCGGCTGGACCCGCCGCCTGGATTGTGCGAGGGATGCCCGTCGCTCGCGTTCGGGCCCTCGCGCGCCCGCCCACACCAGCCACCGAGCCACCCGCTGATCCCACCCGTTGAGGAGGCACCATGCCCACCCTAGCCGAGCAGCTCTTGAACGACGCGAACCGCCCTCAGGTCGTGCGGGACGCGGCCGACCTCGTGGACCGCGAGGTGAAGCGCAAGCGCGGGCTCAAGGGGGCCGCCATCAAGGCGGCCTACAAGACCGTCAAGGCCATCAAGCCCGGCTTCATCCCCGCGGTCATCGACGGCCTCCTGGACGAATGGGTGGGCAAGCTCGAAGGCCACTATGCGGAGTTCCTCGCCGCGGGCACCGGCGAGCGCCTGTCGGCCTATCTGGACGCGCGCCGAGAGGCCGTCGCCGAGCGGCTTCTGGAGGTCACGGACGAGCGGGCACGGGTCACCAAGCACGGAACCGCCCGCAGGGTCTACCTCAAGCTCCGCCCCAGCGCGAAGGCCAACGTGGAGGAAGCCGTCCGTCCCCTCGGCGAGATGTGCGAGCCCTACCTGGAGTAGCCCGGGCCAGCGCGCGAGGCGCCGAGGGTCGCCGGCCCTCAGTTGAGACTGGTCCCCACGTCGACGAGGCGGGCGGGGTCCACGCCGATGGAGGCGAGCGTGTCCTTCCAGACGTCCCCTAGGGGGCGCTCGAAGATGAGGTCTCCCCGGACGGGCGCCGTGAGCCAGGCCCCCGCCGCGAGTTCCGCGTCGAGCTGGCCGGCCCCCCACCCCGCGTAGCCCATGACCAGGCGGAAGTCCCCGTCGGGCTCTCGCCCGTAGAGCTCCAGGGCGCCCTGGGACGGGCTCAGGCCCATGACGCTCCCGTCCTCGCCGCGCACGCTCAGCTCGCCCTGGAAGGTGTGCCCGGACCGATGGAGGACCCAGCCCTGGTGGCGCTCCACCGGGCCTCCGAGCAAGGCTCTCCGGTGGGGATCACCGTGCCACGCGACGTCGACGGCCTCGCACACGGACGCCACCGGGACGTCCAGCTCGCGGTTGACGACGACGCCGAACGCCCCGCCCGGGTCGTGGGTCACGAGGAGCACCACGGAGCGGAAGAAGTTGGGGTCCAGGAGGCTTGGCATCGCCACCAAGAGGGTGGGCGCGAGGGAGTGCGTCATGGCCCCAGTATCCGCCCTCACGTGCGCCGAGGCAAAAGGGGCACCTGCGCCCAGATCCGCCACCTACTCTGGGATTCGGCTTTGGATCCCGCGTGTGGGCGG
>CAYZID010000082.1:0-21372 GCA_964478315.1 uncultured Myxococcales bacterium | reverse complement strand
CCGCCCACACGCGGGATCCAAAGCCGAATCCCAGAGTAGGTGGCGGATCGGGGTTCAGGGCGCTTCCTTGCACTGACCGACAGGCGCGCTATTGTTTCGCGACCGCATCCGAGCGCGCTGGGATCGTCTCGCTGTTCCCGTGCGTTGGGGGCGCCTGTCTCGTTGGGGTCGACACCGCCCTCCCATGCCGCCCCCTGGGCCGTGGGGAGAGGGGCGGGGATCCGCACACGTCGAGAGGAAGCCATGAGCACGCACCGTTTGGTTCGATTCTTCGCTCCGCTAGTGGCCGCGCTGCTGGGGCTGGTCACCGCGCCCATGGCGCTGGCCGCCGCGTATCCCGGGAACGGCCACATCGGGTTTGGGGGGCCGGTGGGCGGGGGCACCCTGGACATCACCAACGTCGGGGACACGGTGACCTTCGTCCTCACCCGGGGCACGGGGGACCTCAACGACACCCTCGTGCTCTACCTGGACACCGACTCGGCCGGCGGCTTCGCCGACACGACGGGCCTCAAGGACCAGCAGGACGCGGGGCGTAGGGCCATCTCCGGCTGGGACGGCACGAACGGAGCGGATGTCGTCTTCCCCATCGTCTCGGGCATGGGGGCCGACTACGCCATCGTCTTCGATGCGGTGAACGGCGCCAACCTGTTCTCCCTGGCGGCGGGCGGCGACGGCTCGCTCACCTTCGTGGCTGGCGGTGGAGGCGGCGCCCCGGCGAACAGCGCGATCTTCACGTGGACGCTCTCGCTGGCCGACGTGGGCCTCTTGCCGGGGGACACCTTCGGCCTCGTGGGGACCTATCTGAACAGCTCCAACGCGTTCCGCTCCAACGAGGCCATCGGCGCCAGCGACGCCCCCGCGGGCTCCGACAACCCGGGCATCCCCAGCACCCTGACCTTCACCGCGTGGGAGACCTTCACGAGCGTGGGCTGCGGGGACGGGGTCGTCCAGGCGACCGACGGCGAGGTGTGCGACGACGGCAACCGCGTGGCCGGCGATGGGTGCGCGGCGGACTGCTCGGCGGTGGAGAGCGGCTGGGACTGCCCGTCGGGCGGCGGCGCGTGCACGGAGCGCTGCGGGGACGGCGCCATCGTGGGCGCGGAGGCGTGTGACGACGGGAACACCGTGGGTGGCGACGGGTGTGCGGCAGACTGCTCGGCGGTGGAGAGCGGCTGGACCTGCGCCACGGCCGGGGCGGCTTGCACGACGACCTGCGGGGACTCCATCGTGGCGGGCACCGAGGAGTGCGACGACGGCGGGGCCGTGGCGGGCGACGGGTGCTCGGACCAGTGCCTCTACGAGCCGGGCTATACCTGCGACCTCCCCGCGGGGTGCCAGGCCACGTGCGGGACGCTGCACGACTTCGCCACGGGCGTCGAGGGCTGGGCCGTCGTGGACCAAGGGACCGGCGGCGCCTTCGCCTGGGGCCAGGTGGACGTGGTGGCGTTGGGGCTCGTGGGCGAGCCGGGCTTCGAGACGGCGCCCGGCGCGGCGCTCACGACCGCGGACCGCGTGGACACCTTCCTGTCCAAGCGCGTGGCCGTGCCGGCGGCGGCCGACACCCCGCGCCCGGAGCTGCACCTGACCTATTGGCTGGACCGGGACGGGGCGGATCTGTCCCCGGGCTGCCTGAGCGTGTGGGTGAACCCCACGGGGGACACGAGCGGGCCCGCGGACTTCCAGACCTGCGAGGCCACGCCCAACGCCGGGCTCGCCCAGGACGCCGCGGGGCTGGACGTCTACGTGCAGGACCTCAGCGGCTTCGCCGGGCAGACCGTGACGGTCACCGTGGGCTTCTATGACCAGGAGGTGACCGGCACCTATCGCGGCGCCTTCGTGGACAAGGTGGAGGTCTACGCGGACCTGGACGCGGACGGCTCTTACGAGATGGGCACCCAAGCCGGGTGTGACCTGTGCGTGGACGCGGACGGCGACGGCTACGGGGCCTCGGCGTCCGTGGACCTCACCGCCTGCTCCGGTGGGGCGACGGTGGACTGCGACGACACGGTGGCCGCGACGAACCCCGGCGCGGGCGAGGAGTGCACCAACACCGTCGATGACAATTGCGATGGCAACACGGATCTGGCCGACCCCACGTGCGTCGAGGACTGCACCAACGGGATCGACGACGGCGGCAACGGCTGGGCCGACTGTGCGGACAGCGTGTGTGCCTCCGACCCCTTCTGTGACGCATGCATGGAGGGGCGCAGTTGGACCTTCGACTCGGGTCCAGGGGCGTGGGTGAGCGACAAGGACATCACCGCCACGAGCATCGACTTCTGGCAGTACGTCGCCGCGAGCGGGACCTGGGAGACCGGCGGCTTGGACTCCGTGCTGGACGCCTTCGGGGCTGGCACCCACCGCGGACACTTGACCCTGACCGTCAGCTTGCCGTCCGTGGCCCAGGTGGGACCCGAGCCCGTGCTGGAGGTGACGTACACGCATCAAGGGGACACGATCGTAAACCAGGACGTCTTCGGCGTCTGCCTCGATGACCCCGCGTGCACCGCGTCGAGCCCGGCCGATGTGTTGGTCTTCTCCCAAGACACGCCGTCTCCTGGGGGGCCCCAGACCGCCACCGTACCCCTGAGCGCCTACATCGGCGGCGACGTGACGGTGACGTTCCTCTACGACACCGTGACGAACAACAAGAACGACAACCCAGGGGTGCGCATCGACGCCGTGCGCATCGTCAGCGACACGGACGCCGACGGGTTTTATGAGGCCGACGACGCCGCGAACTGCGACCCCTGCTGGGACGCGGACGCGGACGGCTACGGGCACCCCGATAGCCCCGATCCCGCCCAGTGCACCTTCGTGGAGCCCGACTGCGACGACCAGAACGTGAACGTCCACCCGGTGGCGGGCGACAGCGGCGAGGTGTGCGACACGCCGGCGGACGACGACTGCGATGGGCTGATCAATGGCTTCGACGTGGCGGACTGCGGGGTCGAGGACTGCGCCAACGACGGCGACGACAACGGCGACGGCACCGTGGACTGCGCCGACCCGGTGTGCGCCGGAGACGCCGCGTGTGCCGTGTGCGCGACCTTCTACGACTTCGACTCCGGGGCGGAGGGCTGGCAGCCGAGCGACAACCTGCCCTCGGCCACGGGCATCGAGCGCGGGGTTTCCACGGCGAACGCCACGGGCCCGGGGGACTACGGGTGGGAGACGGCGCTCAACGCCAACGTGAGCAGCGTCGGGGGCACGGGGCGCGTCATCGCGCGGTTGAGTCGGATCATCGACGTCCCGGCGGACATGCCCGGGCCCGGCCTGGAGGTGGTCTACAGGCTCCAGGGCGAGGCCTCGACGGCGCGCGACCTCGTGGGCGTGTGCTTCCTGAACCCGGCGGACGACCCCACGACCTGCGACGGGCAGGTGGGGAGCCTGCCCTTCGTGACGGGCGCCAACACGCCCAACCCGGACCCGGGCATCTCCACGGACGCTCAGGGGTTCGACCACGCCTTCGTTCCCTTCCCGGCGAGCCTCGTGGGGGCCGGGGGGAGCGTGCTGGCCGTGGTCTTTTACGACACCATCGACGGCTCCAACAACGACAACCCGGGGCTGTACGTGGCCTCGCTGGGGGTGCGCAGCGACCTGGACGGCGACGGCCTCTACGAGCGCGGCGACGCCTCGTGTGACCACTGCCTGGACGCCGACGGCGACGGCTACTCCAGCTACGCCAACGCCTTCAACGACCCGTCGACCTGCACGGGCTGCGGGGCCTTCGACTGCTCCCTGGAGGACTGCGACGACACGAACGCGGTGACCCACCCCAACCAGCCCGAGGTGTGTGCGGACCCCGCGGACAACAACTGCGACGGCGTCGTGACGGTGGACGACGCGAGCTGCTCGGTCTGCGGGGATGGCACCGTGGGCGCGGGCGAGGAGTGCGACGACCACAACACGGACGATGGGGATGGGTGTTCCTCGGTGTGCAAGATCGAGCCGGGCTCGCTTTACGTCACCGAGATCCACCTGCCCCAGCCGGGGAGCAACCCGGGCGAGCAGTGGATCGAGCTGTACAACTCGTCGCCGAGCGCCGTGGATCTAGCGGCCCTGGACCTCCGGCTGAGGAACCTGGTGGGGGCGGAGCAGGTCTTCGCGAGCGACTGCACGGTGCTCACGTCGCGGTTCATCCAGCCTACGAGCTTCTACGTCATCACCCTGGGTGCCGCGAGCGGCTCGGATGGGGTGGCCCCGGATGCCGAGTGCGGTGCGAGCTTCGTCCTGGCGGCGGGGGGGGACCGCCTCACCGTGCGCTCGGGGACGACGACCGAGTTGGACGTCGTGGACTACCGCGGGTTCGCCTGCGAGCTGGGCGACCTGAGCGTGGACGGGGTGGGGCGCTCGCTGGAGCTGGACAACGCCACGGGGCGCTCCAGCCAGACGAACGACGGGGCGGACGTGTGGTGTTTGGCCTCGCCGGACGAGGACTACTCCAACTCGGGCAACCACCGCGGCTCGCCGGGGGCGGCGGGCAACTGCGCGGAGTTTGCGTGCGACGGGCTGGACGACGACTGCGATGGTCTCACGGACGAGGCCCTGCCGGACGGCGACAGCGATGGGATCTGCAACGAGCGCGACTGCCTCCCGGCCAACGGCGCGTGCGCGGTCACGACGACCGACCCGAGCTGCGCCGACGTGGACAACGACTTCATCACCGACTGCGTGGACGACTGCCTGGACGCGGACGGGGACGGCTACGGCGACGGGGCGGGCTGCATCGACACGGACTGTGACGACTCGACCGCCACCGCCCACCCGGGCGCTGTGGAGGACGCCAACACCGACGCGGCCGGCGGGCCGACCTGTGCGGACGCGGTGGACAACGACTGTGACGGGCTGGTGGACTGCCTGGATGTGGCCGGGTGCCAGGACCACTTCGCCTGCACGGGCGAGATCTGCGAGAACACGATCCCCCTGAGTTGCGGGGACGTGGTGGAGCGGGCGCCGCTGACCGACGAGATCCCCTGCGGGCCTGGGCCGGACGCGGTGTTCAGCTTCACGAACCCGCGCGACCAGCTCGTGACCTTCGAGGTCGAGAACATCCAGCGTCAGCGCTACAGCCTGAACCTGTTCGTGGGGAGCTGCGACAACAGCACCTGCTCGGGGTCCACGGCGCTGCTCCAGCCCTCGTGCGGGGCGAGCGACGCCAAGACCGTGGCCGCCGCGGAGGGAGAAACTTACTACTTGGTGATGGACCAGTTCGAGGCGTGCGCCGGGGGACCGGCGGGCAACGCCGGGCGGGTGACGGTGCGCTGTGAGGAGCTGTGTGCTCCGTGCCCGGGCGGGGACTGCACCGGCGGCGTGGACGAGGACCTGGATGGCAAGACGGACTGCGACGACGGGGACTGCGCGGCGGATCCCAACTGCTCGGGGGCGGACGCGGACGGCGACGGCGTGTCCAACGCGCTGGAGCTCACGTGCGGGACGAACCCGGATGACGCCAACTCCACGCCCAGCTCCGACGACCTCCAGGACCTGGACTCGCCGGTGCCCGATGGGCTGCTCAACTGCGTGGACGATGACGACGACGGCGACGGCGTGCCGGACGCGGTGGAGTCGCTGCCCAAGTCCCAGGGCGGCACCTGCTACCTGAACCCGGAGCCCAAGAACGACCCCACGGTCTACCCGGGCGCGCCCAAGAACTGCTTCAAGTCCAACGTGGACGCGGACTGCGACGAGAAGTTCGACACCACCCAGTCCGAGTGCGGCGCCCTGGAGGTGAGCTGCGGCGACGGCCAGGACGACGACGGCGACCAGCTCATCGACTGCCTGGATTCGGACTGCATCACCGACCCCTTGTGCACGGACCAGGACTGGGACGCCGACGGGGTGAGCAACGGGTTTGAGCTGGCGTGCAACACCGACCCCAAGGTGGCTACCAGCCTGCCCACGCCCAGCGAGGCGGAGGACCCGGACGGGGACAACCTGCCCAACTGCTCGGACCCCGACGACGACGGCGACGGCTTCCCCGACGCCGAGGAGCAGGTGTGCGGCTCCCAGCCCCTGGACGCGACCTCCGTGCCCGTGGACACCGACGGCGACGGCCAGTGCGACGCGAGCGACCTGGACGACGACGACGACGGGGCCTTCGACGACCTGGAGGGGATCTGCGGCTCCGACTCCAAGGATGCCACCAGCACGCCCACGGACGCCACGCACGACCTGGATGGGGACGGGACGTGCAACAACCAGGACAGCGACGACGACGGCGACGGGTGGCTGGACCTCACCGAGCAGGTGTGCGGGACCGATCCCGACGTGACGAGCTCGAACCCCACGGACTTGGGGCTGGACGTGGACGGCGACCACGTGTGCGACGCCCTGGACCCCGACGATGATGACGACGGGTGGACGGACGCGGCGGAGCTCCAGTGCCTCACCGACCCCAACAACGCGTCGAGCGTGCCCGTGGACGCCAACGACGACGGGATCTGCGACGTGCTGGACCAGGACCTGGACGGCGACGGCTGGGCCAACGCCGTGGAGGAGAGCTGCGGGACCGACCCCAACGACGCCGCGTCGAACCCCACGGACTTGGGGCAAGACCAGGACGATGACAAGCTGTGCGACGCCCTGGACGACGACGACGACGGCGACGGATGGGGGGACGCCACGGAGGTCGCGTGCAAGACCGACCCTAGCGACGGCGCGTCCATCCCCACGGACACCGACGGCGACACGGTCTGCGATCTCCTCGATGCGGACGACGACAACGACACTTGGGATGATGGGGTGGAGGTCCAGTGCCTCACGGATCCCCTGGACGCGGGGAGCGTCCCCGGTGACCACGACGGCGACCGCATCTGCGACGCCTTGGATCCCCAGGCGGACTATGACCTGGACGGCTGGGTGAACAGCACCGAGTCCTTCTGTGGCACGGACCCCCTGGACGGGGCGAGCACGCCGGCGGACACGGACGGTGACGGGCTGTGCGACGCCAAGGACCCCGACCTGGATGGCGACGGGTGGTCGAACGCGCTGGAGGAGACGTGCGGGGCGGATCCCGCGGACGCCTCGGACGTGCCGGCGGACACGGACGGCGACACGCTGTGCGACGCCGTGGACAAGGACGACGACGCCGATGGCGTGCCGGACGCCGACGAGGTGATGTGCGGCAAGGACCCGCTGAGCGCCGAGAGCCTACCCACGCCCGAGGACCTGGCCGACACCGACGGGGACGGCGAGGCGAACTGCGTGGACACGGACGACGACGGCGACGGGTTGGACGACGCCATCGAGATCATGTTGGGGTCGGACCCGCTGGTGCGGGACACGGACGGCGACGGGCTCATCGACGGGGACGAGGACACCGACGGTAGCGGCTCCATCGGGCAGGGGGAGACCGACCCCACGAAGCCGGACACGGACGGCGACGGGCTGAGCGACGGCGTGGAGGCGGCGTCTTGCTACCCGCCCAGCGAGGGGGATGTGTGCCAGCCCACGAAGGGGTGGGTGGCCGACACGGACGGCGACGGCCTCCCCGACGGGGCCGAGGACACCAACGCCGACGGGGATACGGGGGCGCTGGAGACGAACCCCGTCATCGCGGACACCGACGGGGACGGGGCCGTCGACGGCGAGGAGGTGGGGTGCGCCTCCGACCCGTTGGATGCTGCGTCCCAGCCCACGGACAAGGACGAGGACGGGGTCTGCGATGGGGCGCAGGTGGACTCGGACGAGGACGGCATCGCCGACGGCGTGGAGACCTTCTGCGGGACGGACCCGCTGGACGCCACCTCGGCGCCGGCGCTCACGGACCTGGACGACACGGATGGCGACGGGATGATCAACTGCGTGGATCCCGACGACGACAACGACCAGGTGTCCGACGAGGACGAGCTGGCGTGTGGCGTGGACCCGCGCGACGCCCAGGCCACGCCCACGACCGACCAGATCCAGGACTTCGACGGTGATGGACTCATCGACTGCGCGGACACCGACGACGACGACGACGGGATCTTGGATGGGGACGAGGCGCTGTACGGCACCGACCCCCATGACGCCGACACGGACGACGATGGGCTGTCGGACGGGGCCGAGGTGAACACGCACCTCACCGACCCCACGAACGCCGACACGGACGGCGACGGCGTCCAGGATGGGACGGAGCTTGGGCGCTCCCAGGGGTTGCGCGACACCGACGTGAACGTCTTCCAGCCGGACGAGGACCCTAGCACCAAGACCGACCCCACGAAGGCGGACACGGATGGGGATCAGGTCGTGGACGGTGAGGAGGACGCCAACGCCAACGGGCGCGTGGACGAGGGCGAGGGCGATCCCAACAACCCCGCGGACGGCGAGCGCGACACCGACGGGGACGGGCTCACCGACCGTGAGGAGATCTTCCAGTACCAGACGGACCCGGAGGAGCCGGACACGGACGGCGACCACCTGGACGACAAGCTGGAGATCACGGTCTTCGGGACGGATCCCCTCACCCCCGACAGCGACGGGGGCGGCGTGATGGACGGCTATGAGGTTCAGAATGGCACCGACCCCACGGCGCCGGAGGACGACTTCGAGGGGGCGACCCTGTCGGGCTCCAACGTCTTCGGGTGCAGCGGCGGTGGGGCGGACCTTGCCTGGCCGCTGGGCTTGGCGCTGCTCGGGCTGGTGGCGTTGCGCCGCCGTCGTCCCGGGGCGCGGACCGCGGGGCGCGCGGCGCGGCTGGGGTTGCTGGTCTGGCTGGGCGTGGGCCTCGGCGCCGGGGCCCCGGGGTCCGCGCGCGCTGGCGCGGTGCCCCAGGTGAACATCGAGAACTTCACCCCCAGCGGGGGCCGCTACCGCGTGTTCTCGGTGGAGCAGTCCCAGGTGGGGCCTGGCTGGCAGCCCTATGCGTCGGTGCTCTTTCACGCCGAGCGGGGCAGCCTCAAGCTGCGCGCCGGGGAGCACCGGGAGAGCTTGGTGGACAACGCCCAGTTCATGGACCTCAACGTGGGCGTGGGGCTGTTCGACCGTCTCCAGGTGGATCTCTCCTTGCCCATCGCCCTCCACGCCGCCAGCGGCGACGGCGTGACGTCGGTGGCGCCCCTCAGCGGGGCGGGGCTCGGGGACATGGTGTTCCGGGTGCGGACCATGATCCTGGACAACCTGACCGGAGGCTTTGGGCTCGCCGGCACGGCGGGGTTGAGTCTCCCCGTCGGGGACGGGGAGGCCTTTCGCGGCGACCCGTCCGTGGGCGTGCTGCTGAACCTCATCGCGGACTTTCGCGTGGACCCCGTGACGCTGACCCTGAACCTGGGGGCCAAGTTTCGCGCCGAGGACGGGCAAGCCGTGGGCACGAGCTTCGGCCACGAGCTCACTTACGGGTTCGGGATGGAGGTGTTGCTGTACAAGGACGTGGTGGGCATCTCCTCGGAGCTCTTCGGTCGCACGCCGCTGAGCGCGCCCTTCGGGAGCCTGGACTCGTCGGGGTTGGAGTTCTTGCTGGGGCCCAAGTGGTGGATCATCCCCGGGCTGAACGTCCAGGCGGCGCTGGGGGGCGGTTTCGTCCAGGGGACGGGCGTCCCGGACTTCCGAGCCGTGCTCGGTGCGCAGTGGGCGCCCAGCAGCGAGGACACCGACCGGGACGGCATTCGTGACGTCAACGACGAGTGTCCCTTGGTACCCGAGGACCACGATGGCTTTGCCGATGCGGACGGTTGCCCCGAGCGGGACAACGACCAGGACGGCATCCCCGACGAGCGCGATGACTGCCCCAACCGCCCCGAGGACTTCAACGGCAACGCCGACGACGACGGCTGCCCGGACAAGCCGTTGGTCTACGACAAGGACCATGACGGGCTGCCGGACGCCGTGGACAAGTGCCCTAGCCTCAAGGAGACCTTCAACGGCTTCCAGGATGACGACGGGTGCCCGGACACGGCGCCCAAGCGGGACGACGTGCCCGTCGTGGCTCCCACCGTGGACCGGGACTGCGAGCTCACGATCACCCAGCGGGTCCCCTTCGCCAAGGGCTCCAAGAAGCTCAACGCGGCCGCCAAGGCGGCCGTGGCGGAGGTGGCGGCGGTCATCGAGAAGAACCCGCTCATCATCACGGTCTACGTGAACGGCAACGCCGACGACGAGGGGCCCGAGGTGAAGAACCTGGGGCTGTCCAAGGCGCGGGCCAAGGTCGTCGTGGACGCCCTGGTCGCCGCCGGGGTGAGCCCCGACCAGCTCATCGGGCGGGGCTTCGGGGAGGCCAACCCCATCGTCCGTGAGGGGACGCCGGAGGCGCGCGCGGTGAACCGGCGCGTGGACTTCACGGTCGTGCTGGGTGGCAAGTGCGAGGGGCGCAAGAACGGGCCGTGAGCGCCGCGCGTGGGCTTGGTGTGGGATGGCGGGGCGGCGCATGGCGCCTCGCTGGGAGCCAGCCTGCGAGGCTGTTAGGGTAGGGCGGACGGGGCGCGTGAGGCGCGTGAGACAGAGCACCCGGGAGGGCGCGATGAGGACGATGCAGTGGGGCGTTGCGACGTGGTTGGCCGCGGCGGCGCTGTCGGTGGGGGCGGCTGGCTTGGGCGGCTGTGGGGACATCATCGCGCCGCCCACGGTGGGCGGGGATGCCGGGTCCGAGGGGGACACGGCGCCCGAGAACCGCGCGCCCGAGTTCGCGCCCGTGGACCCACAGACGGCCGTGGAGGGCGTGGAGCTGAGCTTCACCGTGCACGCCACCGACCCGGATGACGGGCAGGTCGTGACGCTTGCCATGACCCAGGGCCCCGACACGGCGGTCTTCGCGGACGGGAAGTTCACCTGGAAGCCTCCGCTGGACACCGTGGACTACGACGCGGGGCAGGTGAAGGTGACCGTGACCTTCTCGGCCACAGACGACGGCGCCCCCCAGCGGGCGGTCACGCTGGACGTGGACATCTTGGTGGAGAGCAACGTCGACGGGGACCTGCTGCCGGACTCGCTGGACGATGACATCGACGGCGACGGCATCCCCAACGACGAGGAGGCGGCCTTCGGCACGGACGTCGCGTTGGCGGACACCGACGGCGACAAGATGGGGGACCTGGAGGACAACTGTAAGATCATCGCCAACGAGTCCCAGGAGGACACCGACGGGGACGGCGCTGGCAACGCGTGTGACCCGTGCCCCAACGACCCCAAGGACGACGAGGACAGCGATGGCGTCTGCGGGGACGTGGACAACTGTCCGGGCGTGGCCAACGCGGACCAGGCGAATGAGGACGCGGACGGGCTGGGGGACGTCTGTGACGACTGCCCCAAGGACGCGGACAACGACGCGGACGACGACACGGTGTGCGGGGACGTGGACAACTGTCCGGACGTGGCCAACGAGGATCAAGCGGACGCCGACGCGGACGGGCTCGGAGATGGCTGCGACACCTGCCCCGACGACCCCCTCAACGACGCGGACGACGACGGCGTGTGCGGGGACGTGGACAACTGCCCCGAGGACTTCAACCCCGGGCAGGCGGACGACGACGGCGACGCGATCGGCAACACCTGCGACACCTGCCCCGGGCAGCCGGGGACGGACGTGGATCAGGACGGCGTGTGCGAGGACAACTGCCCCAACGACGCCAACCCGCTCCAGGAGGACGCCGATGGGGATGGTGTCGGGGATGTGTGTGACACCTGCCCGGGCGACCCGGACAACGACGCAGACGGCGACGAGGTGTGCGGGGACGTGGACAACTGTCCCGGGGATGCGAACGGGGACCAAGCGGACGGTGACAGCGACGGCGTGGGGGATGTGTGCGATGCGTGTCCACTGGACCCCGACAACGACGCCGACGGCGACGGGGCCTGCGGGGACGTGGACAACTGTCCGGGTATCTTCAACGAGGACCAGCTCGACACTGACGGAGATCTCGCGGGCGACGCGTGCGACGACGACGACGACGGGGACGGCGTGCTCGACGCGGACGATTCGTGCCCCCTTGTCGCCAACGCCGGCCAGGAGGACCTGGATGGCGACGGCCTGGGCGACGCGTGTGACCCCGACGCCGACGGCGATGGCATTCTCACGAGCGATGGGGACAACTGCCCCCTGGTCCCGAACCCCAGCCAGGACGACATGGACGGCGACGGCGTGGGCTTGGCCTGTGACGACAGCGTGGTCATCGATCCGGCGCTCCTGCCCGCGGGCACGTCCTTCGACGCGCTGGGGGACGCGCGCGGCGACACGCTGGCCCTCGTCATCTCCTCCCCGGCGGACACGGCGACGGCCATCAGCCTCCAGGGCGGCGAGGGGCACCTGGTCAAGGCGGCGTGGCTCAAGCTCAGCCCGGGTGGCTTCGCGGCCGAGCCACGGGTGGATGGCGTCGGGGCATCCTACTTCCGGGGTGTGGACAACCTGGGTGGGGTCCACCTGGACGGCGTGATGGGCGACATCGTGTCGCCGGTGTTCGGATCCCAGACCCTCAACGCCGTGCCCGCCCTCACCCCGGCGCCCAATGGGACCATCTGGGCGGCCGTGGATTCCGACATCTCCGGGCTCTACGAGCTGGAGGGTGCGTCCGCCGGGACCGCGCACGCCAAGGCCTCGGTCTTCATCGACCACAGCGGTCAGGGGCCCTTCTACGGTGATGACGGCTTCCTCTACTACCCCTACCAGGCCGCGGTGAGCGGCAACGCTTCGGTGGCCGCCGTGGGTCCCACGGGGGCGGGGGCGGATCCGCTGTCCAACTACGATGAGCTCTACTTCCTGGAACTGGACCCGGCGGACGGCGGCCCCTGGTTCTGTGCCCGAGTATACGCCTCCAGCTCGCCCCTGTTCGTCCACCTCGTGGCGGGGCAGCTCGACCTCTCGGCGACGCTGACGGGCCCGTCGAGCTGCGCGGGGTTGAGCCCAGTCTACGCGCCCGAGACGGGCGTCTGGTGGGTCGCCGAGGAGTCCTCGGGCCGCGGCTACCGCTGGGATACCCAGGACCCCAACGGCAAATTCACCGAGGTGTTCGACGACCACACGGTCACCGGGCTCCACCTCGGGCTCAGCGGCGAGGAGTGCTACCTCGACGCCCAGTGCGGCCTGGGTTGCCACGACATCTACCGCTACAGCAAGGTCACGCAGGGCTTCAAGATCATCGGCAGCCTGGAGGCGTATTATCCCAGGCGCGCCACCGGGGCGCAGGGGATGTACGCCATCGTCGGGCGGGACGCGGCGTCCGGGCTGGGGAACATCGTTGGGCTCCTGGCGGAGCCCCAGAGCGCGGGGACGTTCACCCTCACCGACACACCCACGACGAGCCCGGTGGTCCAGGCCGTGGATCTCTCCGCCAACGGCGTGCTGTGGGTCCAGGCGCAGGTCAAGCAGACCGACGGCACGACCAAGAGGCAGCTCGGTGCCGTGTATGGAGGGCCGGCTGGGCTCACCGTGGAGCCCGCCGTCCTCACCTACCAGACCGCCGCCGTCGTGACCTCCTCGGAGACCGCGGGGCTAAGCATGTACGCGGTCGTGAGCGTGGACGGCGCGGACGCGGGCGTCTACGTGGCCGAACACGCTCCCAACGGGAGCTTGGGGCTGGGGCTGGCGGAGCCCTCCGTGGGACCGCACAAGGGGCTGCTCGCCGAGACCGGCGGCGTCTGGGGCGGGGAGGTCTGGTTCAACTACCCGAGCGGCGTGGACGCGAGCGGTCAGAAGACCTGGACCGTGGCGAAGCTCAGCCCGGACGGCAACGTGACCATCCAGCGCGCGGGGCTCACGGCCTCCGTGAAGGAGCGGGGCGTGCTGGGATCGGGGCACCCGTGGCTCCTCGTCTCCACACCGGACGGGCTCGTGGGGGCCACCATGGATGCGTCGGGCCTCGTGGACGTCACGGAGCCCAAGAGCGAGCTGATGACGTTGTATCGCCTGCGCAGCCAGACCGACGCCTGGGGGACCCTCTCGCGCGCCACACCCGCCGACCCGCCCGTGGTTTGCACGCTCAAGGCGGCTCCTACCTGCTGGACCATGCCCGCCGGGGACTACGGTCTTTTGTGGGGCCCCTATGTCACCGGCACCGGGCGGGTGTTCGCGGTCACGCGCGACGCGGCGGACGCGACCTCCATGACCATCTGGCGCAACGTGGGCCCGCCGGATCCGCCACAGCAGTAGCGGGCCCGTCAGCGCTGCCTCTCCCCGGGGTCCCACGTCGTCACGTTCGCCCCCGCGAGGGCCGCGCGCGGGCGGGCGCGGCGGCTCGTTGCACCGCGAACCTTCCACCCGGGCCCCAAAGCCGCTACAAGGGGCACCCCTCCCCCGCGCGGGTTCCCGTGGGGCGCCTCGGGCGGGTGCGGGGTGGGACACGGCAAGGAGACCGAAGGCTATGACTACGGGCACCGACGGCGCCGCGGCGCCGTCCCATGGGCACACACACCAGGCGCTGGACCGCGTGAGCGTGCGCTTCGCCGGTGACTCCGGTGATGGGATGCAGCTCACCGGCAACCAGTTCACCACGACCACGGCGCTGGTGGGCAACGACCTGGCGACGCTGCCGGACTACCCCGCGGAGATCCGCGCCCCCGCCGGCTCCCTCGCCGGCGTGTCGGGCTTCCAGATCCAGTTCGGGAGTCTGCCCATCTACACGCCCGGCGACCGCCCCGACGTGCTCGTGGCCATGAACCCCGCGGCCCTCATGGCGAACCTGCCGTCCCTGGAGCCGGGCGCCATGATCCTGGTGAATGAGGACGGCTTCGACAAGAAGTCGCTCGCCAAGGCGGGGCTCAGCTCCAACCCCCTGGACGAGGGGGACACCACGCTCGACGCCTACCGCGTCTTCCGGGTGCCCATCACGACGCTCACGCGGAACGCGCTGAGCGACTTCGCGCTCACGACCCGCCAGAAGGACCGCTCCAAGAACTTCTGTGCGCTGGGCCTGGTTTACTGGCTGTTCGAGCGGCCTCTGGACCACACCTTGGCCTGGGTGGAGAAGAAGTTCGCCAAGCGGCCGCAGATCGTCAAGGCCAACAAGGCGGCGCTTCGGGCGGGCTATAACTTCGGCGAGACCGCCGAGCTGTTCCCCGCCACCTACCAGGTCCGCAAGGCGCCCATCGCGCCTGGGACCTACCGGCAGGTCACGGGCAACACCGCCACGGCTTTGGGGCTCATCGCCGCCGCCGAGTTGGCGGGGATGGATCTCTTCCTGGGCTCCTACCCCATCACGCCAGCGAGCGACATCCTCCACGAGCTGTCCAAGCACAAGCGCTTCGGCGTGAAGACCTTCCAGGCGGAGGACGAGATCGCCGCCATCACCGCGACCATCGGCGCTGCCTATGGGGGCGCCCTGGCGGTCACGTCGACCAGCGGGCCGGGCGTGGCGCTGAAGTCCGAGGGGATCGGGCTCGGGGTCATGGTCGAGCTGCCTCTGGTCATCTGCAACGTCCAGCGCGGCGGTCCCAGCACGGGCCTGCCCACGAAGACCGAGCAGTCGGATCTCCTCCAGGCTCTATATGGCCGCAACGGCGACGCACCCATCCCGGTCATCGCGGCGTCGACGCCGGCGGACTGCTTCGACTGCGCCATCGAGGCGGCCCGCCTCGCGGTGAAGCACATGACGCCCGTGTTCCTGCTCACCGACGGCTACCTCGCCAACGGCGCGGAGCCTTGGAAGCTCCCGCGCGTGGAGGACCTGCCCAAGATCGACGTGCAGTTCCGCCGGGACCCCGAGGGGTTCGAGCCCTACGCGCGCGACCCCGAGACGCTGGCGAGGCCCTGGGTTCGGCCGGGGACGCCCGGCTTGGAGCACCGCATCGGCGGGCTGGAGAGCGAGGCGGGCACGGGGCACGTCTCCTATGATCCCGCGAACCACGAGGCCATGACCCACCTCCGGGCGGAGAAGGTCGCCCGCATCGCCCGGGACATCCCGCCAGCGCCGCTCTTTGGCGAGGAGGAGGGCGACCTCCTGTTCGTGGGTTGGGGCGGGACCTTCGGCGCGCTGCACGCCGCCACCGACGCCCTGCGCCGCGAGGGGCTGCGCGTGAGCCACCTGCACCTCCGGCACCTCAACCCCATGCCCGAGAACGTCGAGCGCGTCCTGCGCGGGTTCCGCCGTGTCGTGGCCGCCGAGCTCAACATGGGGCAGCTCCGGCAGCTCCTGCGCGCCCGGTTCCTCTTGGACGTGCGCGGCTTGAACAAGGTCCAGGGGCAGCCCTTCCAGGTTTCGGAGCTCCTCGCCCGAGCACGGGCAGAGCTCGCCGACCTGGGCCTCCAGGCGGAGCCCGCCGCCCAGCCCTCACAGAACACGGAGGTGGTGCGATGAACACCCCCTTGAAGCTCACCCGCGCCGACTTCCAGAGCGACCAGGAGGTCCGCTGGTGTCCCGGCTGCGGCGACTACGCCATCCTCGCCCAGTTCCAGAAGGTCTTCCCCACGCTGGGCATCCCGCGCGAGCGCTTCGCCGTCGTCAGCGGGATCGGCTGCTCGTCGCGTTTCCCGTACTACATGGACACCTACGGGTTCCACACGATCCACGGGCGCGCCCCGGCCATCGCCAGCGGACTCAAGATCGCCCGCCCCGACCTCAGCGTGTGGGTGATCACCGGCGACGGCGACGCGCTTTCCATCGGCGGCAACCACTTCATCCACGCCTTGCGCCGCAACATCGACCTCAACATCGTGCTCTTCAACAACGAGATCTACGGGCTCACCAAGGGCCAGTATTCGCCCACGAGCGAGCGCGGCAAGCGAACGAAGAGCTCCCCCTACGGCTCGCTCGATGAGCCCTTCCGCCCCCTGGCGCTGGCGTTGGGCGCCTCGGCTACCTTCGTCGCCCGGGCCATCGATCGCGAGCAGAAGCACCTGGGCGAGATGCTCACGCGCGCCCACGAGCACGCCGGGACCTCCTTCGTGGAGGTCTACCAGAACTGCGTCATCTTCAACGACGGCGCCCACAGCCACGTCACCGACAAGGCGGAGAAGGCCGCGCACCAGCTCGTCCTCCGCCACGGCGAGCCCCTCGTCTTCGGGCGGGACAAGGACAAGGGCATCGTCTTCGACGGGTTCACGCCGCGCGTGGTGGACGTGGCCGACGTGGGGCTCGACGCCATCGCCGTCCACGACGAGCGCGGCCCCTTGCCCTACCACATGGCCCTGGCCCGCATGGAGTACCCGGACTTCCCCGTGCCCATCGGCGTGCTGCGCGCCGTGGACGCACCCGCCTACGAGGCGGAGGTGGAGGCCCAGATCGGCCAGGTCACCGACCGCGAGGGCCCGGGGGATCTCCACGAGCTCCTCCACCGCGGCGACACGTGGGTCGTGGAGTAGGGCGCGGGGGCGGAGCCGCGGACCGCTACCGCCGCGCCTTGGCCTTGAGGCGCTCCTTGGGTTTGAGCTTGACGGGCTCCGGCCCGCCCCGCTCTGCGAAGGTGTGGCCCGCCTCCTCCACCCAGGTCTTGAGGACGTGCGCCCACAGGGGATCGTCCGCCTGGGTCCCCTCGCCCACGAGGAGCTGACGCACCACGACCCCCATACAGGCGGGCGTGCGGCACACGGCGACCAGGGAGCGCTTCGCGGGGCGCGCTGGCGGCGCGACGCCCACGACCTTCGTCTCCAGCCCCTGGGTGACGTCGCCGAAGAACGAGATGTAGTCCCCCTCATCGGCTGGGTAGATCGTTCCACACACCGCGCACTTCACCGCAAGGAACACTCCGTCGATGGCGAGCATGTCGGTCTTCTTCATCGTCCTCACGCCCCGAAAGCCCAAGCGCCCCATCCGGCGCTCTCCGCGCGACCGCCGGCCCGCCGCGCATGGCGGACCCGCTGCGCAGTGTACCCAATCGGGCGCTTCGTGCATGCTGGGCCGGTCGGGGGAGCCCCACGCTCGCCCCTAAGTCCCCAATCGTGCGCGTCCTCGTTGTGTCGCGCGCCCCACCGAGAGGCTCCTCATGCGGCCCGTCGCTTGGATCTCGACGCTGCTGGCGACGCTCACCGTCCTCGCGTCCGGCTGCCCCGCCCGGCGCTCCGTCACGCCCCCGGGACCGTCGGCCGAGGCCCTCGAAGCCCGGGCGCCCACGGGGGACCCCGCCGTCTTCCTAAGCCACCTCATCACCCTCGCCCGGGCCGGGGATGCCCAGGGGTGGGCGCTCCAGCTCTCGGAGGCACGCCGCGGCCGAGGCCCCGCCTACGTCGCGCGCCACTTCGAGGCCTGGCGGCGGGACCTCCTGGCGCTGGGGGACACCTCTGGCGGCCAGCGCGTCCGGTTGGAACGGCGTGGCGATGGGCCCCAGGCCCGGCTGGTGCTCGTCGTCGGTGACCAGCGCCTCATGCGCGTGGCCTTGGAGGCGGGTGCCCTGAAGATCGACGAGAACTGAGGCTCCCAGGCCAGCAGCCCCTTCCGGTTCGGACCCCAGGAGCACACATTGGACCTCGACTTTTTCGCGCCCACCGCCCGCGGGACCGCTCAGGTCGCCGCGGACGAGCTCCGCGCACTGGGCCTCCAGGACGTCCGCGCCCAGGCGGGCGGCGTGTCCTTCCGCGGGGATCTCGCCGCGGGCTACCGCGCGCTGCTCGGCGCCCGCGTCCCCACGCGCGTGCTCCTGCGCCTCGGGCGCTTCGAGGCCCAGCGCCCCGAGGAGGTCTACGAGGGGGCTCGCGCCGTGCCGTGGCAGGACCACCTCGACCCCCGTCGCACCTTCGCGGTCCACGCCGTGGCGCCCCAGGACGCCTGGGCCAACCGGACGCTCCTCACCCTGCGCGTGAAGGACGCCATCGTAGACAGCCTCCGAGACCGGGCCGGCGCCCGCCCCTCGGTGGACAAGGAGCGTCCCGACGTCCGCGTCCACGTCCACCTCGGCGCCGCCGCACGCGGGGGGCCCGTCACCCGCGTCACCGTGAGCCTGGACCTCGCCGGCGAGCCCCTGCACCGGCGGGGCCTGGACCGCGCCGGGGCCCACGCCCCCCTCAAGGAGACCTTGGCCGCCGCGCTCCTGTACCTCATGGGGTGGCCCGAGCGCGCGGCTCGCGGCGAGCCCCTCGTGGACCCCCTGTGTGGCTCGGGGACCCTCCTCGTGGAGGGCGCGTGGATGGCGCTGGGCGTGGCCCCCGGGCTCGCGCGCCGTCGCTTCGGCGTCCACGGCTGGCGAGGCCACGACCCCGCGCTGTGGGATCGCGTCCGTCGGGAGCTCGCCGCCGCCGAGCCCCTCGTGGACCGCGCGGCCCTGCGCTTGGTGGGCTACGACCGCTCGGAGGCGGCCCTCGCCGCCGCCCGCGCCAACGCGCGCCGCGCGGGCGTGTCCGACGTCATCGCGCTGGAGCGCCGCGCCCTGCCCGACGCCGCGCCCCCAGCGGGCTTGGGCCCAGGCCTCGTCCTCACGAACCCGCCCTACGGGGTCAGGTTGGGTGACGAGGGGGCCCTGACGCCCCTGTACGAGACGCTCGGCGATGTGCTTCGACGGCGGTTTCTCGGCTATCGCGCGGGCGTCTTCACGGGCAGCCCGGCCCTCGCTCGGGCCGTGGGTCTCAAGGCCCAAGCCAAGCACGCCCTGTACAACGGCCCCATCGAGTGTCGGCTGCTGGACCTCCCCATCCGCGATCGACCCGTGGCCGATGAGGGCGGTCCGGGCTGGCGGAGGCCCTCCAAGCAGGCCGAGATGTTCGCGAACCGGCTGCGCAAGGACGCGCGGCGGTGGGGCAAGTGGGCGGCGCGGCGCGGCGTGGAGTGCTATCGCGTCTACGACCGAGAGATCCCCGAGTACAACGTCTCCGTGGACCGCTACGGCGACGCCGTCGTCGTGAGCGAGTACCGGCGTCCACGCCGCGTCCCCGAGCACGAGGCGCAGCGGCGCCTGCGCGACGTGACCCTCGTGGTCCCCGAGGTGCTGGGCGTCTCGCCCGACGCGGTTCATGTAAAGGTGCGCGTGCGCGCCGGCCAGCGGGAGGCCGCGCGCGGCCAGTACGAGAAGGTGGCCGACGGCGGCGCGCGGTGGGAGGTCCACGAGGGGCCGTGGCGGTTCCTCGTGAACCCCAGCGACTACCTGGACACGGGGCTGTTCTTGGACCAGCGCGCCGTGCGGCGCCGGCTGGCCGAGCTCGCGGCCGGCAAGCGCCTGCTGAACCTCTACGCCTACACGGCGACGGCGAGCGTCGCCGCTGCGCGGGGCCTCCCGGCGTCCTCCGCCTCTTCGTCCGGTTCCACCGAGGCGGGTGCGGGCGGCCCGCGGGGCGCCCGGCAGACCACGAGCGTGGACCTCTCGCGCACCTATCTGCGCTGGGGGCTGGAGAACTTCCGGGCCAACGGGCTCCGCGCGGAGCTCGTGGAGCCCGGCGACCGCTGGCGGGCGGACCACACCCTCGTGCGCGCCGACGTGCGGGCGTGGTTGGAGGCCGCGGCGGCGCCGCGGGGGCCCCGCTACGACGTGATCTACGTGGCGCCGCCAGCGCGCTCACGCTCCCGGCGGGCGCCGCCCTTCGACCTCGTGGACGACCACCCGGCCCTCCTCCGGGCGGCCTTCGGCCTCCTCGCTCCCGGGGGCGTCGTGCTGTTCTCCTCCCCCATCGCGGGGCTGGAACTCGCCCTCCCGGTGGAGGCTGGGGTGGAGGCCGAAGACTGGACCGAGTCCCTCACGCCGGAGGACTTCCGGCGCGGGCCCCAGCCGTTTCGCTGCTGGGCCCTGCGCCGGTCGGGCTGACGCCGGGCGTCTCGCTCAGATCGACACCTGCTTGGACACCACGGCGACCTCCGAGGGGGAGGCCGCCTGGGCGTTCTTCTCGGCGGTGACACGGACCTCGAGCTTGGGGTTGGGGGTCGTCGCCACGAGCTTGCCTACGCGGTCGTCGGGGTCGTAGGCCAGGGTGCCCGCCTTCACCGGGCTCGCGTCCTTGGGGATGAACCAGACGACGTAGGTCGTGAAGTTGGCGCCCAGGCGGTTGGCGGGCGGCAGGTGCTTGAGCTCCACCGTCACGCGGTAGGTGCCGTCCGCCTCGTCCATCTCGATCGTCCCGTCCGTGCCCACGGCCCGGTCGGTGCCCGAGACGATGAAGCTCTTGCCCCCGCAGGCGGCGGTGAGGCTCAGGACGGCGAGGAGCGCGAGGGCTGCGGTGAGGGCGCGGGCGTGCATGGGAAGCCTCCAGTTCGAGGGTGCGGCCGGTGGCCCGGCCTGTCGTGGTGTCGGTGTGGCTGGAGCCTGACATCGGGCTCACGGCGCCCGCGGGGAGGGCCGACGTGGGCTCGGTGCTGTGGTCCAGCCGCTCTGAGTCTCTCGTCTCCAGTCTCCGGTTCGCCCGTTGTCGGGGCCACCTCCATCGAGTGCCGGAGCGGCGCGAGGATAAGCGCGCCCAGCCCAGCAGGCAAGGCAGCGGCGCGCCCCTCGATCCGCCACCTACTCTGGGATTCGGCTTTGGATCCCGCGTGTGGGCGGCGTCGGGCTGCGCGGCGCCACAAGCGGCTGGCCGCTCGACGTGACGCAGCCACGCCTCCGCGCCCAGCCGCT
>CAYZID010000081.1:0-21768 GCA_964478315.1 uncultured Myxococcales bacterium | reverse complement strand
CCCAAACGCGGCCTCCTGCGCCTCGGTCCGCAGAGCAGGTGGCGGATCTGGGGCCGGCGAGTGCGCGGGCGGCTCAACGCGGTCCCGCGGCGCGCTCGCTTCCCGTGAATGCAGGGGCCCTTGTGGTCGTCGCAGGCCGACGTTACCGTGGGATGTCTCCGCTACCACAGCGGGTAGCCGAGGCGCCTACCCATCTCCCCTTGTATCGTCATCGTTTCCGACGAACGGCGCAGGCCGGCTCCGGCGGGCTGAAGGAGTTTCTCATGCGTGGTCTCAAGAGCTTTGTGATCGGCTCGGTGTTTGCCCTAGCGACCACCGCGCTCGCCGTTGGCACCGCCAGCGCCGCCCCCGCGGGTGGCCCGGCCGTGCGCACCGTCACCGTGAAGACGGCCAAGCGCCCGCCCAAGCGCAAGGTCGTCGTCAAGCGCAAGGTCGTCGTCAAGAACGGAAAGAACGGCCAGGTCGTCAAGACCCGCAAGGGCGTCGTCGTCAAGAACGGAAAGCGCGGCCAGGTCGTCAAGACCCGCAAGGGCGTCGTCGTCAAGAACGGAAAGCTCAAGCGCAAGGTGAAGGTCCAGAAGACCAGGCGGGGCACCGTCAAGACGGTCACGACGAAGAAGAACGGCAAGATCGTCCGCGACACCAAGGTCAAGGTGAAGGGCGGCCCCAAGGTCGAGACGAAGACCATCAAGAAGGCCGACGGCACCAAGCGCAAGGGCGTGAAGGTCAGCGTCCCCGGCGGCCCCACCGTCAAGGTGAAGACGAACTGAGGGCCTCCCTCCCGAGGGGGAGGGGAGACGACACGAGCCCCCCGCCGGTCCCGTTACCGGCGGGGGTCTTTCTTCCCCGGCGCGAGGCGCGAGGGGCGCGCCGCGCCCTTGGAGCCGCGCCCGCGTGCCTTGAGCACGCGACGCGGTGGACGTGGCGCCCTCGGCCTCGCGTGGGGCTTCGCCGAGGGCTTCTTCGGGGGCTTGGAGGGGGAGTGGGCCCGGGGCCGCGCGGGCCGAGGCGGGTTGAGCCCGCGGTCGTAGGCGACGAAGGGGACGCCTCCCGCCACGCTGCGGAGTTCCGGGGGCCGGCCCTCGACCTCGGCGCGCGCCTCGGCCACCCCCGGCACCGCGGGGTCGTCCACGGCGACGAGCCAGCGAGCGCTCCGGAGGGGTCGGAGGTTCAGGGAGACACCCACGTCCTCCCACAAGATCTCGAACGAACGCCGCCACGACGTGCCTCCACCCGCGACGGCCACGGTGGCCTTGGGGTCCGCGTCGGCGATGGCCCGCAACACCGACAGCGGCGCGGGCAGCGCGGCCTCCGCCCCGTTGGGCCCGCCCCGCGGCACGTACCCGGTGGTCGCCTGCTCGTAGAGGATGGGCCCCAACCCCACGGCGGCCACCAAGCCCCACGAGGCCGCCGAGCTCCAAGCCCCTCGCGGCGCTCCCCGACGACCCCCGAGCCGCGCGCCGAGCCATCGCGCCACGGCGGCGGCGCCCAGCGCGGCGGTGGCGGCGGTGAAAGGCAGGGTCATGGGCAGCAGGTCGTTGCGGAACCCGAACAACCCGCCGTTGATCCCCGCGACGATCAGCAAGGTCGCCAGGGCCAGCACGGGGAACCACCACCCCCGGCGCCCCGCGCGCACGGTCGCGCCCAACCCCACGACCCAGGCCGCCAGCAGCGGCAGCGGCGTCCAGGTCGTCCACTGATAGAGGGCCGACCACGCCTGGGGCGCTCGACCGTGGAGCTGGTCGAAGACCACCCCGGCCACCGCTTGGGGCGGCGCCGCCAGGCGCCAGGTGTCCGTGGCCCAGGCGACCAGCCCCTTGCTCGTGTGGCTCCACAGCGCGGGCCACGTCGCCACCAGGACGACCAAGGCCACGACCGGGATGGCGAGGCCCGTCACGGGCACCCAAGGCAAGGCCAAGGTGCCAGCCACCGGCCCTCCCACGTCCTGCCCGGGCTCATCGCCCAGGGACCCGGGGGCTTCCTCGGGCTGGTCTTCGGTCGGTCGGCCGGCCAGCGCCAAGACGACGAAGACGGGGAGGGTGAGGGCGAAAGCGCCCGGGTGAACGCCCCAGCCGAGCCCCAACGCGGCCCCCGCCGCCAGCCCGGACGCCAACCCGGGCCGCACGCGGAGCCAGCGCACGGCCGCCAGCAGCGCGGCGGAGGCGAGCACGCCAGCGGCGCCGTAGCCCGCCGCGGTGGCGGCCTGGAGGGTGCCGGGGAGGGCAGCCAAGGTGAGGAGCCCAGCCCAGCTCAACGCGGCACCGCCCGCGCTCCGAGCCGCCCACACCAAGAGGGCCAGCGCCAACGCTACGGCCAGGGCCGCCCCCCAACGGGCCCCCTCCAGGACCGTCTCTCCACCCACCACGGACACCCCGAGGCCGCCCACCCACCGCGGCAGCGGTGGGCTGGAGCCCACGGCGCGCCAAGCGCGGCCGCCCTTGAGCTGGGCCACGCGGGGTTGCTTGGGGTCGGGGCGGAAGGCCGCCCGGAGGCGCCCGGTGGTCGGACCGTCATGGGCCAAGGCGTCGGCAAAGAGGGCGGACGCCGCCAAGGTGTCGGCCTCGGCTGCGGGGAGAGCGCGCGTGGCGATCGCCCACCGAGCGAGCCCGGCGAGCCCCAGAGCGACCACCAGCGGGAGCCATCGGTTCACGAGGATGCGGCTTATAGCATACGCGCTGGCCCCCGGGAGTCTGGAGGTGTTCGACGCCCGGGTTGCGCCCCCGCGAGGGTGGACCTCGCTCGAACGAAACCATTAGATTAGAGGCCATCGAGAGACACCCGAGGCATCCTGTCCTCCGGCGCTGGCGCCCCCCCGTCGCCCCACGAGGGCGAGCCGGCGTGCCTGCGGGGGCACGGGCTGCTTCGCGCGGCACGGTATGGGGGACGAGATGAACCACCAAACGCAGGGCGGAGTGGAGCACGGTGGAGCGCGGCGGGGCGTGAGGACGTTTGGGCGCGGAGACCGAAGCGTCGGCGCCGGTGTGACCGGGCCGAGGCCCAGCTCCGTGCGTGTCCTGGTGATCGCGCTCGCCCTGGGGACATGGGGGACGTGGCTCGGCGCAGCGGGCTGCGACGAGAAGTCCCACAACATCAACCCGGCGACCACGGGTGGGGCGGATACGACGAGCGGCGGAGGCTCCACGGACGGCGGGGGAGGGCAGGACGCCCCGGCGAGCTCGGCGGACGGCAGCTACTCCATCGTCGACGGGGTCATCGTCGCCCAGGACGCCCAGGCCGGCGCGGACGCGCCCCCACCCCCGGAGCCGGGGGCCTTCGGGGCGCCCTGCCTGGCGGGCGGGGACTGCGAGAGCGGCTACTGCTTCCAGGGCCCCGACGGGCGCGTGTGCACGGACACCTGCGCGGGCGACTGCCCGGACGGCTATCGCTGCCGCCCCGTGTCGGCGGTGGGGAGCGACCTGTGCGTGCCCCTGCCCCGGAGCGGGTGCCGCCCCTGCGCCGGGGACTTCCAGTGCGGGGGCGGGGCGTGCCTGCGCATTGACGGCGAGGATCGATGCGCCCCGTCGTGCGAGACGGGCGACGACTGCCTGCACGGCGCCGTGTGCGCGGAGGACCCCGCCGGGGAGCGCGAGGGGACCTTCTGCCTCCCCGCCACGGGGAGCTGCTCGTGCGACGCGAGCGTCGCCGGGGGCGTGCGCATGTGCGCGGTGACGAACGAGGTGGGGACGTGCCCCGGGCTGGAGACCTGCGACCCCGCGGCGGGCTGGGGGGGATGTAGCGCCCTGACGCCGACGGAGGAGCTCTGCAACGGGCTCGACGACGACTGTGACGGGCTGGTGGACGACGGGCTGCCCGAGACGCAGCCCTGCGAGCGCGCCGGGGACGGGGAGGGCCTGGGCACGTGCCGCGGGGAGGCTCACTGCGCCGGGGCCGGCGGGTGGGTGTGCGACGCACCGGAGCCCACCGCCGAGGTCTGCGACGGCCAGGACAACGACTGCGACGGCGAGACCGACGAGGACTTCCGCGACGAGGCGGGGTTCTGGACGCGGACGGAGCACTGCGGATCGTGCGGGAACGACTGCACGACGCTGTTCCCGCACGGCCAGGGCGCCTGTGGGGGCACGCCCGATGCCCCGGTGTGCGTGGTGGCGAGCTGCGACCCGGGCTACTGGAAGATCAACGAGGGCGGTTGCGTGGCTGTGCCCGACCTCGCCTGCCAGCCCTGCCTCACGGACGCCGACTGCCTGGGCGGGACCTGCGCTGACCTCCAAGGCGAGCGGCGCTGCGTCATGCCCTGCGCGGACGCCGGCGCGGCCTGCCCGGACGGCTACACCTGTCAGCCGGCGCCGCTCGCGCCCGGCGGGGACCCCGGCGGGGCGAGTCCCGGAGAGGGACCCAACCGCTGCGTGCCCAACGCGGGCTCCTGCTCGTGCACCGAGGAGGCCGCCGCCCAGGGGTTCACGCGTCCCTGCGGGATCGACAGCCAGTTTGGCAAGTGCTTGGGGGAGCAGGCCTGCACCTGGCCGGACGGGTGGGGCCCTTGCTCGGCGCAGATGCCCACCGAGGAGGTCTGCGACGGGCTGGACAACGACTGCGACGGCCTCACCGACGAGGGGGTCCAGCCCCCAGCGACGCCTTGCGTGAACACCACCGGAGAGAGTTCCTGCCAGGGGACGTGGACTTGCACCGACACCGGCGACGGCCAAGGCGTCCACTGGGCGTGCGACGCCCCAGTGCCCCAAGTGGAGACCTGCAACGGCCTGGACGACGACTGCGACGGCCAGACCGACGAGGGCTTCGCGGGCCCGGCGGGCGAAGCCCTGGGCACGCCGTGCGCGGTGGGTGAGGGGAGCTGCCTGAGCGTGGGTGCGTGGAGGTGCTCGGCGGACACCACCGGAGTGATCTGCGACGCGCCCCCCAAGCAGGGGCTGACGGAGCTGTGCAACGGCCTGGACGACGACTGCGACGGCCTCACCGACGAGGACTTCCAGGGGACCAACACGGCTACGCCCTTGGGCGCGCCGTGCGTCGTGGGCCAAGGGCTGTGCACGGCCTACGGCGTGTGGGTGTGCGAGGGGTACGGGCCCGACGCGCCGCCGAACTCGACGACGACGTGCTCCGCCCAACCCAAGGAGGGGCTCCCCGAGCTGTGCAACGGCCTGGACGATGATTGTGATGGGGAGACCGACGAGGGCTTCGCGGGCCCGGCGGGCGAGCCCCTGGGCGCGCCGTGCAGCGTGGGGCAGGGGGCCTGTGAGACGTTCGGCGCAGTGGCGTGCGCACCCGACGGGCAGGACGCGATCTGTGACGCCCTCCCCAAGACGGGCGTGGCCGAGCAGTGCAACGGCCTGGACGACGACTGCGACGGCCAGACGGACGAGGACTTCCAAGACGCGAACGGGTTCTGGACGCTGGACGCCCACTGCGGCGGCTGCGACGTGGACTGCGCGGGGGCCATCCCCCACGGGACGGGCCGCTGCGGGGGCCCCCCCGAGAGCCCGGCGTGCGAGGTGGACACCTGCGACGCCGGCTACGTCAAGCAGGGCGTTTCGGCGTGCGTGAAGCCCGTGGACACGTCGTGCGCCCCCTGCCTCACGGACGACGACTGCGGCGCGGGGTTCTGCGCGCTCCTGGACGACGGCCCGCACTGCGTCATGCCGTGTGGGGGCTCGTGGCCTGCGTGCGGGCTCCAGTACGTCTGCCGGAATGCCCTCGGAGGCGGGGGCCCGTTGGGCTGCTTCCCCACGACCAACGCCTGCTCGTGCACGGAGGCCAACCAGAACCAGGGGCGCGACTGCTTCGTGACCAACGAGTTCGGGACCTGCGCGGGCAACCAGACGTGCCAGCCGGACGGCTGGTCGGCGTGTAGCGCCAAGACCCCCGGGCCGGAGCTGTGCAACGGGCAGGACGACGACTGCGACGGGTTCCCCGACGAGGACTTCCCGAACCTCGGCCAAACCTGCACCGTGGGGATGGGGGCGTGCGAGGCGAGCGGCGTGCTCGTGTGCTCGGACGACGGCTCGCACTCCGCGTGCAACGCCACGCCGGGAACCCCCACGGGCGAGAAGTGCGACGGCGTCGACAACGACTGCAACGGCGTGACGGACGAGCCCTTCCTGGGCGACCTGGGGCAGCCGTGCAAGGCGGGGCTCGGCGTGTGTGAGACGCCGGGCCAGCGCGTGTGCGCGCCCGACGGCGCGGGGACGGTCTGCGACGCCGACCCGCCGGCGCCCACGGACCCCGAGTACTGCAACGGGCTGGACGACGACTGCGATGGCGAGACCGACGAGGACTTCCCCGTGCTGGGCCAGCCCTGCAGCGTGGGACAGGGCCTGTGCGAGCGCTTCGGGCAGGTCGTGTGCTCGGGGGACGGCTATGGCACGGAGTGCAGTGCCGTGGCGGCCCCGAGCGCTCCCGAGCAGTGCGACGGCCTGGACAACGACTGCGATGGGGAGACGGACGAGGGCCTCCTGGGCCCCCTGTGTCCCCTCCAACTCGGGGTGTGCGCGGGCTCCACGGCGACCTGCGGGGGAGCGGTGGGCTGGCTGCCCTGCGACGAGGCGCGCTACAAGGCGTGGAGCGGCGACACCTACGAGCCCAAGGAGGCGAACTGCGACACCCGGGACAACGACTGCGACGGGCTCGTGGACAACGTGGACCAGGACGGGGACGGCCACTTCGACGAGGCCTGCGCCGCGACCATCGACGACTCGCTGAAGCCCATGGCCGACGACTGCGACGACGCGGACCCCTTGCGCTTCCCGGGGCACCCCGAGCAGTGCGACGCGGTGGATCACGACTGCTCCCTGGACGCCTGGGACAAGGACGAGGACAGGGACGGCGTCGTGGACGTCAACTGCTCGGGCTACAGCGGCTCCATGCCCAAGGGGGACTGCAACGACGCGGACCCCACGCAGAGCCCGCTCATGGCCGAGGTGTGCGGGAACGGGCGAGACGACGACTGCAGCGGCGCCCCGGATGACCTGGACGCGGACGGGGACGGCTTCCTGGCCTTCACGTGTGGCGGGATGGACTGCAACGATGACCCGCTGAACGGCGGGGCAGATGTCCATCCCGGCGCGCAGGAGGTCTGCAACGGCGTGGACGACGACTGCGACGGCGTCATCGACAATGTGGACCGGGACGGAGATGGGTTCGTGGACCAGGGGTGCGTGACCTACCAGGGCGACCCCAACCTGGCCGGCGACTGCAACGACGACCCGGCCGCGGGGGGCTTCGACGTCCACCCAGGCGCCCCGGAGACGTGCGTGGGGCAGGGCGCCAACCGCGACGACGACTGCGACGGCTTCGCGGACGACAAGGACGAGGACAAGGACGGGCACTTCGACGTGGCCTGCGCTGCGAGCATCGACCCTTCGCTGGCGCTCATGGCCGACGACTGCGACGACACGAACTTCGATCGCAACCCGGGGCTCATGGAGGTGTGCGGCGACGCCCTCGACAACGACTGCGATGGGTTCGTGGACAACAAGGACCTCGACGGGGACCGCTACGGCGAGTCCGAGTGCGCGAGCACCAACACCGACCCCACCCTGGTCGGTTTTGGGGACTGCGATGACCTGGACCCGGGGGCGCACCCGGGGCTCGTGGAGGTGTGCCGAGACGCCGTGGACAACGACTGTAATGGCGTCGTGGATGACAAGGACCTCGACGGGGACACCCACTACGACAGGGAGTGTCGCTGGACCATCGAGCCATCGCTGCAGCCCAACGCCGACGACTGCGACGACAACCCCACGAACGGGAACCAAGCCTACCCCGGGCTCACCGAGGTCTGCGGGGACGGCTTGGACAACGACTGCGACGGGGCGCCGGATAACCTGGACGCCGACGGCGACGGCTTCGTGGACATCGCCTGCGGCGGACAGGACTGCGATGACGACCCCATGTACGGCGGGATGATCTTCCCCGGCGCCGAGGAGATCTGCGACGGCTACGACAACGACTGCGACGGCAACTACGACGACGTGGACCTGGACCACGATGGACACATCGACGCGGCCTGCACGGGGTACACGGGCTCGCTGCCCGTGGACGACTGTGCGGACATGGACCCCACGATCTTCCCCGGCGCCCTGGAGAAGTGCGGCGACGGGATCGACCAGGATTGCTCGGGCCACGACGACGACAAGGACTGGGACCTCGACGGGCACGTGGACGGCTCGCCGCTCTGCCAGACGGACCCGGGCACGGCCATGCCCCAGGACGATTGCAACGACGAGGCCATGGAGAGCTACCCCGGCGCGAGCGAGGGCACGCAGCCCGACCTGCTGGACAACGACTGCAACGGGCTGGTGGACGACGGCACCATCGCCGCGGGCGACGTGGTCATCACGGAGATGATGATCGACCCGGCGGCGGTCCCGGACGCCCAGGGCGAGTGGATCGAGGTCTACAACAACACCGGGAACACCCTGAACCTAGCCACTTGGACCCTCACGGACGGCGCCAGCGAGAGCTTCACCATCACGGCGCAGAACGGGGTCCCCGTGCCCGCCGGGGGCTACGCCGTGCTGTGCCGACTCGCTGAGTGGGACTACAACGGCGGGGTCTTCTGCGACGTGGAGTACGCGGGCTTCGACCTGTCCAACGTCGCGGACACGGTGACCTTGCAGCTCGGGGCCACGATCATCGACACGGTGGCCTACGACACGGCGCAGGGCTGGACCGTGCCCAGCGCCGCGTCTCTCCAGCTCGACCCAAGCCGACGAGACGCGACCAACAACGACGACCCGAGCAGTTGGTGTGCGTCCGACGGCTCGACGGTGCTCAGCGGCGGGGACTGGGCAAGCCCCAAGGCGCCAAACGTGAGCTGCGGTGGGGGAGGGGAGGCGCCCTACATCAGCGGCGTGTACCCGAACAACGGGGTGCTGCCGGGTGGAGAGGCCATCCTCATCGATGGGATGTCCTTTACGGGAGCCACCGGCGCCACCATCGACGGCACCCCCTGCACGAGCTTCTCGGTGGTGGACGACCTGACCATCCAGTGCACGACGCCTCCGGGCACGGTGGCCGGCCCCGTGGACGTGGTGGTCCTCCACCCCAACGGGAACGCCACCTTGTTCCAGGGCTACATCTACACCAACGTCGCGGCGGACACGACCATCGACTGGTGCAACCTCCAGTCCCCCGCCTCGACCGCCACCGGCCAGTACAGCGCCACGGAGACGATCTACGGTCGGGTCCACTTCGCGGGAGACGGCGCCCCGCCCGCAAACCTCATGGCGGAGGTCGGGTTCGGCGCCCAGAACACCGACCCCGCCACGACGCCCGGGTGGAACTGGGACGCCCTCGCCAGCCAGAACGCGAGCTGCCAGAGCTGCGGGCCGAACTACGAGTACATGGCGCCTATCATGGCCAAGGGGCCCGGGACCTTCTCCTACGCCTACCGCTTCAGCATCGACGACGGCATCACGTGGAGCTACTGCGATCTAGACGGCAGCTTGAATGGCACCGTCGAGACGAATCAACTCGGAACGCTCACCGTGAACCCGTAGCGCCCACGAGCCCAGGGGCCGCGCGAGCCGCCGTGCGCTACAGCGGCGGCAGCGCGGCCTCCATGGCGTGGCGCCACGCTGGGGCCATGACCGGCTCGCCGGTGGTGGGATCCCTGGGGTGGCAGGCGTCGGCGCCCATGGCCTGGTGCTCCGAGCAGCTCGGGAGGTTGGGCGCCTGAACCGTGCTGAAGACGTGGGCGTCGCCGTAGTCCGCCGGGGGCACGGTGTCCACGTCGACGATGGCGCTGGGCTCGCCCATCCCCCACGCCTGAAAGACCGCCGGGCTGTAGGCCCAAGCGGTCTCTTCACGGTGGACGCAGGCGAACTCCCGGGCTCCGCTGGTGGCGCGCGTGCTGGCGTCACCGTCTCCCAGGAGGTCGCCGTCCACGTCCCGCCCGGTGTAGGCCCACGGCGCTGGCGCCAGGGACAAACAGTAGGCGTTGGCGCCTGGCGTGGAGCACCCGGGGTCGCTCAGGGGGCAGCAGGGCACCCCGTCGCAGGCGCTCGCGTCGACGCAGGGCTGCACGGCGGCGGCGTCCACCATGGCCTCGGCGACCGCGCCGGCGCCCTTGGACAGGTAGAGCGCCCGGTCCACGGCGTGGTCCCGGGCGATGAGGCCCGCCATGCCCCCCCCTTGGGAGAAGCCGCTGACCGCGATCTTGGACCAGACCGGCGTGGCCGGCTCGCCCGGGGAGAGATAGGCCCCCAGGCCCGCGTTGGGGAACTGCTGGTCCAGGTACTTCAGCAGCGCCACGAGGCGCGGGACGATGGCCTCGTCGGGCTCCATGTCGAAGGCGTCGGTCACGTCCTCGCCGTAGAGGACCTCCACGCGGACCTCCTCCTCGCACTCCGGCGGGCGTGGCCCGTCTGGGCAGGTGCAGCGCGCGTTGATGCTGCGCGCGTTGGGGTAGGCGAGGCTGATGTAATTGTAGCCCGCGGCGTTGGCGACGCGCCCGAGGACCTGGGTGTTCTCGGGGTTGCCACCGCTCCCGCCCAGGTGGAGCCACAGCACCTCCCGCGTGGGGTTCGCCGGGACCATGACGAGATGGCGCTTGTCCGCGAGCGCGGTGAGGGCGGGGTCGGTGCAGTCCACGCGGATGAGCGCGCGCCGGTCGCCGTTGGGGGCCGTGTCGGTGAGCACACAGGGGCCGGTCGGCGCGGCCGTGCCGGGATCCATCGCCGTCGCCGGGCAGGTGGCCCCGGGGAGGGGCTGGGACGCCGCGTCCGGGCCCGCGTCGGACGCTGCGTCGGAGGCCGCGTCCGTCGCCGCGTCGGGAACCGCATCCGCGGTGCTGGCGGTCGTGTCCGCAGGCGAACCCGAGGCGGGAGCCCCGCCGCAGGCGGCCAGCGTCGGACCGAGAGCGAGGGTCAACGCCAGGATGGCCCCCGATCCCAGCCCCCGGGAGGAGGCCAAGAGGGCGGGCAGGGAGAGAAGCGGGGTGCGCCGGACCATGGCTCGACCTCGGGGCTGCGGGGGGAGAGCAACACGCTGCCCGAGCCCATGTGGGAGCTCAAGGGGTGGGGCTCTTTCCCTGGCCCACGGCGAGGGCGGCTAGCCGTCCAGAATGCCCTTGCTCGGGTCGTATTGGATGCCCTCGTGGCGCACGGGGCCGGCGTGGAGATAGTTGGAGCGCAGGCGGCGGCCGAGGATCTCCTCGGCCCTATTTCCGAGCGCCATGAGCCGCTGGAGGTCGATGCCCGTCTCCACGCCCAGCTCGTCGAGCAGCCCCACGAAGTCCTCGGTGGACGTGTTGCCCGTGTGACCCCGGTGGTACTCGGCAGCCCCCGTCTTGGGCTGCCCGCCGATGGCGCCGATGGACGTGTCGAAGAAGCGGTAGCCGTGCTGGAGCGCCACCAGCGAGTTGCTGATGCCCCAGCCGCGCGTGTCGTGGAAGTGCACGACCACGTCCACGCCGGTCTTCTCCCGGGAGTCGGGGCCGTAGCCCTCGGCAGCGACCGTGTCGTAGAAGCGGGAGGCCTGAAGCGGGTTAGCCACGCCGGTCGTGTCGCCGAAGCCCAAGATGGTTGCGCCGATGTCCCGCCACCACCGGGCGTCTTCGAGGACGCGCGCCAGCGGCACGTCCCCTTCGATGGGGCAGCCGAAGGCCGTCAAGACCCAACCGAAGACGACGTGGCCTTCGTCGATGGCGCGCCGGGCCATCTTCTCGATGAGCCGCCGGTTGTCGTCGCGGGTCATGCGGACGTTGGCGCGGTTGTGGCTCTCGCTGGCCGACAGCACCATCATGATCTCGTCCGCCCCGTGCCCCTCGGCCCTAGCCGCTACGGCGCGGTCGATGGCGCGCATGTTCGTGCACATGACCCGGTAGTCCACGCCAGGCTTCCGGGGGATGCGCCGCAAGACCTCGTCGGCGTCCGCGAACTGGGGGAGGATCTTGGGCGGGGCGAAGCTGGTCGCCTCGATCTTGGTGATCCCGGCCTCCACCATGCCGGTGATCATGGCGACCTTGTCGTCCGTGGAGACGACCTGCGCCTGGTTCTGGAGCCCATCACGGGCCCAGCACTCGCCGATGATGACGGACTCAGGGAAGCGTGTGGGATCGAGCATGCACTGTCCTCGGGCTGGGCGACGCCCCGTCACCCCGGACCACCAGCGGCGACGCGAGGGACGCAGGCGAACGCGGTTCGCGTACGAAGGTCCCTCTGTGTGCCACGAGCCCCCGCGGGTCGTCTACCGAGCTATCGCTCGCTCGCACAGCGAGAGAGTTGCGAGCCACCCGATGGGCCACTACGTTTCCTTTTCCCCACACAGCACACAGTGACAGGAGCCCCGTGGCCCCCGGACAGCGACACCCCCTGCAAGCCCAAGGAGACGCCTTCTGGCTGCGCGCGGCGCCCTTCCTGTTCCACGCCGAGCGCTTCGCCCAAGCGGAGGCCGAAGTGGAGGCCCTACTAAACCTGGCCCGCCCTCGCGGCCGACGCGCCCTGGACCTGGGCTGTGGGCCCGGCCGACACACGCTCGCGCTCGCTCGGCGCGGGTTCGCGGTGACCGGGATCGACCGAACCCAGGCCTTCTTGGACCGAGCGCGCGACCGCGCCACGGCCGAGGACCTGGACGTGACGCTGCGCCTGGGAGATCTCCACACGGCCGACCTGCGAGAGGGTGGGCCCTACGACCTGGCCGTGAGCCTGTTCACCTCCTTCGGCTACTTCGAGGACCCCGCGGACGACCTCGCCCTCCTGCGCCGCGTCCACCACAGCCTCGCGCCCGGTGGCGCCCTCGTCGTGGAGCTCATGGGCTCCGAGGTCCTGAGCCGCATCTTCACGCCCCGGGACTGGCAAGAACGGGATGGGCGGTTCCTCCTCATCGAGCGCGAGGTCCGCGGGGACTTCGACTGGATCGAGAACCGCTGGATCATCGTGGACGAAGACGGCACCCACGAGCACCGCTTCGGGCACCGCCTCTACGCGGGCGCCACGCTCCGCGAGACGCTGCTGGAGGCGGGCTTCGCGCGCGTAGCCATCTGCGGAGACCTCGCGGGCGTCCGCTACGACGAGCACGCCACACGCCTCGTCGCCTGCGCGTGGCGCGAAGACGCGGGCTCCGCCGACTCTACAACGGGCTGAGCTCGTCCAAGCCGAAGCGCGCGGCGTAGGGGGCGGGGACACCCAAGCAACGCGCGTCCTCCGCGCAGGTCCGACAGCGGGCGGCCTTGACCCACGGGCGCCGCCTGTGGGCGGGGACGTCCTCGTAGCCCGTCTCCGCGCCCACCGCCGGGGCGTACCGCGTGGCCTCCGCGCGGTGCGAGGCGGGCGCCAGACACGGTGGGACCGACGCGTGCGTGGACGACAGCAGCGAGTCCACGGGGAGGCCCACTGCCCGGGCGTGGGCCACGGCCTCGACCAAGCGAGGCACGAGCTCGGTGTAGGGCACGAGCAAAGCGGCCGCGCCGGGGCTCTGCTCGGGGCACATGAGCACCGACAGGTGCCAGCGGGGCCCCCCCGCCCCAGGCTGGGCGTCAACCTCCGCGGGGACAGACAGGCCGGCCACGACGTCGGCCACAGCCTCCAGGTGATCCAGGTTCCGGTCGGTGACCACGGTGTTCACCGTCACGGCGTGCCCCAGCGCCGTGAGCCCCCGGAGCCCCTCCAGCGCCGCTGGCAGCAGGCCGCGGCTCCCGGTGATGACGTCGTAGCGGGCGGCCTCCACGGCGTGCAGCGACACGAAGAAGCTCAGGCGCGGGTCGCGCGGCCAGCGCGCGGGGGCGAAGGGGCCCACGAGGCGGGTGGCGTTCGTCTGGACCTGGACCCGCCCGATGCCGGGGAGGCCCAAGGCGTAGCGAACTTCGTCCAGGAGGCCCCCCTTGAGCGTGGGCTCGCCGCCCGTGAGGGACACGAGGGCGCCGGGGAGCTGGGCGGCGATCGCGTCCAGCGCGGCGAGGACCAGCGGCGTGTCTGGACGGTCGTGCTTGGGGCCCGAGCAGAAGGGGCACGCCTCGTTGCACTGGGAGATGGTCCGCAGGAGGACCTCGTGGTGGACGCCGTCGGGACGCTCGGAGCGCTCCACGGTCAAGAAGGGATAGAGGCGCCCGACCACGGTGGGGCCCGCGTCGGGCTCGCCCGGGGGCACCGGCTCGTCGGGGCTGGGCGGCCCGGCGGCACCGCCCGCGAGGACCGTCGCGAAGCCCCGCCACTGCCCGGCCCGCGCGGGGATGGTGGGGGCGAGCTTGCGAACCACGCGGCGAAGGTCACGCAGCAGGGCCTCGTGGGCGGGGGCCAGGGTGGCGGGAGCGTCGTGCCCCAAGACCAAGTGGTCGGTTTCCCCCCAGCCCTTGCCCCCGGGCGTGCGCAGGCTCACGCGGGCGACCAGGGGCGCCGCGCCACCCGCGGGCTCGAACCGCACGGTGAGGGCGCCGTCGGCCAAGCGCGCCTCGCGCACGGGGGCGCCCAGGCGGGCCAGGGCCACGAACAGGACCGAGACCCAGCGGTGCTCGTCGGGGACGGCGGCCTGCACGGCGCTCAACAGTGGCGGCGCGCCGGGCTGGGGGCGGGTCGTCATGACGCCCCGGGCTCGGGGTGGAACTCCGGCTGGGGATCTGGCGGCGGCGCGTGGCAGGGGGCGTCACCCGCGCCCTCCAGCCCCAGGTCGAGGACGGCGCGCAAGGCCCGGTCCACGTCGTGGGCGCGCAGGGCGTTGGCCATGCGCTCCACGAAGGCCAGCAGCCCCTGGTAGCCCAAGAAGGGCACGTCGGCCAGGGCGTGAGAGTAGTTGGACGGGTAGCCGAACTCCACGCGGGCCGCGAAGGGGTTGGCGCCCAGGAGACCCCGGGCGTTGGTGATCACCAGGTCGGGGGGCTCGGCCAGGGAGCGCTCGATGACGAAGCGCTGGAACTCGGTGAGGCGAGGCCGGAACAGGAGGCGCTCCGCGGGGACGAGCTGGCGCACGCCCTTGGACGCCTCCTCGCGGTTGACGACGACGACGAAGGACACGCTGGCCCCCAGGAGAGAGACCGTGTCCAGCACGCCGGGCAGAAGGTGCGGGTCACCCACGTAGCCCACGCGCTTGCCCTCGAAGACGAACTGGACGACCCACTCCAGGCGCCGGGCAGCCTTGGCGCGCAGCGGGTCCAGGTAGGCGTCCACCTGGGCGCGGGGCGTGCCCAGGGCGTCGGCGAGGCCGTAGACGAAGCCCTCGGTGCCCTCGACACCGAAGGGCAGGGGCAGGTCCACGCGCTGGGCGCCCACCCGGCGCGCCACGCGCTTGGCGGCGCGCCGCCCGTAGGGGAGACCCACGACGGTGCCCGCCTCGGCCACGCGCCCAAGCTCGGCCCAAGGCCCGCCGTCGAGCCACACGGTGACCAGCTCGCCGCCAGCGGCCTCCACCAGCTCCTTCAGGACGGCGCGGTTGGCGACCTGGTCACCCTCGTTGCGGTCGTGGAAGTGGCCGATGAGGGCGACCTTCTTGGGGTCGGGCTGGGCGTCTCGCGCCCGCTCGGGGAGCGGCAGGTGCAGGGCGAGGCTGCGCAGGGTCTCCACGTAGCCGTCCAGCCAGTCACCGGACAGCGACAGGCCGCGCACGGGGACGATGGGCTTGCCCGTGGCCTCGGCGGCGTCGCGACACAGGCGGTCGTAGTCGGCGCCGGTAACGAAGGCCATGGGCATGGAGGACACGAGCACGCCGGCGGTGGTCGGGTGGCGCGCCACCTCGTCGATGGTCTTGGCGAGAGGCCCCTCGCGGGAGTCGGTCATGCCCGAGGGATGGAGCCCCGTGTGGACCATGCGGTGATAGCCCGAGACGCTGGTGAGCGTGGACAGCAGGTCGTGATTGCCCTGAACGAACTGCGTCTTCATGTGGGTGCAGTCGGGGCCCTCCAAGACCAGGCGCGCGTCGGAGATGGCATTGAGGGCTAGGTACACGCCCGTGAGGTAGGACTCGCTGATGTGCGTGCTGAACTCGGCGCGGTCCCCCAAGGCGGCGGAGTTGGTGAGGACGTGGCGCGAGAACCGCTGGAAGCGCTCGGCGTCGGTGAGGGGTCCGGTCTTGGGGGTCATGGGGACACCTCGTAGCGGAAGCGCCCCTCGGCGTCCCTGGCGAGGTGACGCTGGAAGCGGCGAAAGAAGGGGACCTCGCAAGCGTTGAGGAGGCGCTCGACGCTGCGGACGGCGCCGTCGAGCCCGCGCTCGAAGAGCTGGAGGGAGAAGGCCGCCTTGCCCGCCTGGCTCACGCGCCAGTCGAAGTTGTGGTTGGTGAAGACGGCGCGGGCCTCGCTGTCGCGGAGGCCCTGGAGGAGTTCGTCCAGGGTGCTGAACCAGATGAGGGCGTGGCGCTCGGGCTGGGCGAACAGCTCGCGGACCTGGCGCTCCACCTCGGTGCGACCTGCGCGGCCCTGGCGGCCCCGCCCCAGGAGGAAGACGTCCAGCCCGAAGCCCATCTCCTCCAGGAGCTCCACGAGGGGCACGCCCCAGGTAGAGGCGGGCTCCAAGAGGTGGTGGAGCTCGCCGAAGGGCCGCACGACCAGGGCCAGGCGCTTGCCCTGGGCCGCCTCCACGGCGCGCCGCCAGGCGGGGGCCACGCGGGCGGCGGCGGCCTCCCAGGCGGCGGCGGCCTGGGCCTCGCGGCCGGTGACGCGGCCCGCCTCCCGGAGCCACGCCCGGGTGCCACGCCAGCCGTAGGGGGGCGGCCCCACGACCAGCTCACACTGGGAGCGGGCGCCCACCTGCTCGTACAGGTGGGCCCACAGGGCGTTGGGCAGGGCCAGGTGCGTGGCGGCGCGGGGGAGGCGCAGGATGCGGTCCTTGGTGAGCTCGGGGAAGAGCACCGTGTTCAGCCGCACGCCCGCGTCGGTCAGCAACCCCTCCAGCTCATCGAGGTCGCGGCCCGGGGCGTGGCCCAGGAGGTTGATGGCGCCCGGGTCGGGGGTGAGATCACGCTCGGCCTCCAGGCGCAGGTCGACGAGGATCGGCTCGAAGACGCCCTGCATGGACTGCGGGGTGACCGTGAGGTAGGCCGAGGCGCAGTTGCACTGGGCGGCCTCGTGCTCGTACATGCTGTGGACGTCCTCGCCGGTGACGATGGGGACGCAGGTGTTGGAGACGAACAGCGTCTTGCCCGTGCGCTCGGCCTCCTGAGCGGCGTAGTGGATCATGCGCCGGAGCTTGTCGGGGTTGCCCAGGATGACGTCGGTCTCGGTGAGGTCGCTGGAGTAGCCGCCCATGGAGCCGAGCTGCTGGGGCAGAAAGCGCGGCTTGGGCGTGCGGCCGCGGCGGAGGCGATCGTCCCAGGGGTAGGCGACCAGCCACTGCAGGGGCGCGACGCCGAAGGGGTCCACGTTGTTGCACTCGGCGTCCGAGTGCTGGGCGAAGACGAACAACTCCATGGGGTCCATGGAGTCGAGCTGGGCGCGCTGCATCTCGGCGGCGGCGAAGAAGTCGGCCCAGGCGTCGGTGGGTCCCCAGTCCAGGAGCATGGAGGCGGGCGCCTCGTGGTCGGTGGCGCTCGGGACGGGCAGGCCGGCGCGGCCGCGCTCGGGGTCGTCGGCGACGATCCGAGCGAGGTCCTCCAGGCCCTTGCCGACGAGGTTGCGCCGGGCGGCGGCGGTGAGGGCCTGCACGAGGGCCGCGTCGGGGACCACGGAGAGGTGGGACAGCACGAGCTCCCCCACCTGGGCGAAGCCCCGGCCGCCGCTCTCGCGCGACTGGACGAGGAAGACGGGCGGGGCCTCGTCGGGGTCCTCGTCGCGGCGCGGGCGCACCTCGAAGGACAGGGCCGTGCCGGTCCACGCGGCGGCGGTGACGGTGTAGGGCGTGGGCCCCAGCTCGAACAGGCGCTCCAGGGCGGCGCGCGTGGCGGCGCCGCCGGCCTCGGCGTGGCGGGCGATGGCGGGCGGGGCCTCGTGGGGGGCCTCCGGCCCCTGGCCCCGGCCCGCGTCCTGCGCCAGCGACTCGGCACCGCCCGCGCCGGGGCCGCGCACGGCCGGGTCGCTCAGCACGAGGCGCGCCATGTGCTCCATCTGGTAGGGGAGCAAGCGGAAGGGGGCGCGCTTGCGCATGGCGCGGACGAGCTCGGGGTCCACCTCACCGGGGTCGTGGTTGAGGACCAGGTGGTCGGTGGTGATGAAGCCGCGCTCGTCCCCCTCGCGGCGGCGCAGGGTGAAGCGCAGGGGCGCCTCTCCCCAGCCGATCTCCAGGACGAGCTGCCGGTCCTCCCACACGACGGCGCGCACGGGGTTGGGGCGCCCCTTGAGGCCCACACCCAGCAGGCGGGCGAGGGCGCGGCGGGTGCGGTCCCCGGCCACGAGGCGCTGGCCGCGGAGCTGGCGGGCGGCGGAAGGCGCGCGGGCTGAGCGCGGCGCGGACGCGGCGTCGGGCCCGCTCCGCGTGGGCCTCGTCGGGTTTCGTGGCTGCCCCATACGCTCCCCCCCCCTGGGCCCGCCGGCCCCGCTCGCAGCTCCCGCTGCGGGCCCATGGTGCCCAAGGGGAGGGCGCGGGGCAACGCGGTGGACGCTTTCCCCGAGCCGTCGGGGTCGTCACGCGGGGCGCGCGGGGCACCGAGCCGCCCGCGGGGGGTGCGGCGGTCAGCGGATGATGAGGTGGCTCCGCTCCTCGCCAGCCTCCCAGGCGGCCCGCACCTCGTCGAAGCGGGCGGTCACGGCGGCGATGGCCTCGGCCGGCTCGGCGGCCCGCACGAGGACGGGCACGAACATGCGCTTGACGCGGTGAATGTTGGCGCCGAAGGCGCGGCCCACGAGGACCTGGACGCCGCCCTGGCGCATGCGCTGGATGACGGCCCGGGCCTTGCCGCCTTCGCCGTGGCCGTGGTGGTGGTCGTGGTGGTGGTGGTCGTGGTGCCCTCCCGCGGCGGGGAGGTCGGTGACGACGGCGCCCGCGTCACCGGGGCCGGTGATGTCCACGACGCGGTAGGTGGCGGCGTGGCCGAAGTGCTCGGGGGTCAGGCTGCCGGTGTCGTCCAGGGCCAGGGCCAGGCGCAACGTACCGGGGGCGGGAGCGGGGAGGGGAGAGGGCATGGGGCTCCTTGAGGCGGAAGGGGCGGCGGTCGGCGCGGCGGGCGCGGGCCGACGCGGATGGGTGGAAACCGATTCGGGCCGCACGGAGAGTTCGCCCGAGCCGGCCGCTCGTCAAGGGGTAGGCGGTGCAGCGGCGCGGCGGGCTGCGGCGCGGCGGCGGCGGCGCCACCACAGGGCGAGGGCGAGGAGGAGCCCGGCGGCGGCGGCGGCGCCTCCGACCTGAGCCCAGGCGCTGGTCAGGACGACCTTGTGGACGAGGGCGGCGTGATCGGCCGCGTCGGCGGGGAGGGCGCCCATCATGGAGGCGACGTGGTGGAGGGCGGAGACGGCGAGGGAGCCCGAGGGGATCTCCTGGTGGCAGGCCTCACAGGTCCCCCGCCGGTCCACCCGGGCGCGCTGGGCCGCCGTGAGGGGGCCCTCGCCCTGGAAGTGGTGGCCCACGGTCTGGAGTTGGCGGCCGTCGGGGGTGACGACGGCCGCCCAGTCGCCGTCCAGGCCGGGCATGGCCTCGACCTGGGGGCGAGCGCTCTTGGGGAGGACGGTGCCGTCCGCGGTGGTGAGGTCGATGACGACGGGCTGGTTGCGGTCGGGGGCGCCGCGGACGCCGTCCATGCCGTAGCCCAGGGCCTTGGCGGAGGCGTGGCACGAGGTGCACGAGCGCGAGCGGCCCACGGTGTGGGGGTGGACGGGGCTCATGTCGCTGCCGATCTGGCCCTCCTCGCCGCCGCCCTCGGTGCCGGGGGGCGTGCGGAAGAAGTGGTTGCGGACGACGTCCTTGCCGTCCTCGCCCACGACGGTGACGGCCACCTGGCAGCCGGGGATGAGGGGGGTGATGCGGCCCTCGCCGTTGTTGCCCAGGACGGGATCTTCCCAGCGCAGGTAGGAGCGCTTCTCGGTGACGTGGCCCGGGATGTCGCGGCGGGTCTGGGACTCGTCGGGGTCGGCGCGGTGGGCGGGGTCCAGGTGGCCGTGGCCGCCGGCGAGCCAGTCGCGGGCGTGGGCGCCCTGGTCGTAGCGGACCTCGACGTGGCAGCCGTAGCACTGGGGGGCCCAGGAGGAGTGGCAGGTGTAGCACTCGAGCTGGTCCATGTGGGAGGCGACGTTGACCATGGCGACGCGGCCGCCGTGGGACATCTCGTCGCGCTCCACGAGGCGCTTGAGGGGGTTGAGGGTCAGGTCCTTGCCGCCGGCGGTGTGGACGACGACCTGGGTGCCGTGCCGGACGACCTCGGGCATGGGGTTGCCGCGGGCGGTGAGGAGGTAGCCTGTGTCGCCGCCGTCGTCGTCGGGGCTGGGTTGGGCCAAGGGCGCCACCCAGCCTTGGTGGAGGCGGGCGGGGACCTCGGTGGCGACGCCGCGCGGGGGCCCGTCGGGGTTCACGCGGCCGCCGTCATTCACGCGCTCGTCGCTGTAGCCCAGGGGCAGCTCCCAGGGGTAGCGGTCGGGGGTGCCGTGACAGTCGGCGCACTCGATCTCCACGGCGGCGAGGTTGGTGCCCACGCCGAAGCCGTCGCCGTGGTGGTCGATGGAGGTGTGGCAGTCTTGGCAGAGCATCCCCTTCTGGTAGTGGATGTCCTTCTCCATGGCGACGTAGTGCTTGGAGTGGAGCCCGATCTGGCCGCCGCCGCCTTCGGTGAAGGGCGAGTCGTAGGCGGACTCCATGAGGCCCTGGTAGGAGACGCCGATGCGCTTGCCGCGGTTGTGGCAGGTGGTGCAGGTCTCCACGGGGATGCCGGTGTAGGTGACGCCGTGGACGGTGACGGGGGCGTCGCGGGTGCTCTGGATGGTGTGGACGAGGGGGCGCCCGGGTTCGCCCTTCTCGCGCGTGTGGGGGATGGCCTGATCGCCGCCTTCGTAGAGGCCCTCGTTGCCGTAGGGGATGTGGCAGGCGCCGCACCCCATGCCGCGGAAGTCGCCGCGGCGGGGGCGCCCCTTGACGCCCAGGTGGCAGCGCTGGCACTCGGCGCGCTGATAGGTGAGGAAGGCCTTGGAGGGGTCGGCGGCGACCTCGGCGGCCGTGGGGGCCGGGGGGAGGGCGGTCTGCTTGCTGGGGTAGACGTTGGGCTGGGCGGCCTTGCGGGCCTCCATGTAGGCGCGGTAGGCGTCGGTGCCCAGGCGGTCGTGGGGGTCCTCGGGGTCTTCGCGGTCGTAGTTGGCCCAGGTGTGTTCGTAACCCTCCTTGCCGCCGAAAGCCCAGGCGGTGCCTTGGATCTTGCCGCTCTCGGTCATCATGAGGCTGGCCCACTGGGCTTGGACCAGCTTGGGGTGACAGCGGCCGCAGGTCTCGGCGTTGACCCAGGGGGAGGCTGGGTCGGCGTAGAAGCCCTTGGGTCCGCCAGCGGCGGTCAGGGACGCGGGCGCGCCCTGGTGGGCGGCCTCGGCGGTCGTGGCCGCGGGGTCGCCGCCGTGGCAGGGCACGCAGCCGTCCCGGTCGCCGTACTTGCGGCCCTCGGCGACAAGCTGCTGGAACATCTCGGAGTCGGGGTTGCGGATGGGCTCCACGCCCGCGTGACAGGCCGAGGCGGTGCAGCCCCCCCCCGACCAGGCGTAGCCGCCTCCCCCTGACGGCGCGGCCAGGGCCCGCGTCTGCGGCAGCGCCAGCCCGCCCACGAGGCTCAGCCCGGCGAGGAGGGCGCGCCCGGCCCCGTGATGGCGTTCCTTCCCAACCTCGCGATGCGACGTCATGGTTCCTGGCTCCTGGTCCCGGTGCTGGGGCGTCATCTGCCACGGGAGGCGCCTCGCAGACCCCTATACCCCCCGGCGTCCCGCCCCCCCGCGGCCCGCATGTCGCCCCGAACCCGCCCCAAGGC
>CAYZID010000080.1:0-21992 GCA_964478315.1 uncultured Myxococcales bacterium | reverse complement strand
GCTGGGTGGTGGGGCGGCGTGGTGGGCGGGCGGGGCGGCCCGGCCAGGACGTGCGGTGGGGCGGTCCCCTGGCCGGGCCTGGGCCAGGGCTGGTGCTGTGGAGCCTAACGGCCTCTCCGAACTTCGTAGTTCGTGCCGGTGAAGAAGAGGTCTCCGGTCTTGGCCAGGCGGTCCAGGAGGGCGGCGGCCACGGGCTTGGTGACGTGGACGTTCAGCGCCTTGAGGTGCTTGTGGAAGCTGTCGGTCACGAAGCTTGGATTCTTCTTGGTCTTCTTGGTCTTCTTGGTCTTCTTCGTCTTCTTGCCCTCCACCGGCTGGGAGACGGCCCGGCGGGCGTGGGGCTCCAGGAGGTCCAGCTCTTCCTCGAAGCGCTGGGCGTTGGCCTGGGCGGCGCGGACGTAGAGCTCGCCGCGGACGTCCGCCGAGGGCACGAAGCGCAGGGTGCCGTCGATCCAGGGGCGCTGGAAGCTCCAGTCCTCGCGGCCGCAGCGCTCGGCCAGGTCGTCCCAGCCGTAGGCTCGCAGGACGGCCTGGAGGAGCTCCACGTGGAGGGCGCGCAGCCGGGCCACGCCGGGCACCTCGTCGTCGCCCACCTCGGGGTCGTCGTAGAGGTTGTAGAGCTTCGTGGGCCCCCACTGGCTCTGCGTGTAGGCCTCCTCGGGCACGCCGTGCTCGGCGGGGCGCGTGAGGACCTGCTCGCGGTGCTCCAGCAGCTCGCCCGCCACGCGGGCCACGTCCGCCAGGGCGCCGGTGAGGGCGTCGTCCGCCGGGGGATCGCTGCGCACCCGCCCCGCCTCGGCGTCCCACCACGACGGCCAGGGGTAGGCGAAGTAGGGGAAGACGTCGGTGGGGCTGAAGCGCAGGTCGCTCTTCAACGTCGAGCACTGCCGCCGGACGAGCTGCTCGAACAGCGCCGACTGCACGACGCCGAACCAGAGAAAGGAGCTGGTGGGGGCGATGAACATCGCGTCTATGGGACAAACCCGCAGCCCCGTGTGGGGGTCCTCCAGCAGCAACCGGGACGGTGACCAGGTCTTGATGACGCGTGGGAATGCGTAGACGTACGGTCGTCCCCGCCAGGCGCGGCGCATGCCGTGTCGCACGGAGCCAAACAGGAACCAGTGGCGGGCGTGGTCGCCGTCGATGCCCATCCTGCCGCGCAGTTTCTTCCGCTCGTCGTACACGGACAGCGGGAGCTCGCCCTTGCCGTTGGGCTTGTTCAGGTGGGGGCTCACGGACCGGAGTTGGGCCATGAGCGTGGGATAGCGCTGCTCGAGCCAACCCTCTTGTTCCTCCACCGGGGCCTTGGCGAGCCCCTCGTCCAGGAGGGGCTGGAAGAAGTCGATGGCTACGTCGGCGGGCAGGGGCGTTGGGTTTTGCTGCAGGCTCTCGGCGTTGAAGTACGCCGCCAGCGCGTCTCGCTCCCGGCCGGGTATAGATTCGATCGCCTCGCGGATGTCGTCGCCGGGCTCGCGATGGAGGAAGAACTTGCCGCGGAGGATCATGCCTTGCGATACGATCTCCTGGGCGAAGCCCGGTAGTTTCTCGGATTCTGTCTCGGAGAACTGGTCGAGGAAGCTTGAGATCCTCTCTCCAGTCGCGAGCGGGATGATCAGGTCTCCGATCCTCTCGGATGCCTCGGTTCGTGAGGACGATGTGTCGTCAGGGTCGGCCTGGTCCCCTTGCAGCGACGTATCGTTCCACTGAGGGATCACGAGCCGAGGGGCAAGTTCGAGAGTGCTCACGGCGGGTGCCAGGTGGAGCATGGCGTAGTGGACCGCGGCGGCGCCCGGCCACACCCGGTTGCGCACCGTACGGAACAGTTGCACCGTTCGCTCCGCCGAGCGAGCAGGGCCCTTGAGTAAGGGTACGAGAACGTATCGTCGGTTCTTGGCCTGGGCGATGGAGTTCGTGGAGAGGCTGCCGATGGCCCCCCCCGACCCCATGAGCTCGGCGAAGCGGTGGAAGAAGTACCCCGCGTACTCGGAGACCTTGCCCTGGGTGTAGTGGTTCTTCAGGAACTCCACACGGAGCTCGCCCAGGCGGCCCTTCACGTCGCGGTCTCCGATGAAGGGCGGGTTGGCGACGATGAGGTCGAAGCCGCCCTCGAAGATGGCGGTGGGGAAGGCCAGGGGCCAGTGCAGGGGGCGCATGGGCCGGGCGTCCACGCCGCGGCGCAGGGCTTGAGCCAGGCGCATCTTGAGCGCGCGCAGGGCGGGCGTGTCCTCGAAGGGCGCTTCCAGCGCCTGCTTCAACGCGTTATTCACCGCCTCCTTGATGGTCTTGGGTTCGGCGTCCTGCGGTGGCTCGGTGCCCACGAGCAGCCAGTGGACCGGGTGCAGCGTGGCGTCGGCACGGGAGCCGCTCGTGTAGCCGTGGAGCTTGAGGAAGGTCGCCAGGTCGAAGATCCAACCCAGGTCCTTGGTCAGCGCCTGGGCCTGGTCGTGGAGGGCCTGGCGCCGGGCGTAGTCGCGGGCGCCGCGCGTGCGGCCGCCCGCCGGGACGGCATCGACGTCGCCGGGCGAAGGCTGCTCGGCGCGAAGGGCCTCCAGGAGCTTTCGGATGTCGCCCAGGCGCTGGTCCAGCGTCTCGCGGCGCTTGGCGAACCAGGTGAATAGGTCCTCGGACCCCTGGCCCTTGCTGGTCTTGGCCTTCGTGCTGGCCTTGCCAAAGATGGCCTGGACCTCGTCCAGGTTCAGGCCGATGACGCTGTCGCCGCAGCGCAGGTTGGCGTCCAGGAAGCTCAAGGCCGGGTAGGCGTCGCTGGCCGGTTGGCCGGATGGGGCGCTCGCGGGCGCGCCCCGGTGCTCCACGACCTCGAAGAGCCACAGGGACAGCTTGGCCAGCTCCACGGCCAGGGGGTTCACGTCCACGCCGAAGACGCTGCGCTGGATGACGCCGGGCAGGGCGCGCTGGACGGCCTCCTCGAAGGCCGCCGCCTGGGCCGGGTCGATGTAGGACTCGTCCCAGCGGGAGGCGGCGGACTCGTCGGCGCCGGCGTCGCTGTCGCTGTTGTTGTTGGCGCTGGTGACGTCCGGGCCGATGGGGTTGTGGTGGGTCAGGGGCTCGTCCCACTGGCTGTCGGGGCTCAAGCCCCGGCCGGCCAGCTCCACGAAGCGCGGGGCGTCGCGCAGCTCGGTCCAGGCCAGCTCGCGGGCGATCTCCAGGGCCGTGACGGTCAGGAAGTGGCCGCTGCCCATGGCCGGGTCCACGGCGCGCAGGTGGCGCAGGCGCTCTCGGTAGGCGGCCAGATCGTGATCGGCCGCCTCCCAGGCGTTGCGGAAGACCACGCCCAGGGCGGGGCGCACGACCTCGTTCACCAGGGTCACCGGCGTGTAGTGGGCGCCCAGGGCGGCGCGCTCGTCGGCGGCGGTCTGCTTCTTCCCGCCGGCCTTGCTCACCAAGTCCACGCGGCCGTTCTTGGCGCGGTGGGGGCGCATCTCCAGGATGTGCTCGTAGATGCTGCCCAGGACCCGGTGGCGGTGGCGCGCGGCCGCGTCGCCCAAGAGGTTGAGCTCGCGGGTGGCCTCCTCGTCCAGGTGGCCGAGCATGACGGCCCCGGCGGCCCGCAGGGCCTTGTCCCAGCGGGCCAGCAGATCGACGTCGGGGGCGTCGGTGCCGCGGCTTTGGGGTGGGCCGGCTGTGAGGGCCTGGGCCAGTTTGTCCACGTGCTCCAGCCAGCCCTCGACGGCGGTGTCGAAGGCCCGGTTGGGGAGGTTGGCGAAGATGGAGGGCCCGTGGACGACCAGGCCGTGGTCGCCGCCCGCGGGGTCGAGGTCCCCGCGGATGGCCTGGGAGGTCCAGATGAGGCGCGCCAGGGCGGCGCCCGGGGCGGACGCGCGGTCGTCCTTCCCGCTCATGTACTCGAAGATCTCGTCCAGCCGCCGATCGAGTGTCCCGCCCCGGAAGGGCACGGCGGGCGCGCGGTCGAGGTAGAGCTGGCCCCGGCGCTCCAGCTCCAGGACGAACATCGTGCGGTAGGCCAGGATGGAGGCGGCGTCTCGCAGGGACACCAGCTCGCCGTCCGTGGCCGGCGCGCCCCGCGTCTCCTCCAGCAGGCCCATGAGGTGGCCCAAGGTCTCCTTGAGGCGCTTGGCGAACAGGGAGCGGGCCTGCTTGAGGGTCGTGGACGAGGCGCTGAAGGCCTTCTTCCAGTGCTCGGGGTCGCCGCTGGTCTGGAGGAGCGGCCCGAGCTGTGAGGTCAGCGCCTCGTTGAAGTCGTCCGCGACGGGGGGCGGCGTGCGGGTGGCGATGTCGTTCAAGGGCAGGTAGACGCTGTGGACGGTGAGCGTCCCCTGGGTGTCCTCACGTCCCTCCTCGGAGACGTCTGCCTCGGATGGCCCCACGACGATGAGCTCGGGGACCCGATAGGCGGGGCCGTCCACGACGACGAGGAGGACCACGGAGTTGTCCAGGAGCTGGCGCCGGCCTCGGGTCTCCTGGCTCCCGATGGCCCCCAGCCCCGAGGTCCTGGTGATGTACTCCTCGCGCAGCGCGGTGAGCGCGCCGCTGGGCACGCGGATGCGTTCGGCCGCGCTGAGGCGGATGGTCAGGCTCAGCACCGCGAAGGGCGTGCGTACGAACGTCAGGCCTGCCCCCTCGCCACGCTCCGCCAGCGCCAGCTCGTGAAAGGCGAGCGTCGCGCCGGGGAACCACTGAAAGGACCGCAGCTTTTGCAGCATCCCGGTGCGGAGCGTCTCTGCGTTCTCCAGATCTCCCACGTAGAGCTCGAGGAGCTCCTGGGGGAGCTCGGTGCCCCGAGCAGACGCGAGGTCTTGGAGCAGTCCGAACAGGACGCGCTGGGCGTCCGTCGTGTCGCGGGCGCGCGTGGAGGGGGTGCGGCGGGCGATGTCTTGCAGGGTGCTCGCTGCCTTCGAATAGGTGGGAGACATGGTAGCTCCGGCGGTGTGCTAACGGGGAAGATGGGAAGGTGCTCTGGATTCCACAGGGCCAGGTCGGGGGACCTGGCGCGGGCGCGGCGGTCGCGGCCGCCGCGTTGGTAAGGTCACGACGTGGGCTGGAAACGCAGCCACAGGTTCGGTGTGGATGGGGCAGGCTCGTCGGTTGGGGGGGCTGGGGTTTGCTGCTCGTGGTCGGGCGGGCTGACCCCGATCTTCCTGAGGCCTCTGCTTGCGTTGAGTGGCCCGAAGCCCCCCCGCGGCACTCCCTTCTCCGGGTGGACCCGCGCCAGCGCCCAAGAGTTCATGAGCCAGGCGCGGGCGTCCGTGTGGGGCGAACCCAGGGCTGGAGGACCGAAGAGCCCGGCCGGGATCGCCGCGTCCTCCTGGGCGACCTGGAAGTCGAGCCCGCTGACGCCTGCGTCCACGACCGTGAGGAGGATCTCGTCCGCCAGCTCCGTGGGCGCGATCTCTCCCTCGTGCATGTCGTCCTCGCCAGCGCTCTCCCGGGCATCCTTCTTCTCGGCGACACCTGGGAGCTCCACGGGCGCCACGGGAAGCACAAGGATTCCGGGCGTCGTGCTTGGGGGCAAGCCTAGCCAACGGCGGAAGAAGACCTCCTTGTCGTAGCTGCCGTAGAACCAGACCAGCGCCTCGTCGATGGGATCTGCCTTGGGAGCTTCCTTGGGAGCTGCCGAGGTCGTCAGGTCCGCGGACGTTGGCGCTTCTGGACGGCTCTGGGGCCGCCGTCTGCGGATGAGGCTCCCGCAGATGGCGCCTTGCTGTTGGCTGTCGGCTGCGGTCGCGTCCGTGACCGAGCGGACGGGCCGGGTGACGGGCTTGGCCGGTGTCCACAGCACCACGCCCGCGGCGCGGATATCGCGCCAAGCCTGTTGAAGCGCGTCGTGGCCCGCCGCGCCGGGGAGGGACTCGTCTTGGGCGGTGTCGGGTGGTGGGTCGGTACCGGGGCCGGCGCCGACCAGCCTCTGGGCCAGCCGCGCACGGAGCCATGCGGGCACGGTGAGCAGGAGAGAGCCGGGCCGGGAGGCGGTGGCCTCTGGGGGCGTGTCCGAGGGCTGCGCGTCCTCGGACTGGGAGGGCCCGGGGATCACGCCGTCCAGCTTGCGGAGCGCGGCGAAGAGCTCCTCGCGCCGCCGGAAGCCGGGGGTCTCGAAGTCCAGCTCGCCCGACAGCACGCGGCGGGCGTCGTCCTCGTCGAGGACCACGGGCCAGCTCGTCAAGCCGAACAGGGTTTGGATGTCGTAGAGCTTGCGCGCCAGGCGGCGCCGGACCTGGTTCTGGACGTCGGCCTCGGAGTCGGCCGTCCCGGAGTGGTCGGCCGCCTTGGTGAGGTCGGGCTCCACGGGGACGACGGTCAAGTGGAAGACTTGCTCGGGGGCTTGGAAGTCGGGGAGGGCGGGGTCCACGTCGTAGGCGGCGAGGTCGTACAGCTTCCTCTTGAGCCCCTCGCGCAGCGTGCTCTGCTCGTACGTGGGGTTCAGGCGTCGGTCCACGCGCCCGTTGCGCTGGATGAGGTTCGTGGGGTTCCAGGGCAGGTCGTAGTGGATGACCACGCCGCACTCTTGGAGGTTCACGCCCTCGGCGAGCACCTCGGTGGCCATGAGGGCGTAGACGGGCGCCGCGGCGGCCTGGGCCAGGCGGCTCAAGAGCTCGCGCGCCTGTTCTCGATGTGTGGAGGAGTTGGTCGTCGACTCTTGGGGGAGGCTGGGCTCGATCTGGTACCAGGGCGAGAAGGCGTCGACGACGGTCACCTTGGCCTTGGCTTCGTTCGAGTCGCTCGGCCGGAGCCTGGGCGGGCGCAGGCGAGCTTCTCCCTCTCCCGTGGCGTTGGCGCCGGTGGTCTTGCCGGACACCCACGCGAACCCGGCGGCTAGCTCGGCCACGATGGCGTCCAGGTGTGCGGGGTTCCTCTCGGCCTCCTCCAGCAGCCCGTGGAACCACGCGGGGTCTACGGGGGCGCGGAAGTTCCCCGGGTCCGTGAAGGAGCCCGGCGCGGGCGTTTGTTGCTTCACGTCCTGGGCCTGGGCGATGAGGTCGCTCCCGACCTGCTTCACGGTCTCCCAGAGGAGCCGGCGCAGCTCGGCCAGCTTCGAGCGCGCCGAGGCGTCCGTCTCGGCGGCGCCGGGTGAAGCCATGACGGCGGTCAAGGCCGCGAGGATGGCGACGACGTAGTCCTGGGTGTCGGTGTACTCGGTGAAGATGAGGGAGCGGATCCCCGCGGGGAGGTCCGCGTTGCCCGTGGAGACCGACAGCGTCGGGGTGCGCGGGGCGGTCTGGAGGAGCAGCCACGCGATGAGCGAGCAGGCCCGGTGGTCCGAGCGCAGTCGCTCCAGCACCCATGCAAGGAGCGCGCGGCGGTTTCTGGGCGTCGCAGTTTTCTCGGCTTGGGTGAGGAGCGCTAGGGCGAAGTCGCGGACGGTGTCGAAGGGCTGGCCCACGAGGTCTAAGGGCTGGCCCTCGAGCTGGAGGTCCGAGAGCTCGCCGTAGAGCGCGGTGAGGAGGTTGACATCGATCCAGCCCGAGACGCGCTGGATGTCCTGGAACAGCCTGGACCCGCCCGGCCCCTTGGCGATGTCCTCCAGCAGGGCGACGTGCCAGGGGGTCACGGCGCTGGCCGCGGGCTCGTCGCCGAGGGCCGTCTTGAGGGCCTGGTAGTTCTTTTCGTAGCGCGCGGCGCTGGGCCCTCCCGCGAGCTTCAGCTTCTCGTCGAGCCAGCCGCAGCGCACCTGGAAGGTCTTGCCGTCTTTCCTCGCCTTGGCGCCGGGCTTGTGGCCCTCGCCCAGGGCGGCGACCTGGTCGACGACGGTCTTGTTCTCGATCACGCCCCGCATGTCGGTGAGGGCGTCCTCGATGTCTTCCAGGCTGTGGCCGGCCGCCTGCGCCGCGGCGGCGAGCCGGACGCGCTCCGGGGAGTCTTGCTCCAAGGCGCGCTCCACGAGGGCCAGCTCGGCCAGTGAGCTGCGCAAGATGCCGCGCACCAGGGTCCGCAGGAAGGCGTAAGGGCTGCTCTGGAGGCGCTTGATGAGCTGGATCCGCTGGAAGCCCAAGGCGTTTCGCGCGGACTGCTCGTCGGTGCGGCGGCGTCGGACGCTGAGCTCGTAGGCGAAGAGGGTGAGGCCGGTGTCGGCGGTGGGGTCCAGGAGGCCGGTGAGGAGCTCGGTCAAGACCTGGCTCTCGAAGTTGGAGCCGTCCTCGCCGTTGGAGCTGCTCTCGGTGTGGGAGCCGCCCTGGCGAGCGCGGTTCTGTCCTGGGTTGAGGGCCAAGGGGTGGCGCGGGACGTGGGGCTTGCGGAACATCGTCTCCGAGTCGGGGGACGTCCGGGCGGCTCCCTCGTGGGCCGGCGCGGGCGTGGAGGCGCCCTCGATGATGCGGAGGGCGCGGATGCGGGAGCGCTGGACGAACAGGCGGGTGAGCTCGGTCTCCAGGTTGCGCCGCACGGCGTCGGCGGTGTCGTCGAGGGACGCTGTGATCGGGGCCGTGCTGGGGTCCAGGCCGGCCTCGGCGGCCTCCTGCTCGGCCCGCTCCTGGGCGCGGCGGAGCTTTAGGGCACCGGCGAAGGCCTTCTCGCACTGGGCGCCCGCCCCGGAGCTCCAGGTGTACTCCGGCCCCAGGTCGTCGTACCTGGTGCGGTCGTCGCGGCCCTCGGATGCCTTCCTCTCGGCCTGGTCGGGTGGGACGGTCAGGCTGCGCCCGCTGTGGAGGTGGCGTCGCACGAGCTGCACGAGGACGCGAAGGGCCCGCGAGCGATCCTCGTTCGATGTGCTCGGGTCGTACCAGGCGTGGAGGGCGTCGTGCAGGACGTCGATGAGGGCGCGCTGGGGCTGCCGGTCCAGGCCCAGCGGTGTCTCTCTCACGAAGGTCTCGTGCTTCGAGTAGGGCGCGTGCCAATCCTGGACCTGGAGGAAGTGGCCCACTTGGGTGATGAGGTCCTCCAGGCGGTTGTTGAACGGCGTGGCGGAGAGGTTGAGGACTCGTCGGTGGCGGGCGTTCGCGCTTGCCACCTGGCTTGGATCCATGCCGACCCACGTCCCGTCCCGAGGGCCGTCTTTCGTGCTGGGCGCCGCGATCTTCACACCCCAAGCCTCGCCCGGCACGGGGAGCGACAGGAGGAAGCGCAGCGTGCGTGTGCCGCGCGATCCCTGGTTGCGGAAGTTGTGGCTCTCGTCGATGACCACGACCTCCGAGCTGGCGAGGAACTCGAAGCTGTCGAGGAACTCGGGGGCCTTGTCCGTGCCATCGGCCCAGGGATCTCTCCAGAGGTCCGCCTGCTCCGCGGCGTCGGGCAGGGCCTGCGGGGCGAAGAGACCGTGGGACAGGACGCGCAGCTCGAGCCGGCCGAGGCGCCGCTTGGCCTCGGGCGCCGGCAGCCCGTGGACCCTCTCCAGGAGATGCTGCACGGCCTCGCGCACCTCGCGCGCGCGGAGCTCCCAGCCGGTGGGGTTCCCGCCACCCTTGGTGGCCCCTGACCCGGTGAGCCGGGCCGGGACCACGAAGCAGCCCCGTACCCGGCGATCCGCCTCACCGCCGTGCTCGGTCAGGCGCTGCGCGAGGAGGATCGCCGCCGTCATCTGCGAGATGAGGGTCTTGCCCAAGCCTGGCTCGTCCGTGAGGAAGGCCCCGCGGGAGCCGGCTTGGCCGTTGCCGGGTCCCTCTAGGATGGAGAGCAGTCGCAGGGCGCCGTCCACCTGGTAGGCGGCGGGCTTCTGGCCGCCAAAGAGGCTGGCCTCACGCTCGCTCAGCGCGGCGACGGCCTTGGCGTACGGCTTGTCCTCGCCCAGACCCAAGACCCGCCGGATGATGCGCTGCAGGTGGGGTGCGAGCGCGACGAACTCTGGGCTCGGCGTCCGCGCCTTCCCCTCCTCGGAGCCGGGCTCCTTCTCCTCGGGCGGATGGTCGTCCCGCGTCCAGCGCTTCGCCTCGGTGATCGCGAGGAGCTCGGCGGCGGGCGGGACGCGGCTCAGTTCTTCGTCGGAGGCGCTCCACGCGCCGATGATCTGGGGCGCCGCCTCGAAGAGCGCGTGGGCGGTGTTCGCGATGGCGGCCGTGAGGGAGCCACGCGCGCCGGGCTGCGTGGACGCGCCGCTCCCGGCCGCCTGCCCGTCCTGGGCGGTGGGCCACAGGTGGCCTGGCGCCTTGTGGACCGTGGACACCTCGGTGTTGCGGCGGCTGTCGTGTAGGCCGAAGGCGGACAGGCCCCAGTTCGTGGAGCCCACGAAGGCGACGGTGCTGAGCTCGTGGGAGTCCTGGTCGCTTTGGGGGAGGCCACGCTCGACGACGTAGATCTTGGGGTGGAAGATCCCGCCGCTGTCGTCTGTGCTGCGGTCCATGCGGACGTCCGCGGCGCGCTGGAGCAGGAAGCCCAGGAGGATGTTGGCCGCGTGGACGTCGTGCGCAGAGCCACCCTTCGAGAGTTGCTCTTGAAGCGCGTCGGCGAGCTTCCCGAGGTTGCGCCTCGTCTCGCCGGGGAGGGGCTGGAGCCCGCGCACGAGGTCCGCGATGGGGTGAGGGGCGCTCGACGCGGTGTCCGCGTCGTCGGCCTGGCCCGCCCCTGGTTGGTGGGCCGCTTGGAACGGGCCTCCGAGGTCACTCCCGGAGTGCAGGATGTCCTGGGCGGCCTGGGCGAAGGACCTGGCCTTCACGGCCCGCTCGATGAACCTCGCCCGGAGCGCGTTCGCGCGCTGCTCGTGCTCGCAGGTCTCGTGCCGCCAGCGACAGAGCACGTACCACGTTCGGAACGCCAACTGGGCCGCCGTGGAGTTGAGCTGGCCCGTGAGCAGGCGGAAGCCCGTGTGGTCCTTGTGCGCCACGGCGTCCGCTCGTTGGAGCAGGCTCTCCCCTTCCTCCTGGGCCTCCGCGACGATCAGGTGCGCCGGGTCCTCCAAGTGGGAACCGTCGTCTCCATCCCCGACGTCCCCTTGATGGAGATACCCCACCAGGGCGGTGAGCGAGCGCGTGGGCCCCTGCAAGGTCCAGTGAAGTGCCTGGCCCAGACTGACGGCCCGCGTCTCGGCCGTGGGGCGAGCCAGGTTCACCAACACGCCGCTCGCCTCATCAGGCTCGTCCAACACGCGTCTGTGGAAGTCTCTTTCGTCTCTGAGCCAGCGGTTGAACACGCCGCCCTCGGTTCCCTCGCCCACGCCAGCCTCTCCCTGCCTCGAACCCTTGTCTCACGCCCCACCGCGGCCTCGTCCGCGGAGCCCGCGTAGGGGCATGAATCCCGATCTTCCAGGTAGTGTCAAGGCGAGCACGAGGGGGGCCGGGCGCGTGAGGTCCAGCTCTCCGCGAGAGGGCCGCCGGTTCGTGTGATGCCGGGATGTTGGGGAGCCTCTCCGCTCTTCGTCGGGGGGGCGGGTGGCTTTGGGGGCGCAGGTCGTGTGCCTTAGAGGGCGGGTTCGCAGGCGGGGTCGTCTTGGTCGTAGAAGCGGATGACCATGGCGTAGCCCGCCGTGTTGGCCGTGCCGACGAGGAGGCCCTCGTCGCAGGAGGCGGGGCGCCAATCGACGTCGCTGAGGAAGGCGTTGGAGGTCGGGGCGAACCAGGGCGCCTTGTCGTAGTTGGGGATGCGCTGGTCCAGCCAGACGTCCTGGTAGCCTGGCGCCTCGCCCGGGCGGTGCTCGGTCACCGTGGCGTACATGGGCGAGCCGATGGCCCGACCGACCACCAACGCCCGCGTCCCCGTATGCCGGAAGCCCACGGCCTGGGGCGCCGCCCCCGTGGGGAAGGGCAGCGTCGCCTTCTGCCACGTGCCGTCATAGACGTACATCTTGTTCGAGCTCCAGCCGGTGAACATCCCGTACAACCCACCCGGTCGCCAGGCCCCCGACCCCGGGTTTCCGAAGCTCGCGCCAAAGCCGTTGGAGGAGACGTCCCCCGTGTCCAACACCCAGGTCATGCTCTGGTTCCCAAAACACCCATTGGCGCTGAGAATGATGGCGCTTCCCGCGTACGACCCCGGGTCCCTGCCCCACAACACCGCGCACGCCCCGCTGGCGTTGTAGCCCTTGAGGTCGTGGAGCCCCCCGTCCACGTCGTACAGCAGAAAGTAGTTGATGCCGCTGGAGGTCGACACCCGCGTCCCCACAACGAACCGCGGCGGGTCCATGTCGCCGGGCGAGGCGTCCGGGTCCCGGTCCACGTCGATGGGCTCGCCGTACGTGATGCTCTGCTCGTCGTCCACCACCAACGCCAGGTCACCCAACCCCGTCCCCGGGTCGTCCACGTGCACCCGCCACAGCCGCCCCACGTCGTCCGCCCCCACACCCACCACGACGAAGTAGGCCCCGTCCGGTGCCACCTCCAAGCCCGCCAGCGACTTGCCCAGCGTCCCCAGGGACGTCAGCGAGCGCGTGGCGTGGTCGTAGTAGACCACTGCCTTGCCCCCCAAGATGAGGGCATAGGACCCACCCGGATGCCAACGGACGCGGTGCGCGTCCCCCTGGAGCGCCAGGTTCGAGACCTTCTCGTAGAGCAGCATCCCCGGGTCATAAGGGTCCGGCAGGGGGCCCGTGTCGGTCTCCGTGTCCGCGGCGGTGTCCGCGGCCGTGTCGGCAGCCGTGTCGCTCTCCGTGTCCGCGACCGTAGCCGCGTCGGCTGCGGTGTCGGTGTCTGTCGCGGTGTCGGCTGCGGTGTCGGCGTCTGTCGCGGTATCGGCTGCGGTGTCGGTGTCTGTCGCGGTGTCGGTCTCCGTGTCCGCCGGCGCGTCCGCCGCCGTCCCCGTGTCGGCGACCTGGCCGGCGTCGGTCTCCCCTTCCGCGTCTGCGACCGCCCCCGCGTCGTCTCTCACGTCCGCGTCCCCGGCTGGGCCCGCGTCACCCCCGTCCCACGCCGCGTCGGTCGCGTCCCCCACGCCGGTGTCGCCCGGCGTGTCCGGCGCGCTCCCGCCGACGTCCGGCGCGGCCGTGTCGACCCCCGCGTCCGGGGCGACGTCCACCGGGACATCGGGCAAGACGTCGGGCCTCCCGCCGTCGGGAAAGCTCGTGGTCACGCACTGCCCCGAGAGGCAGCTCGTGCCCAGCGGGCATTGGATCTCGGGCTCGAACCGGTGCCGTAGCGGGTGGCACACCATCACGTAGTCGCCGTCGCAGATCCGCGACCCCGACAGACACGTCGCCGGCTCGCTGGCGCAAGACGGCAGCGCCGCCCAACCAAGCGTCAGCAGCAGCGCCGCGGCGGCGACCGAACTGGGGGCGCGTCGGGGGAGGGACGGCAGGGAACGACGGACTCGGGACGACGTCTTCATGCCCGGCAGTCTACACCACCGGCGCCCGTCTCGCCGTCTCCCCCCTCTTGTTTCACGTACCCGCGAACCCTAGAATGTCCTCGTGATGACCGTGACGACGACCACCCCAACGAGCGTTGCCGAGTCCACGCCGAGCGAGGCCACCACCGCGCGGCCGGTCCCGGTCGATGACGACGACGTGGTCTACCCCGAGAGCGACGGACAGCCCATGGCGGACAACACCGAGCAGCTCGCTTGGATCTTCCTGCTGTTCGGGAACCTGGACGTGCTGCGCCCCGACGACTTCGTGGGCGGCGACCTCCTCTGGTACCCGGTCCAGGGACGCCCCGACATCCGCGTCGCCCCCGACGCGCTCGTGGCCCCCGGTCGCCCCAAGGGCAAGCGAGGCTCCTACATCCAGCACCGCGAGGGGGGCGTCCCCCCCAAGGTCGTCTTCGAGGTGTTGTCGCCCAGCAACTCCGTCGCGGAGATGACCCGGAAGGCCATCTTCTACAACCAGTATGGTGTCGACGAGTTCATCGTCATCGACCCCGACGCTCAGGACGGCTTCGCCTTCGTGCGGGACGAAGACGGTCAGTTCCAGGACGTGCCCTCCTTGGACGGCTGGACGAGCCCCTTCTTGGGCATCCGTTTCGCCCGCGAGGACGGCCGCCTCGTGGTCTACCGGCCCGACGGCAAGCCCTTCAAGAGCTTCGCCGAGGCGGAAGCCGAGGCCGCCGAGGCCCAGCGGGAGGCCGCCGAGGCCCAGCGGGAGGCCGCCGAGGCCGCCGCGCGCGCGGCGCGCCTGGAGGCCAAGCTCAAGGCCCTCGGCGTGGATCCCGCCGACGTCTGAGCGCCCGGCGCGCGGCTCCCCCCTCCCGCGTCCGGCCCCTCGCGCTACACTCCGGCCATGACCTCCCGTCGCCACGCCGTGCCCCTGGCCATCGCCACCACCGCCGTGGCCGTCGCCCTGCTCATCGCCCTCCTGGTGGGTTGGACGTTGGTCATCGCCGACCGCCTCAGCGAGCACGCCGAGGGGTGGCTCCTCGTGCTGGGCATCGTCTTCTTCGCCGTTATCCTGGTGGCCGCCGTGGCGACCAACGTCCGCCTCGTCCGGCAGATCCGCGAGGTCCGAGCCCAGACCCGCTTCGTGGACTCGGTCACCCACGAGTTCAAGAGCCCCCTGGCCTCCCTCCTGCTGAGTCTGGAGACCCTGGAACACCCCCAGCTCAGCGACCACCAGCGCGCCGAGGTCGTCGCCATGATGCGCGGCGACGTGGAGCGCCTGGGCGCCTTCATCGACGACGTCCTCGCCGCGAGCCGCCTGGGCCGCAGCATCTCGGAGGGAGAGCGAGGGGAGGGGCGCGCCGAGGCGGAGCCCGTCTCCCTGGCCCAGGCCGCCCAGCGCGCCGCCCAGCGCGCCCGAGAGCGCTACGCCGTGCGGGCCGAGGGCGGCGATGCGGCCCCGACGCCCGCCCCCGCGCTCGCGGTCGAGATCCCCCCCGACGTTCGCGTCCGCGTGGACCCCACCGCCCTGGACACCATCCTCATCAACCTCGTGGACAACGCCGTCCGCTACTCGGACCCGCCGGCGGACGTGCGCGTCACCACCGAGCCTGCGCCGCGCGGCGCCCTGGACGTCCTCGTGACCGACCGCGGCATCGGCATCGCCCGACGCGACCTGCGCGCCATCTTCCACCGCTTCCACCGCGCCAACGACCCCCGTGTCCGCACCCGAAGCGGGACCGGCCTGGGCCTCGCCGTGGCCCACGAGACCGCCGCCAGCGCTGGGCTCCGCCTCAGCGCCCACTCCGACGGCCCCGGCCAGGGCTCCACCTTCCGGCTGCGCGTCCCCGCCCGCCTCCTCCACGGCGCGTAGGGGACCACGGGGCGGACCCCGACGCTGGAGCGTGGTATCTTGGCGCCCGCAGGCCGCCGGGGCCGGGGCCCAGGCCCGCGCTACGACGGCGCGGAGGCACCGCGTCTCGGCCCCGTCGCGGCGCGACGGCTCGGTCTGGGGGGACACGACAGGGAGGGCAGGCCATGAGAATCGCGACGACGCTGGCCGGGATCTCGGCGCTCCTCGCCGTCCCCGGGGCTGCCTGGGCGGCCCCGACCCCCATCTCCTTGGGCGACGCCGTGCAGGGGGCCGTCACCGACCCCACCGTGCCCGCCCAATACACCTTCGACGCCCCCGCGGGCGCGGCCCTGTTCTTGGACCGCACCGCGACCTCCAACCGCACCGGCCTCAACTGGACCGTCTCCGACGCCTATGGGCGCGTGCTCCTCCAAGACACCGCGAACCTCGACGACCTGGGCCCCGCGACCCTCATGGGCGGCACCTACAACCTCACCATCTTCCCCGAGGCCGGGCAGACGGGGACCTTCGAGTTCACCCTGGTCGACGCCACCCCCGGCACCCACACCGCCGCCCTGGGAGACGCCGTCGCGGGCGCCATCGCCGCGCCGGGTCAGCGCCAGCGCTACACCTTCCACGCGGATCCCGGCGCGCGCCTCTTCGTGGACTTCACGGCGTCCAGCGACCTCACGGGCCTGGACTGGACGCTGGAAGACCAAGGCGGGCGCGCCCTCATGCCCTGGACCAGCGCCCTCATCGACGCCGGCCCCTACGACCTCGCCGGCGGCGACTACACCCTCACCCTCCGCGGGGAAGGCGACCGCACGGGCACCTTCGAGTTCACCCTGGAGCAGCCCTCCGACCAGACCACCCCCGTCACGCTCGACACGGTCATCTCCAGCGCCATCACCGTCCCCGGCCAGAAGCGAGACTTCGTCGTGGACGCTCCGGGCGGGACCGTCATCGCCCTGGACCCCATCGCGTCCAGCAACCTCGCCGAGCTGGATTTCGAGGTCCTCGACAGCTTCGGGCGCGTGCTCCTCCCGCGCACCATCGCCTTCCTCCGCGCGGGTCCCGTAGTCCTCCCCGGCGGCTCCTGCGTCGTGCGCGTCGTGGGCGAGGAGGACGCCGTAGGGACCTTCGACTTCGTCATCGCCACCGTGTCGCGCACCACGACCGACGTCGCCCTGGACGAGGTCTTCTCGGGCGACATCGATCTCCCGGGCGCCACGCGCGCCTACCGCTTCCAGGCGCCCGCGGGCCAGGAGATCTTCGTGGACCGCCTCGCCACCACCGCCTCCGCCGCCCTCAACTGGTGGCTGGAGGACGCCACGGGGCGCCCCATCTTCGAGCGCACCACCTCCCTCGTGGACCAAGGCCCCTTCACCCTCCTGGGCGGCGAGTACACCCTCCACGTCGTCGCCGAGGGCGGCAACACGGGGACCTTCCAGGCCGTCGTCCACGCCCTCGTCGATGACGGCGGGCCCATCGCCCTGGGCGACGTGGTCACGGGCTCCATCGACCAGCCCGCGGCCCACGACACCTACACGTTCACGGCGCCCCCCGGACAGCTCCTCCTCCTGGACGAGCAGGCCTCCTCCAACATCACCGGCCTCAACTGGGAGCTCCTGGACGCCCAGGGCCGCGCCGTCCTGCCCCGCACCACGGACCTCGCCGACCGCGGCCCCTTGGCCCTCGCGGGCGGCGCCTACACCCTCCGCGTGCTCGCCGAGGGCAGCGGCACGGGGACCTACACCTTCCAGCTCGTGGACCAAGGGACCGCCCCCTTCACCCCCTCGGGGACGCCCATCTCCCTGGGCGACGTCGTCCAGGGGAGCCTCTCCGGCGGAGCGGGCGACAGCGCCGCCTACACCTTCACCCTCGCCAACGACACCGGCGTGTACCTGGACCTCCAGACGGGCGGCTCGTTCCTGCGCTGGACGCTCACCGACCCGGCCGGCGAGGCCGTCTTCGACGCCGCGCCGGCCATCAGCGCCTCCCTCCACGACCAGGGCCCCCTGCCCCTCGCGGCGGGCACCTACACCCTGACCTTCAGCCAGACCTTCGCCACGACCTCCAACTACAAGGCCCAGGTGCTCGCGGTCACCGACCTCGCCGGCGCCCTCACCTTGGGCGTGCCCGTGGCCGACACCCTCGCCTCGGCGGGAGGCCGCGCCCGCTACGCCCTGACGCTCGCCGACGCGGCCAACGTCTACCTGGACCTCCAGGCCGGTCACGCCCGCCTGCGCTGGCACCTCCTCGACGCCGTGGGGCAGACCGTCTTCGGGGACGCCAACGCCTACCTCCCCGCCAAGGATGACCAGGGGCCCTTCGCGCTGGCCGCCGGCGACTACACGCTGGAGCTCTGGGCCACCGACGAGTCCACCCCCGCCTTCCAGCTCCTGGCCCGGGACATCCACGACGCCACCCACGCCCTGACCTTGGGCACGCCCTACGAGGGCGCGCTCCCCGAGCCCGGCGCCCGGGACCTGCTCACCTTCACCCAGCCCCAGGACGGCCCCGCCTTCGTGGACCTCGTGGCCGGCGACAGCGCCCTGCGCTGGACCCTCACGGGCCCCGCCGGCGACGTCCTCGTGGACGACGAGCCCGCCGCCTACCCCACCACCGGCGACATCGGCCCCCTCACCCTCTTGGCCGGCACCTACACGCTCACGCTCCGCGCCACCGACGACTCCACACCCCCCTACACCCTCACTGTCTACAACCCCGTCGAGCACGTCGCCGCCCTGACCACGGACACGGTCACCGCCGGGCAGGTCCCCAGCCCCGGGGACCGCATGACCTACGCTCTCACCGTGACCGGCCCCCCCACCGCGGTCTTCTTCCAGGCTCTGGACCCCGCCCCCGACGCCCGCTGGCGCTTGGAGAGCCCCCAGGGCGCCGAGGTCGCCTCCTGGACCTCTCTCGGCAACCCGGACGCCGCCAGCCACGGCCCCTACCTGCTCCAGCCCGGGACCTGGCGCCTCTCCATCGAGGGCGTGGGCGGGGCTACCCCCGCCTACCGGTTCGTCGCTCACGCCGTGCAGGACCTCGGCCCCGTGGAGGCGCCCCTGGACACCATCGTCCTCGACACCCTCCCCACGCCCGGCGCCGTGGCCCGCTACACCGTCACCTCGCCCTTCGACGGCGCACTCCTACGCTTCGACCTCCTCCAAGACGCCCCCGACCTGCGCTGGACCCTCGTGGATCCGGTGGGCGAGCCGGTCTTCGACGGCCCCGCCGCGAGCTGGTCCACCGACGACGTGGGCCCCCTGGCCCTCGCCGCGGGCACCTACACCCTCACCCTGGACGCCTCGGGCGTCGCCACCCCCGCCTACCAGTTCCGCGTGGACGGGCCGCCCCCACCGCTGGAGCCCGCCGATCCGTGCGCCTCCTGCACCCCCGTGGACCTGGTCTTCGTGCTGGACGGCGCCGGACCCGCGGTCGCGCCCGACGCCGCCCAGGCCACGTGCGACTTCGCCGCCAGCGTCGTGGCCGAGCTCCAATCGCGCGGCGTCTCGGTGACGGCCACCCTCTGGACCGTCGAGGACACGCCGGCCTTCCCCTGCGCCTCGGGCTCCGTGGCCGCGGCGCTGGGCACGGAGGTCCCCGGCGAGCCCCCCGCCCAGGTGGAGACGCTCGGCGCCTGCGCCGACGGCGGGGACCCGGGCAGCGACTGGGCCCTCGCCACCGCCATCGTCGCCCAGGGCTTCCCCTGGGCTCCGGGGCACGACCGCGTGGTCCTGCCCCTGGCCGCCTCGGGCCCTGGCTGCGGCGACCCCCTGACCGTCATCGACGGCGACGCCATCGAACAGGCGCGCGCCGTGGCCTCCGCCGCGGGCGTCCGCGTCTACCCCGCGCTGCCCTCGGACGCCCCCGACCCCCTGGTCGTCCTCGCCAACATCCTCGCCACCGGCACCGGCGGCGAGACGGCCCTGCGCGCCGGCGCCGCCGACGACGCCGCCCGCGCCGTGGTCCCCGTCACCGCCGCCTCTTGCGGTCCGGGCACCCCGACGCCGCCGGCCCTCGTGGAGCTGGACCCCGCCCCCGGCGCGGCCGTCCCGTCCGACCAGCCCTTCGTCCTCTCGGGCCGCGTCCTGCGCGTGGGCGCCCTGCGCCCCGACGTGGGCGTCCTCGTCGCCGGCGTCCCCGCCGACCGCGTGGACGCCACGGGCCGCTTCTTCGCCACCGTCTCGCTGCCCCCGGGCGGGGACGGCGTCTCGGTGCAGCTCCCCGTGGAGCTCGTCGACGGCTGCGGCCGCTTCCCCTCAACGATCGACCTGGTCGCCGGCCCGGTGGGTGGCGAGCTCGCGTGCGGGATGCGCGACGTGACCGACCGGGTGACCACGACCTACTCGGGCACGACCTTCGACACCGCCACGGACACCCTCCGCTTCCAGGCTACGGCGCACCTCACCACCGGCACCCTCCCGGGTCCCCTCCGCGCCAGCTTCGGCCCCGACCTCCACCCGGCCCTCGCCCCCGCCGACTTCGACGGCGAGACGCCGGCCTCCGGCCCCTACTTCGAGGCGCTCCCCGACGGCGCGACCCTCTCGACGGCCCCCGCCGTGGCTTCCCTGGCCCTGTCCAACCCCCAACGGCGGAAGCCCAGCTTCTCCGTGCGCTGGTGGGCCGGCACGAACCACGCGCCCATCTTCCAGTCCGCGCCCGCCGTGACCACCCGCCCCGGCGACACGTACGCCTACGCCGCCGCCGCCGTGGACCTCGACGGCGACGACGTCTCCTTCCGCCTGGACGGCGGCCCCGACGCCATGACCCTGGACCCCGTGAGCGGCGCCCTCTCTTGGGAGGTGCCCGCGGACGTCCCCGCCCAGCGGACCCTCTACGAGGTCGCCCTCACCGCCCTGGACGGCCGCGGCGGCGCCACGACCCAGCGGTTCGCCATCGAGGTGCGGCCCACCTCCGCGAACCAGCCCCCCCTGTTCACCTCGTCCCCCCCGCCCACGGCCGCCCAGGGGCAGCCCTATGCCTACGCCGCCAGCGCCGCCGACCCCGACGGTGACCCCCTCGCCTTCACCCTCACCGCCGGCCCTGCCCCTGCCTCGGTGGACGCCGCGACCGGGCTGGTCCAGTGGCCCAACGCCACCCCGGGCGACCACGTCTTCACCCTGCGCGTGGCCGACGGGCACGGCGGCGAGGCCGCCCAGACCTGGGTCGTCACCACGGGCGCCACGGCGCCGGACCAGGCCACCAACCCGGGGGCGCCCTGGTTCGCCTCCACGCCCCCCGCCGTCGCCGCCGTGGATGTGCAGACCACCTACGCCGTTGTCGCCCTGGACCCCGACGGAGACGACGTCACGGTGGCCCTGACCGCGGGCCCGGCCGCCGCCACGTACGACCCCGCCGCGGGCGTCCTCACCTGGTCGCCTTCGCCGGCCGACGCGGGCACCGCCCCCGTGTTCACCCTGATGGCGGACGACGGCCGCGGGGGCTCCGCCGCGCAGACCTTCGCCCTCCCCGTGCTCACCGGCCCGCCCAACCTGCCGCCCACCTTCGACACGACCCCGCCCCTGGCCGCCCTCGTGGGCGCGCCCTTCACCTACGCCGCCCATGCCACGGATCCCGAGTACCGCGCCGTCACCTACGCCCTGCCCCAAGCCCCGCCCGGGATGACCGTGGACGCCTCCCTGGGCGCCCTGTCCTGGGCCCCCGCGGCCGCCGATGTCGGGGATGTGGCGGTCACGCTCCGGGCGTCGGACCCCGCCGGCGCGTCCTCCACGCAGAGCTGGCTCCTGCACGTGCGCGCCTCCAACGACGCCCCGACCATCACCACGACGCCGGAGACGGTCGCCCTGGAGGGAGCCCTCTGGGCCTACAACCCCGCGGCCCAGGACCCCGACGGCGACGCCCTCCGCTGGACGGTCACCGGGGCGCCCGCGGGCCTCACCCTGGACCCCTTCGCGGGCGCTCTCCGCTGGACTCCCACCGCCGATCAGGTGGCCCCCACGACCTTCACCTTGCGTGTGGAGGACCCCTACGGCGGCGCGGACCAGCAGGTCCTCTCTGTGGACGTCCTCTCCGACACCGACCGCCCCTTCCTCCTCCTCACCCCCAGCGCCCAGCCCGCCTGCGCGGGCGAGCCCCTCACGGTCTGCGCCGCGGCCTCGGACAACGTGGGCGTGGACACGGCCACGTTCACGGTCGGCCTGGACGGTGCGCCCCTGAGCCTGGACGCCGCCCACTGCGCCGCCGTGACGCCCGACGCGCCCACGTCCCTGTCCTTCGAGGCGGAGGTCCTGGACGTGAACGGCAACCTGGGCAACGCCTCGCTGGGCGTGGAGGTCGTGGACTGCGCCGCCCCGCCCGCCGGGGAGGCGGCGCTCACCCTCCTCGCGCCCGCCGACGGAGCCCTGACGACGGGCCCCCTGGACGTCGTGGCCCACCTGGACGCCGCGGTGGGCGAGGTCACGCCGTGGCGCGTGGAGGTGTCCTCGGACGGCGCCGCCTGGCACGCGGTCGCTCAGGGCGAGGAGCGAGGGCCCGGGGAGCTGCGCGCCACGCTCGACGGCCACGCCCTCGCCGACGGCGCCTACCGCGTGCGTGTCGTCGCGGGGCGAGAGGCCGCCGCGCGCACCGTCCACGTGGCCGGCAGCCAGAAGGTGGGCGCCCTGCGCGTCGTCTTGCGCGACGTCGTCGGCGGCCGCGTGGTCACCCAGACCTACGACTCCACCGAGGCGAGCACCCTGGCGGCGCCGCTGCTGGGTGCGTCCGGCGGCGCGCTGGGCGTGGGTTGGCGCCTGGGCCTGGCGGGCGGCGTGCGCGACGAGGCCGCGGAGGCGCCGCGCGCGCCCGGAGACGCCGGGCGTGCGCCTCCCCAGGGGCTGTGGGACGGGGCCCGGGTGATCGTGGCGCGGCCGGGAGGCGGGCGCGTGGGCTTCACCTTCCGGCCCGGCGCGGCGCGCGCCGTGGGGGGCGTCCGCGCCGACCGCGCCACCGCCTTCGTCCCCGACCCCGGCGTGCGCGATCGCCTGGAGGC
>CAYZID010000079.1:0-22283 GCA_964478315.1 uncultured Myxococcales bacterium | reverse complement strand
CCCTCCGCGCGGCCCGCGACGCCCACGAGGCGGCCCCGCCGCGGGCGCCCCGCCCCGCCCCGCGCCGCCCGTCTCCCCCCCGCGCGGCGGCCACCGCCCGGCCCAGCTCCCAACTCGCCGCGGCCCTGGACGCTGGCCGCTTCGTCACCGGCGTAGCGGTGCCGCCCGTGCGAGGCTGGGACACCACGGACCTCCGCGAAACGGCCCAGCGGTTGGTGCAGGAGGGGGTCGGCTTCATCGGACTGTCCGAGGGCGCCCCCGGGGGCGGCTACCTCCCGCCCGTCGCCCAGACGCGCGTGGCCCACGAGGCCGGCGTGGAGCCCCTCATCACCTACACCTGCCGCGGGCGCCGCGTGGGGCGCATCCAGTCGGCCATGCTCGGCGCCTACGCCGCGGGCGCCGTGAACGTCCTCGCCATCACGGGGCAGCCCATGGCGCCCGGGGCCGAGCCCGATCCCTGGCCCGACCTGGAGGTGGACTCCATCGGCCTCATCAACCTCCTCGCCCGCCTCAACCGCGGCGAGGACCTCAGCGGCAACCCCCTGGGTCCCCCCACCGCCTTCCTCATCGCCGCCCACGCCGATCCCACGGCGCCGGACCAGGGCCGAGAGCTGTCGCGGCTGCGCTGGAAGGTGGAGGCGGGCGCCCAGCTCATCGTCACCTCGCCGCTGTTCGAACCCGCCGCGGTGGACCGCCTCCAGGCGGCCCTCAGGCGACTCGCGGGGCAGGCGCCCCCGCCCAAGGTCGTGGTCACGCTGCGCCCCCTCACGTCCGCCCGCGAGGCGGAGCTGCTGGGCGAGCACGCCGACACCGCCCCCGTCCCGCCCCCCCTCGTGGAGCGCATGGAGGCGGCCGAGGCCCGGGGCGAGGAGGAGGCCGAGGGGCTCGCCATCGCGTGCGAGCTCGCCGCGGCCCTGCGCCCGCGGGTCGCGGGTCTCCAGGTGGTCGCCCCCGGGGGCCGCGTGGACCTGGCGCTGGCGGTCCTCGCGTCGCTGCGCTGAGTCAGTCGCCCAGCAGCTCCCGCACGTCGTGGAGGATGTCTTCCGCCCGCTCGTTGGGCAGGTTGGACACGTAGAACTTCTCGATGCCCCGGGCGCGCAGGGCGCGGATCGAGGCCGCGAGGACCTCCTCGGGGCCCATCCCGGTGGCGAAGTCCCGCTGGAGGCCCTCGGTAGGGACGGGGAAGAAGCGCGCCAGTCGGGCCAGGGTCTTGGGCCTCGCGCTGCGATAGTAGAAGACACCGAAGACCGCCGGGAGGGTGAGCCCCGCCCGTTCCCGCGCCTCCAAGAAAGCGTCCACCTGAGCCAAGTGATGGTGGCTCACGAGCTGGGTGAGGTAGAAATCCGCCGTGGCGTCGGGCTGGGTGAGGAACCGCACCTGCTGCTGGGGGTCGGCGTGGGGGTTCGCCCAGCCGCCCAAGGCGAGCCCTGGGAACCGCTCGCGGATGGCCTTGCGGAGCAGGTAGCCGTGGGGCACGCAGCGCGGCGGGCCCACGTGACGGTCCCCTCCCAGGACGGTGAGCGCCGGGCAACGCGCGGCGACCGCGCGGGCCGCGTACCAGAGGCAGTACTCGAGGGTGTGCTTGGTGGTCAGGAAGGGGCAGATCCCGTCCCGGGGGACGTCCTCCTCGAGGTTGGCGATGAGGTGATTGAGGTTCTCCTCCTCGCGCGTCCCTACGGCGCTGTCGGTCAGGAAGACGGGCGTCTCGCTGGCCACGAGCTCATGGAGGGTCATCCCCATCTCGAACCACGCGTCCGCGCTCTGGGCGGGCTCGCGGTCCAGCCGGGGCGGGCGCAGCTCCACCGTGAGCTCCAGCCCGGGACGAGAGAGCCGCCCCAGGAACGCGTTCGCACCGTCGGTCAAGGTCTGTCCTTTCTCCCTCGCCCGCCGATCACCGCGCGCCCGCGGAGGGGCGCCGGACGCCGCCCGGAGGGAGGGAGGCGCAAGCTATAGATGCTCGGCGTCTGGGCGGCAAGCCCCCGGTAACAGACCGTTCGGCCAGGCGGGTTACGAGGCATGCGCCCAGCCGCACCGCTTGTCGTGGCTTGGTTGGCAGCCCCTCGCTAGTTTGTGGGTCCCCCCTGGAGGGACCAGCGATGAGTATCGGCACCGCGCGCGACCACACGCCCACCCAGTCGGGCTCTGCGCCCCATGGCGCACCGTGGACGGGGCCACCCCACGAGGTGCGCCCCTGCCCGCCCACGGCGGGGGCGGTGCTGTGGGCCGGGAGCGAGCGCCCGGCCACCTGGCTCGGCGTGGGGGAGCGCGCAGGTTGGCTTCGCATGCGGCGCGGAGAAGCTCCACCGGTGGGGGCCTGGGTGCGCCTCGGGGTGTTGGCGGCCCCCTTCGCGGATGGGCTCGCCTGGACCGCGGCCACCGTGCGGGAGGCGCGCGCGGTGACCCAACGCGAGCCCGACGACCCGGGAAGCGAGCGGCCCCCGCGGGGGGCTGGGCACACCGCGACCGTGGACCTGCTCGTGGAGCGCCGCGTCCGCGAGGGCCTGCGCCCCAGCCTCTTCGAGCGCGTGGCGCGGAGGCTCCGGCGCGGGTAGGGGAGGGGAGACAATCCGCCCGGGGCGTCGTAGGCTCTCCCGCGAGCGAGGGTGTGCGGGTGGCCTTCGCCCGCGCGCTCCGCGACGTCCTGACGCGGGTCGCGGTGGACGCGACGAGGAGGCAGCGTGGATCGCTGGCAGCGCACGGTGGCGCAAGGGGTCGAACACCAGAGCGCGGGGCGCTACGCCCAGGCAGAGCGTCTGTTCGACGCGGCGCGACGGCTCGCCGAGGGGGTGGGCGACGGGGATCGCGCGGAGCTCGCCCGCGCGGAGCTGGGCCGGTGTCTCATCGCCCAGGGACGAGAGGCGGAGGGGGACGCGGCGCTAGGCCAGGCGCTCACCCACTTCTTGCGCCGCCTCCGAGATCCCACCCTCCCCCCCGAGACGGCCTTCGCCTTCGCGGAGGAGCTCACGCACGCCGCCGCGCGGGCCAACGACACGGGCCGCGCGGACGCCGCGCTGGACCTCGCGCGGCGCGCCGCCGCGGCCACCCAGGGGCGGCTCGGTGAGAGCCCCGGTGTGGCAGCCCAGGGCCTCTTCGAGCAAGGCCGCGCCCAGCGGGCGCTGGGCGCCCTGGACCAGGCGGCGGAGAGCTTCCGCGGGGCGGCGGATGGGTTCGGCCGCGTGCCCGGGGGAGGCGGCCAGCACGGCCGCGCGCTGGCCCTGGAGGCGCTGGGCGAGGTGCTCTTCGAGGGGGGCCGACTCGACGAGGCCGAGGCGGCCCTCATGGAGGCCTACGCCGGGCTCCAGAGCGTACTCGGTCAGAGCGCGCCCGAGGTGGGCTGGGTGCTGGCGACCCTCGCCAGCGTCCTCCGCGCCCAGGGGCGCCACGACCAAGCGGCGGCCTTCCTCCAGCGGAGCATCCAGATCGAGCAGTCCGCCCCGTCCCCCGACGCCGCGGCCCTGGTCCCGCGGCTCACGGAGCTGGCTGACCTCCTGTCGGGGCAGCAGCGACAGGGCGAGGCCCAGTCGCTGCTCCTCCAAGCCGTGCAGTGGACCCGCGCAGGGGGGCGCGTGGCTGGGGAGACGATCGCCCTCACGCACCGGCGGCTCGCGGAGCTCTACTGGGACCTGGGCCAGCTCGGAGACGCCATCGCCGCGGCCCGAGCCGGCCTCCAAGCCGCCGCCCAGGCGGGTGACGCGGAGGGCCTGGAGGTGGCCGCCCTCCTCAACGTGCTGGCGTCGCTGCTCTACGAAGGGGGCGCCTTCGAGGAGGCCGAAGCCCCGGCGGGTCGCTCCTTCGCCCTGTTCGAAGCGCTCGCCCAGGGGAGCGAGGAGCACGCCTCCGCCCTGAACCTCCTGGGGCTCATCGCCCGCGCGCGGGGGGCCCACGGAGAGGCCAAGCAGCTCCTCTACGACTCGGCCACCATCATGTCTCGCGTGGTGGGGGCGCACGATCCCCGCGTGACCTCCACGGTGCACAACCTCGCCGGGGCGGCGCTGGACCTCGGGGAGCCGGCGACCGTCGAGGGTGTCGTCCGGTGGGCGCTGGACGCCGCCCTGCCCGTCTACGGGGCCGCAGACCCGGGCGTCGCGGCGCTGGTGGGTGATCTGGAGCGAATCCTCCGCGCCCAGGGGCGCCACGGGGAGGCGGACGCCCTGCGGGGGCGCTAAGCGGTCGAAACCCCGGATCACGATGGGATGCTCACGTCGCGGTGGCCGACTGGGGGCGGGAGGTTTCTTGCCCACCCCTGGGGTCACGCCTAGCGTGAGGCGAGATCTGCCCCCGGAGGTCGTCGCCCGTGCGTCTCGACTCGCCCTCTCTCGCCCACCGCCCTCCTGCGCGCTTCGCCGCGCTCTCCGCCCTCATTGGCCTGACCCTCCTCGCCCCAGGCCCCCAGGCCCACGCCCAGCGTCCGTGGCGCTTCGAGCACCCAAACCGCCCGGTGAAGGTCGTCGTCTTGGGGGGCTCGGCGACCATCTACCCCCGGGGCAACTACGCGCAGTTCTTGGGAGCGGCCTGCCCCAACGTGGAGGTCAAGAACCTGGGCAAGACGGGGATCTCCATCGGCGAGATGAAAACCCGCTTCCAGAAGCTCGTGCTGGACAACCCCAACGTCCGGCCCAAGCGGGACGAGGTCTGGCTCCTCGTGCGCGGGGGCCTGAACAGCCTCTACGACGGCCACCTCGTGAACCGTGTCCTGCGCGACGTGTTTCGCGCCGGACACCGGGCCGGCGCGCACGTCTTCGCGCTGTCGCTGGCCCCTTGGGGCGACGACAAGGACTGGCCGCGCTGGGGCGGGGCCAACGCCCTGGTCACCCTGCGGCGCATGAGGCTCACCGTGGACTTCCTCCTCAAGAAGCTCGACCCCGTCACGGCCCTGGGCCGCTACGCCAAACGCGTGCGCTGGCTCCCCGGGGACCTCCCCGACGTGGCCGTGGACCTCTGGGACTCGCCGCTCCGTGACCGGGAGGCTGCGCCGCGCGATCAGGGCCGGACCCGGCGCCTCCTGCGGCGGGAGAAGTGGGTCAAGCGGGAGCTCGCGCGGATCCCGGCGGACCGCCGGGCCGCCGTACTGGAGGACATGGCCCGCCAAGCAGCCGCCGCGCCCCAGTGGTTCCTGAAGAAGCGCTACCAGGCCTTCGACTCCACCCACCCCAACACCGAGGGGCATCGGATCATCGCTCGGCTGGCCTGTGAGCGCGCGCCCGCGAGCTGGGGCTGCGACTGCGCCGCCATCGACGACCTCGTCTGGAGCCCTCGGGCGGGCACGGTCGTCCCCAAGCACCGCACCGCGCATCGGTAGGAGACCCGCGAGGCGCCGCCCAAGACGTCCGGCGGGGCCTCGCGCGCCTCACTCGGGCAGGGTGAGCACCAACGTCGCCGCATGGGCCAACCCGGAGCTCAGGGGGGCCCCGACGAGGTCGCCCTGGAAGACGCCCCCCAGCCACACGGCCGCCACCCCGGGGAGCCACGCCACGGCGCGCCCGGTGGATCGGTGACACCCGGGCACGCGCAGCAGCCAGCGCGGGCTCCCATCCGCGTCGAGCCGCGCCGCGAACAGCTCCTGGTACGCGCCACTGTCCAGCGTCCCGGCCCCGCCGCCGAGATCCATGTGGCCCTGATACTCGCCCGAGACGGTCAGGGCGTCCCCGGCGGAGAGCCCCAGCGCCCAAACGCGCTGGGACACCGAGCCATCCACCCGGTGCCGCCACCGCACCGCTCCGTCGGGGGCGTAGCGCGCCACGAACCACCCCCCCTCGTCGCGGTGCCCCGCCACGAACAGGTCGCCCGAGGCCCCCACCGCCAACGCCGTGGGACGGTCCTCGGCGAGCTGCGCGCCCCAGCGCCAGGCCCCATCCGGGCCGAAGGCGAGCAGCGCGTGGAGACCCGCGTCCGCCTCCAGAGGCGCGGGGGCTAGGCCCGCCGCAGGCTGCACGGCGAGCGTCGCGCCGAAGTGCACGGCCACGTAGAGGGTCCCGTCCCCGCCCACCGCCAGGTCCTCGGGCCAGACGGTCGCCGGCGCCGAAAGCGTGCTCACCCACCGGACCTCCCCCTGGCCGTTCAGCGCCGCGACGTAGGCATCGGAGTCCTCGGGGCCCCCCGCGCTGGTGGGCGTCGCCCCGGCACCCAGGGCGGCGGTCCCCAGGAAGTGGCCTAGCACCGCCAGGCCGCCGTCCGACGTGGCCGCCAGGGCGTGGGGGACGGTGACGGCGCCCGGGGCGCCCCAGGCGCGGGCCCAGCGGACCGCACCGGAAGGGTCGAGGCGGGCGACGAAGGCGTCGGCCCCGTCCCCCGTGGCCTCCAGGCGCGCGTCGCCCAAGCTCAACGCCCCCTCCAAGAAGAACCCGGTCACGGCCAAGTCCCCGTCCTCTAGGGTTGCGGTGTCGGTGAGCTGCTCCAAGCCCGGGCCTCCGAACGACCAGCTCCAGACCGGCGCGCCGTCGACGCCCAGGCGCGCCACGAGGACGTCGCGGCTCCCCACGGCGCTGAGCACCCCGTCACCCACGGTCACGGTTCCCTCGAAGTCCGCGGCGAGGTAGGCGCCGCCCCCAGGCGCGCCGGCGAGGGACACCGCGTCCCCGTCGAGTTCCCAGCCGCCCAGGAAGGCCACGGGCGGCGCCGCGGGCGACGCGCTCGCTCCACCGCAGGGGGGCACGGTGTCGCTGGAGCAGGCACCCACGACGACCAACGCCGCGGACAGCGAGGCCACGCGCGCGAGCGCACGGCCTGCCCGCGGCGACGAGCGAGGTGCTTCGGAGCGAGATGGGCAGCTTCCGGGCATCGCGGGCTACCTCCCCGGCGGTGTGCGCACGGCCGGGCGAGGCGGGACGCGACTCGGACGCGGGGGAGGTGGCGGGGGCGGCGGCGCGAAGAGGCGCCGCGGCGCGCAGAGCGCCCGGTAGGCGTCCCGTCCCGTCGTGTCCACGTGACACCCATATCGGCGGTCGCCCACGCGGGCCCGGAAGCGCAGCGTGCGCCCGGCCCACGCGAGCTCATCGAGGACGGCGGGGCCCTGGGCGAAGACCAGGTCGCTGCGCCCGGCGCGAGCCCGCAGGAAGACGGCGCGCTTGGCCGGTCCGGGGCCCTGCCCTGGGAGGGGGCGGCGGTCGAACCGCTCCACGACGAGGAGCGGGGCGCCCCCGCGGACGAACAGCAAGGCGCGAAGGCGCGCGCCGTTCGTGTCCGTGCTGATGGCCGCGCGGAGAGAGGGGGCCACCAAGGGAGGCGACGGGAGCTGGGGTGCGGCCCGTCGGTCGGCCCGAGGCGCGGGGTGCGCGACGCCGGGTAGGACCAACGCGCCCAGGGCGGTCAGCGCCAGGGAGGCAGCCAGAGAGGGCCAGCGCGCCGAGAGGAGCCTGGGCTGGTGGGTCTTCATGGGGCGACTCCTTGGACCGGGGGATGAGGCTCGTGCGACGGACGGCGGCCAGAGAAGATTCTCCGCGCATCTTGCCAGAGGTCGCGGCGAGACGGGAGCGGCGCGCTGGCCGGTGTCGCGGGGGCGGACCCGAGACTTGAGCACTCGCCCGCACGGCGTATGCTGCGGCAGCCAAATGAGAGCTAACGGCGGCGCCTCGCTGGAGCCGCAAGACGCGAGAGAGAGGGAACCATGAGGGGAGCGAGGGGCCTGTCCAAGGGACTCGTCTACTTGGGCCTGGGGCTCGCCGCGGCGGTCGCCGCGTCGGCCTGCGGGGGGGACACCGTATCCGGGAGCGGCGACACGGCGATCACGGACTTCGGGGGCGGCATCGATCTGGGGCCGCGGCCGGATCTGCCCGGGAGCTACGGTGTGGAGCCGTCGATCTACAAGGTCACGCCGCCCACCGGTCCCGCCGCGGGTGGCACGGTCGTGAGCATCCAGGGCGCGGGCTTCCGCACGGGCGACGTCGTCTATTTCGGCGACACGCCCTCGCAGGTCGTGAAGTACGTGGACGCCTCCAACCTGGCGGCCACCGCCCCCCCCGGGATCGCCGGCACGGTGGACATCTCCGTCGAGGACCCCGAGGGGCTCCGCGGGGTCTTCGCCAACGGGTTCACCTACTACGACGCCACGGGCGACACGCCACCCCCCAAGATCCTGCTGCCCGTGCCCAACACCGGGCCGGCGTCGGGGGGCACGGCGCTCATGATCCAGGGGACGGGCTTCCAGCCGGGGGCCTCGGTGTACTTGGACTGGAAGCTCATCCCGTCCGCCGTGGTGGCCTCCAGCGAGTACATCACGCTGGTGACGCCGTCGCTCTCGCCCGGGACGGTGGACATCGCCGTCACCAACCCCGATGGCCAGTCGGACATCGCCCAGAAGGCCTTCGCGGTCTACGACAACGACACCGAGGGACCGCGCATCGACACGGTGCACCCGGTGGCCGGGTCGGTGGACGGCGGCCTCACCGTCACCCTCACGGGGAGCAACCTCAGCGCGGACTCGTTCCTGCTGCTGGGCGGCGAGCCCATCGACACCTGGACCGTGGAGTCCGACACGCGCGGAACCTTCGTGACGCCGCCCCACCCGCCGGGGATGCAGAGCCTCGCCGTGACCAACCCCAACGGCCAGTCGGCCATCCTGTCCGACGGCTTCCTGTACTTCATCGAGCCGCCGGTGGCCTACGAGGTCGCCCCGCGTGTGGGGCCCCTGGAGGGCGGCAACACGGTCACGCTCCGGGGGGCCCACTTCGTGGACGGGATGAAGGCCTGGCTGGGGGACGAGGCCTGCGCGGGCCTGGGCGTCCTGAGCGCCAGCGAGGCGACCTGCGTGGCCCCCGCGAGCGCCGAAGCGACGACCGTCGACCTCCGCCTGGAGAACCCCAACGGGCTGGCGGGCAGCTTGCCCAAGGCCTACACCTACGGGGACTTCCCCACGCTCAGCGAGGTCGTTCCCACGTCCGGCCCCACCGCGGGCGGCGTGGTCGTCCTGGTCCTGGGCGAGGGCCTGGACGACCAAGTGCAGATCTACTTCGGCGAGGAGGCCGCTCCCACGGTCTACTACGCCGGCCCCTCGGGCGTGGGCGTCCTGCTGCCGCCGGGTGAGGCGGGCACCGTCGACGTATCCGCGCGGGACCTCCAGGGGACGGTCCTGGCGACCCTCCCGGGCGCCTTCACCTACGAGGCGCCCCCGCTCCCCACCGGCGACAAGCCCAGCCTAGCCCAGGTGGCGCCCGCGAGCGGCCCCACGACGGGCGGCACCTGGGTGCTCCTCAAGGGCTTCAACCTGCCCGCCAACCCCGCGGTGCGCTTCGGGACCGCGGAGTCGGAGGTGGTCTACGCCCTCAGCTCGACGCTCCTCACGGCGCGGACCCCGGCGGCCACCGAGGCCAGCACCGTGGACGTGCGCGTCACGGATCTGGACAGCGGCGCCGTGGCCGACCTGGCGGCCGGCTTCACCTACTACGACCCGGCGCAGGCCGCCGCGCCCGCGCCGACCATCGCCTGGGTGAAGCCCGGCCTGGGGCCGGAGACGGGGGGCACGCTCGCCGTGCTCTCGGGTGACGACCTCCAGGACGGCGCCATGATCCTCGTGGGCGGCAAGCCCGCCGCCGAGGTCACCTTCGTGGACGCCCAGACCCTGACCTTCGTCACGCCCGCCGGCGCGGTGGGCCCCGCGGACCTGGCCGTCGTGAACCCCGACGGGCAGGCGGCCACGCTGCCCGAGGGCTTCGTCTACACCCCCGCCGGCGCGCCGTCGCTGTCCATCGCGGCGGTCGTCCCCGAGCAGGGCTCGGTGGCCGGTGGCACGGAGGTGACGGTGAGCGGCGTCGGCTTCACGCCCGGCTTCCTCGCCTTCCTGGACGGCGTCCCGGTGGACACCACGGCCCTGGGCAGCACCACCTTCTCGCTGGTCACGCCGCCCCACGCTCCGGGCCTCGTGGACCTGGCCGTCACGAACCCGGACGGGTCCACGGCCGTGCGCACGGGCGCCTTCAACTTCGTCTACGAGCAGCCCTTCGTCGCGGGCGTCGTCCCCGACTTCGGCCCCACCGAGGGTGGGACCCAGGTCCTCATCTCCGGCCAGGGCTTCCACCCCCAGGCCCAGGTCTTCTTCGGAGCCGAACCGGCCACCGTGGACACGGCCCTGCCCACGCTCATCACGGCCTACGCCCCGGCGGGCGCGCTGGGCACCGTGGACCTCACCGTCACGAACCCCGACGGGCTGTCGGACACGCTGCCCGAGGCCTTCACCTACACCGAGGGCGGCCTCCCCGGCGCCGTGACCCTGCGCAGCGTCACGCCCAACTACGGCCCCATCGCCGGAGGCTCCAAGTCCACGCTCGTGGGCTCGGGCTTCACGGCGGACACGTCCGTCATCGTGGGCAGCGAGCTCGCCACGGGCGTGGAGCTGCTGGATGACAGCACCCTGCTCGTGACCATGCCCGCGGGCCCCGTGGGCCCCAAGGACGTGCAGGTCATCGTCCCCAACGAGGGGAGCGCCACGCTGCACAACGGCTTCTTCCACTTCGATCCAGACGGCCCCTGGCCCTGGCCGGTGCTGTCGGCGATCGACCCCGTGGCCGGCCCCACCAGCGGCGGCACCGTGGCGCGGCTGGACGTGACCCCAGCGCCCGCGGAAGCCCAGGTCTACGTGGGTGGCGAGAGCGTCACCGTCCTGGGCGCCGACGAGACCGGCCACCTGGTCGTCTCCATGCCGTCCCACGAGCCCGGCGTCGTGGACGTCTCGGTCATGATGCCGGACGGCAAGGTGGACACCCTGCTCGACGCCTTCACCTACTACGTCCCCGGTCCCGACGTGGGCCCGCCCATCCTCACGCAGCTCACCCCCACGGCGGGCTCGACCCTGGGCGGCGACGCCGTGTCCTACACGGGCAACGGCTTCACCGAGGGGACCCAGGCCTTCCTGGGCTACCGCCCCCTGGCCGACACCAGCGTCACCGACGCCACGAGCTTGAACGGCCTCACGCCCGCCCAGGACGCGGGCCTGGTGGACGCCGCGGTCACGCGCCCCGACGGCTTCAGCGCCGTCCTGCCGGCCGCCTTCGCCTATGGCGCCCCGGGCCCCGAGCCCACGGCGGTCTTCCCCACGGTGGGCCACGTGGACGGCGGTCTCACCGTGGCCGTCGCCGGGAGCGCCTTCGCCCCCGGAGCCGAGGTCTTCCTGGGCGGGGTCCAGGCGACCGACGTCCAGGTGCCCATCTCCACGGTCCTCACCTTCACGACACCGCCCACCGCCACCCCGGGTCCGGTGGACCTCACGGTCGTCAACCCCGACGGCAAGACCGGCACGCTGCCCCAAGCCTTCACCTACACGGACGAGGCCTTCACGAACCCGCCGCCCGAGGTCCTCGCGCTCACGCCGAACCACGGCCCCTGGCAGGGCGGGACGGTCCTCGCCATCTACGGCAGCGGGTTCCAGGAGGGCGCCCGCGTGCTCTTCGGCGGCCAAGAGGCCACCGTCCACCTGGTAGACGCCGGGCTCGCCACGGTCACGACCCCGCCGGGCTTCCTGGGCCCCGTGGACGTGACGGTGCTCAACCCCGACGGCCAGTCGGGCCTCCTGGGCGGCGCCTTCACCTACATCGCCACCGCGGACCCGGCGCCCCAGGTCGTGGGCGTCACGCCCCCCAGCGGCCCCGAGGCCGGGGGCACGCCAGTCATCCTCACCGGCGCCCACCTCACCGGCGGCGGCGTGGGCTTCATCGGCTACCGCCCGCTGTCTAGCTGGGTGGTCTTGAACAGCGCCATCGCCACGGGCACCACCGCCCCCGGGCTGGCGGGCAACACCGACGTCGTGGTCACGAACGGCGACGGCCAGTCGGCGACGCTCACCGACGGCTTCCTCTACGTGGGCGCGCCCCGCATCGACAGCTTCGATCCCGGGCTGGGCCCCGTGTCCGGCGGGACGCTGGTGACGATCGCCGGCCAGCACTTCGCCAGCGGCGCGCGGGTCACCTTCGGCGGCGTCCAGGCCACCAGCGTGCAGGTCTTGAGCGAGCTGGTCATCAAGTGCATGACGCCCGTGGCCGCCGGCCCTGGCCCGGCCGCCGTGCGCGTGGAGAACCCGGACGGCCAGTCCTTCACCTCCGAGACGCCCTTCATGTACCTCCTCCCGCCCACGCTGAGCTCGGTCTTCCCGAGCCAGGGCACGGCGGACGGTGGCGCGCCCATCGTCGTGCGGGGCGAGAACCTCTTCGAGGGCGTGACCCTGACCGTGGGCGGCGCGGACGCGACCGACATCGTGCTGGTGGACGCCCAGACGCTCACGGCGCGCACACCGGCCGGCACGCCGGGCGAGACGGTGGACGTGCGCGTGACGAACCCCGACGGCCAGGAGGCCGTGCTGCCCCTGTCCTACACCTACGTGGACCCGGCGGACATGGGCCCCGCGCCCACGCTCGCGGCGCTGCGGCCGCCCACGGGCCCCACGACGGGGGGGACCTGGGGGCTGGTGGACGGCGCGGACATCCAAAACGGCGCGGAGCTGCTCTTTGGGACCGTCCCAGCCGCCACCGTGGAGGTGTACGACGCGACCTCCGCGCGCTTCGTCACGGCGCCCGCGCCCACGGCGGGCACGGTAGACGTGTGGATCCTCAACCCGGACGGGGGCTTCGGCTCCCTGGCCGGGGGCTTCACCTTCGTGGACGAGGCCGACCTGGACGCGGCCCCGGAGGTCGCCTCGCTGACGCCCGACCGCGGCCCCACGGCCGGCGGCACGGCGGTGACGGTCGTGGGGACGGAGCTAGACGCGGATACGCTGGTGTTCTTCGACACGGTGCCGGCGCTGGACGTCACGGTGGAGGATCCCGACGTGGTGGTGACCACGCCCAGCCATGACGCGGGCACGGTGGACGTGGTGGTCACGGACGCCGAGGGCCAGACCACGGTCCTGGAGCAAGGCTTCACCTTCGTGCCGCCGCCCCGCATCGACGGCATCGTCCCCTCCCAGGGGCCGTCGTCGGGCGGCACCTACGTGGAGATCTCCGGCGCCAACTTCGTGGCCGGCGCCACGCCCAGCCTGTCGTCCTCGGTCATGTTCTGCGAGGAGTACCTCTCGGACCTGGACTGCACGCCGGTCCCCGACGACTCGGTGACCGTGGTGGACGACGGGCTCATCGCCGTGACCACGCCGCCGCACTTCCAGGGGCTCACGGACGTCGCCGTCATCAACCCCGACGGCCAGGACGCCGTGCTGGAGCAGTCCTTCTACTTCACGCCACCGCCCCACATCGACTGGCTGGAGCCCCAACAGGGGACCACGGACGGCAACGAGGTGGTGAAGATCCACGGGAGCGGCTTCCAGGCGGGCCTCACCGTGCAGTTCGGCGGCAACGAGGCGCTGGACGTCACGGTGGACGGTGAGTCCCTGGTGACCGTCACGACGCCCCCGGGGGCCCCGGGCCCCGCGGCCGTGCTCGTCACGAACCCCGACGGGTCCAGCCACACGCTCTCGGGCGGGTTCCTCTACATCCAGCCGCCCGAGGTGCTGTCGGTCTTCCCGGCCCTGGGCCCCGAGGACGGCGGGACCCTGGTGACCATCCAGGGCGACGGCTTCGTGCCGGAGTCCGTGGTCACCATCGGGGGCACCGAGGTGCCCGCCGGTGACACGGTGTACGTGTCCAAGACGATGCTCCAGGCCCTCACCCCGCCAGGCGTGGGCCCGGCGGCCGTGCGGGTAGACAACCCCGACGGGCAGTGGTCCGTGCTGGGCGGCGGGTTCCTCTACATCCCGGTGGTGCCACCGCCGAGCATCACGAAGGTCCAGCCGACCTTCGGGCTCACGGGCGGCGGCTACCTGGTGAGCGTCTACGGCAACAGCTTCCAGGACGGCGCCGTGGTGTCCTTCGGCAGCGACGCCATTGGCTGGGTGGACTGCTTCGACAACGTCGTCAAGAACGTCGGGACCCTGATCAAGTGCAAGGCGCCGGCCCACCCCGAGGGGCTGGTGGACGTCAAGGTGACCAACTCCGACGGTCAGACCGGGGTGCTCACCGATGGGTTCGAGTTCACGCAGCCGCTGGGGTTGCCGGGGCTCTCGTACAAGGGCATCACGCCGGACCGTGGCCCCCTGGGCGGCGGCTACCCGGTGACCGTCTACGGCCAGGGCTTCCACGAGGGGATCCGAGTCTACTTCGGCAAGGAGGCCTCGGCGGACTGGACCGAGGCCACCGCGGTGACGCGCCTGGGGCCCACGCTGCTGCGCGTGACCGTGCCGGCGTCGGCCACGGCGGGGCCGGTAGACATCCGGCTGTCCAACCCGCCGGTGAACGGGCCCGACGACGTCGTGGGCCTGGACGCCTTCGTCTACGGGCAGTCCGTCTTCTTCGAGCCCAAGGGGCACCGCCTGCCCATCGACGTGTCCAAGGGGGACGTCCAGGCGGCGCTGTTCGACGCCAACGGCGACGGGCTCGACGACGTGATCATCCTCCACAACGGCACGGGCGGGCACGATGACCTGTTCATCAACACCGTGGACGACAACGGGGTCCCTGGGAAGTTCGTGGACCAGAGCGCGACGAACCTGCCCACCGTCCCCACGGGTAGCTACAACTACTACTGGGACACGCGGCGCGCTCCCACGCCCGCCGACTGGGACCAGGACGGCGACGTGGACGTCGTGTTCGAGCGCTCCAACGGCGACCTGGGGATGTACCGCAACCAGGGGGACGGCACCTTCGAGCTCGTGGATCTGGGCAACTGGAACTACGACAGCTTCCAGTGGATGGAGGCGGCGGACCTGAACTGTGACGCCATCCCCGACCTCATGATCACCCGCTACAACAAGCCAAACGTCATCCTCGTGGGGCGTGGAGACGGCACCTTCTTCGCGCCGCCTTCGGGGACCTTCCCCACGGTGAGCGAGCCCTCGCGCCGCATGGCCATCGCCGACGTGGACCACGACGGGGACAACGACATCCTCATCGCCAACGACAGCGCCGTGCAGAACCGGCTCTACTACAACAACTGCAACAACACCGCGTTGCCCCCCGCGTGCGCCCTGGACATCCCGGGCTGCACCATGCTGGTCATGAACGGCCACCGCTACGCCTTCTGCGGGGACAACCAGAACTGGTGGAACGCTCGGAACAAGTGCGAGCTCTACGGCTACGAGCTGGTCACCGTGAACGACCAGGCCGAGCAAGACTTCATCGTGGCGAACATGACCGGCCACACCTGGATCAGCTACACGGACCAGGACGCCTACACGGTGGAGGGGACCTTCGTGTGGCCGTGGGGGACCTCGACCTACGAGGGCTGGTGCGGCGGGCAGCCCAACAACGGCTCCAGCTACGACTGCGTCATCGCCAACAACAACGCCGACCCCAAGGGCTGCTGGGACGACCAGAGCTGCAGCTCGGGCTATCACTACGTGTGCGAGGCGCCCGTGGACGCCGCCTGCCCGGCGCCGTGGAGTTTCACCGACGCCCAGTACGGCACGAACAAGAACTTCCCCGTCTCCGGCTTCAACACGCGTGACGCGGCGTTCACCGACATCGACGGCGACGGCTGGGAGGACGCCGTGCTCGTGAACTGGGGACAGTCCACGCGCATCTACTTCAACCAGGGCGGCAACTTCGTCAACGACGACGGCCTGCACTTCCCCCAGACCGAGGACCACATGAACGGCTACCGGGTCTGGGCCACGGACGTGGACCAGGACAACGACGAGGACCTCATCGTCGCCAAGGAGATGTCCAGCGGGCGGTACTGGCCCTATCTCTACCTCAACGACACGGCCCAGGGCGGCGCGGGGGTCTTCACGGACGCCACGCCGGTGAACATGCCCGCTTGGCGGGGTGAGGCCTCGGTCTACTTCGCCGTGGGCGACATGAACCAGGACGCCCTGCCCGACATCTACGTGGTCAAGCCCGACTACCAGGACTGGCTGCTTCTCAACAACGGCTTCGCTGAGAACAAGCCGCCCATCGACGCCAACCGCGTGGGGATCGGGATGTTCGCCAACAACACGATGTTCGGGGTGCCCGAGGACACGTTCACGGCCACGAGCTGCGACACGGGCGACGTGGACGGCGACGGCGACATCGACATCGTCATGCAGAACCACTACAGCCAGGGGACGGTGCTGTGGGTGAACGACGGCGCGGGCAACTTCTTCGACGTCACCAAGGAGCGCATCCCCGGCATGAACGTCCACTACGGTGAGGTGAAGCTGGTGGACCTCAACAACGACGGGGATCTCGACATGGAGCTCTTCGGCAACCAGAGCGGCAGCGGCAACGGTGGGTTCCGCCAGCTCGTCAACGACGGGCTCGGGAGCTTCACCGACGTCACCTCCACCAACCACCCGGACAACAGCACGGGCTGGCAGGGGCACGGCTTCGGCTTCGGCGACATCGACGGCGACGGGCTCGTGGACATGGTGGGGATCGGCTACCCCAACCTCTGGAGGACCCTCATCAACGGCGGAGACCCCTGGGCGTCCGACGGCGCCTACATGTTCACGCGCAACGATCTGCTCAACACGAGCACGACCTACTACTGGACGGATTGGCGGGACATCCTCCTCGTAGACCTCAACGCGGACGGGGCCCTGGACGCCTACGCCCTCATGAACGGCCAGAACCAGCTCTGGCACAACGACGGCACGGGCAAGATGACGAACGCCTCCCAGACCTACCTCCCCTCGGCGAGCGACGACTCGCGCCGCGCCGTGGCGGTGGACGTGGACTTCGACGGTGACGTGGACCTCTTCGTAGCCAACAACGGCACGAACCGTCTCCACATCGGCGAGCTGGACTACAAGTTCGCCGACGCCACGGCCACGAACCTCCCCGCCGGGCAAGGGGGCGACTCGCGCGACGTGGTCACTGGCGACTTCGACCGCGACGGCTACCCGGACTTCTTCGTCGTCAACTACAACCAGCAGAAGTACCTGTTCCTGAACGAGGGCGGCGCCGTCTTCGGCGACTTCAGCGACAGCCTCCCCCGCAACGCGGACGGGACCCACTGCGCCTGTGTCGCGGACTTCGACAACTCGGGGACGGACGACATCTTGCTGTGCGGCGAGGACGTGGACCGCATCTACCTCAACAAGACGCCAGCACCGTAGGCGCTCAGTCTCAACAAGACGCCAGCGCCGTAGGCGCCCCGCCCTTCGAGCCTCGACGAGGGGCCCGGGATTCCGTTTGACATCCCGGGCCCCAAAGGCTCACCTGGTAGGTGGACAGGGGCTCTGAGGGGAGGAGCGGACAGAGTGACACACGGAGCCCAGGCCCGCGTGCTGGTCGTCGACGACGAGCCGACGCTCTTGACCATGCTAGGGCGCATGCTCACGGCTTGGGGCTACGCGGCGGTGACCGCGCGCGACGGCCAGGAGGCGCTGCGGCTCCTGGCCACCGAACGGTTCGACGCCGTGGTGAGCGACATCACCATGCCGGGCATGGACGGGCTGGAGATGCTCGCGGCCGTGCGGTCCCACGACATGGACCTGCCGGTGATCCTCATCACGGGCTACCCGTCCCTGGAGACGGCCATGCGCGCCATCGAGCACGGGGCCTTCCAGTACCTGCGCAAGCCGGTCAAGTTCGCCGAGCTGCGGGAGGTCCTCGCCAACGCCGTGAACCTGGGGCGCATGGCGCGCCTCAAGCGGGAGGCCATGGAGCTCATCGCGGGCCAGGGCGGGCTGCCCGGCGATCGCGCTGGGCTCGAGGCGAACTTCGACGCGGCGCTCTCGACGCTAGAGGTACACTATCAACCCATCGTGTACCCGGACGGGGCGATCTTCGCGTATGAGGCGCTCATGCGCCCTCACGGGGACGGGCTCGACACGCCCGCGACGATGCTCGAGGCGGCGGAGCGCCTCCACCGCCTCGCCGATCTGGGGCACGCGGTGCGCTCCCAGGCGGCCGCCGCGCTGGAGGCCAGGGGGGAGGGCACGCTGCTGTTCGTGAACCTCCACCCGGAGGACCTCCTCGACCCGGCGCTCCTGTCTCCCGCGAACGACCTCGCGGAGCTCGCGGGTCGGGTGGTCTTGGAGATCACGGAGCGAGCGTCCTTGGAAGGGGTCTCGGACATCCGCGCCCGGGTGGGTCAGCTCCGCGCCCGCGGCTACCGGATTGCCATCGACGACCTGGGCTCGGGCTACGCGGGGCTGGCGAGCTTCGCGGCGCTCCAGCCGGACTTCGTGAAGATCGACATGGCGCTCGTGCGCGGCGTGGACGCGGATCCCGTGCGGCGAAGGCTCATCGCCTCCATCGCCGACCTCTGCCACGGCATGGGCATCCACGTCATCGCCGAGGGCATCGAGACCCGGGCCGAACGCGAGGCCACCGTGGAGGCCGGCTGCGACCTCCTCCAGGGCTTCCTGTTCGCCAAGGCGGGCCCGCTCCCCGAGGCGCCCAGCGGCGGCTCCTGAGAACGGCGACTCCCGAGAGCACCCCCGCCGCCGGGGCCGTCCTCTACTCCTCCTCCGCCCCGTCGCTGGCGATCTCGGCGTGCACGCCCCAGGTGCGCTCGATGGTCTCCAAGAGCTTCCCCTCGCCCGAGTCTACGGCGTCCTCCTCGGCCAGCTCGAGGACCGTCCCATAGATGATCTCCCGGGCCTCGGGCCGCTCCACGGTGGCGAGGAGCGCCTCCAGCGAGGGCACGTCCCTCATCTCGGCCCGCGCCCCGTCCAAGGCGTCGCGCCACGCGTGATCGCCCACGGCCTCGATGATGTGGTGCAGCTCGTCCACCTCGTTCTCGGTCACGCGCCCGTCCGCCATGACGGCGAACTTCACGACGGCGGCGAGGACGATCTTCTCTTGGGCGTTGAGGTCGCTGAGTTCCATGGGGCTGCCTCCAAGGCTTGGCCATCTGACGGGGTCCTGCGGTCGCCGGGAAGCATACGCACCGGGGTGCGCCCTGTCATGCGGCGATACGCGCCAGAGGATCGAGGACGAGAGCGCTGGAGACGACGACGCCCGGGACGGGCGCCCCCGCGCGACCGGCTCAGGGGCGCCACTCCACGCCGATCCCCACCATGGGGCCGCCGTAGCTCACGCTCTTGGTGCAGGTCCCGTCCGCGTTCGGCGTCTCCCAGGTCTCGCACGCGCGCTCGGCCTCGCCGCTCAGGCCCCCGCCGCCCAGCGTGGGCGTCACGAAGACGCTCCCGTGGTCCCCGCTGCCCAAGACCTGCACGCGGAGCCCCACCTCGCCAAAGCCGTAGCCCGCCTGGCCGCCACCGCCCGTGACGATGACCCACAGCCGGTCGGCGACCGGGGTCTGGAAGGTGACGCGCGTGCCCCCGTAGTTGAAGCGGTCCTCGTAGAGGAGGAAGGTGTTGAAGACGGTGAGCCGCAGCCCATCCACGGCCCCGAGCCGGGCGTACTGGGCGATGCTGAGGCCGTCCTTGACCCGCTTGAGCGCGTAGGCCCCGGGGTCGGACGCCGTGCCCGCCGCGACGCCGTCCCTCCCGCTGGAGACCTCGCCGTTCACGGCCGACCAGCCGAGCCCCAGCCCGATCCCGAAGAAGTCGGTGTCGTAGGCGCCGATGACGTTGCCGGCCAGGGCCAGGATGTTGCCGTCTGCGGCGATCCCGAAGCCCGCGGGCTCCAGCATGAGGTGAATGGCGGCGGGGGCGTCGAAGCGGTAGGTGGCGCCCAGGTCGTTGATGAAGCCCACGCCCTTGGTGTCCAGGGCCAGGAAGGGGCGCACGGCCCCGTGGAGCTCCCACATGTGGCCCAGGCGCTTGGGGGTCCACATCGTCGCCGTGAGGGGCCGCGCCACCCACCGCGCCTTGGCACCCTTGGGGATGCGCTCGCCCAGGCCCAGCTCCACCCGTGAGCGCGTCTCGCCCACGGCCGAGAGGCGCCCCACGGCCCAGCGCCGCTCCCGCGTGGCCGTCTGGCCCCCGCCCAGGTCCACCTGGGACTCGGTGAAGATCTCCATGTGGCCCCCGCGCGCGAGCCCCTGGGCGCGCCCACCGGCGATGTCCACGTAGCCCGCGCCCAGGGCGATCACGGGCAGGGCCGCCCGCGCCGCCTCCGCCCGCTGGGCAGCCTGCGCGCTCGGGCCTTGGGGAACGCGCCCCCCGGTGCCTCCCGCGCCGACCCTCCCCAAGGTGCTCTCGCCGTCCACCTGGACGACGCCCCGCGGTGTCCGAGCCGCCGCCGCGGCGGCGCTGGGGAGCGCCGACACGGGGCGCGCCTCCACGCGCTCCAGGCGCGCCCACACGGTGCCCCCGGCCAAGAACAGGCCCTTCACCGCCCCGTCCACGACGCGGCGCCCCACGACGGCTAGCTTGGGCTTCACCTGGACGAGGACGACCCCGTCGGCGCCGCAGGCCACGTAGGCGCGCGTCTGGTAGACGAGCGGCTGCCCCACTGGGTGGCAGGGCAAGGCCACGCGCTGGACCTCCTCCCCTCTCGTGAGGACCAGAGCGTCTCCCTCGAAGGTGATCCGCGTGGGGAGGGTCGCCTGGGCGGGCGCCGCCTGGGCGGGCGCCGCCGCGTGGGCCGCTCCCAGCCCCAGCGTCCACAGAGCGCTCACGCCGAGCAGAGCCCCCGCGCCCTTCCAAGCCCGCACACCGATCCCGAAGCCCATGTGACGTCGCATGATGTCCCCTCCAAGGAGCGCGCGGCTCCCGCTCGTACCATCCTCGCGGGCCGCTCGCGCCGGCGTGCGAGCCCGGGGGGGGAGTGTGCCCACACGAGCCCCATCGCCGCAAGGGGCCCGCAGGCTCCGCACCCGCCTCCGCGACCGCTTCCGCATCCGCCGCCGCACCCGCGCCCGCACCCGCACCCGCGTCCACCCTCGCTCCCGCGTCCGCCGCCGCCGCCGCGTCCGCTTCCGCATCCGCCGCCGCCGCCGCGTCCGCTTCCGCATCCGCCGCCGCGTCCGCTTCCGCATCCGCCGCCGCGTCCACTTCCGCCGCCGCACCCGCGTCCGCAGCCGCACCCGCACCCGAACCCGCTCCCGCGCCCGCTCCCGCACCCGCTCCCGCTCCCGCTCCCGCACCCGCGCCCGCGCCCGCGCCCGCGGGTTCCGTGGCGCCCGGCCTCTGGCTGGGCGTCACGTGGCGGTCCGGGGTTCGTCTCGGGGGGGGCGCGCCGTGGGGACGACCAGGATACCGGCTGGGGCGCGGCGGGCCGCAAGGCCAAGCCAAGACGCACCCGCTCCTCGCCATGCTCCCTGCACTCGCTGCGCTCGTTTCGGTGCGCGTGGCTCCGGGCGGGCGCGTCTTGGTGGCGCCTCCGGCGCCAGCCTTGCCCCCCGCCGACCCCAGCCGGTGGGGGACACCGTCCCCCGGACGGGCCGGGCGGCACACACTCCGGAGTCACACCATGCTGCACATCTACACCGACATCACCCACCACCTCCGCGACCTGCGCGGGCCCATCCAGGCCATCCAGCGCCACGACCGCGACCTCGCTCGCCAGCTCCGGCGAGCCGCCAGCAGCGTGCTGCTCAACCTCGCCGAGGGCGCCGGCCTCCGGGGTGGGCACGCCCGCGAGCGCTTCGCCACCTCCCTGGGCAGCGCCTTGGAGGTCCGGGCCTGCCTCGACGCCGCCCAGGCGCTCGGCTACTTCCCGGGGCTCGGCACCGCCGAAGCCGACCGGCTGGACAAGATCATCGCCACCCTCTGGCGCCTCGGGCGGTGACCCCACGCGCGGGCGGCGGCCGCCGCGCCGCCGCCTCCGCTCCCGCTCCCGCGTCCGCAGCCGCGCCCGCTTCCGCGCCCGCTCCCGCTTCCGCTTCCGCACCCGCGACCGGGACCGAAGCCCCGGCCGCGGGGTCCGTGTCAGCGGGTGAGGCGGACGAGCGTCCCGACGACCTTGTCCAGCCGCGCCCGGGCGTCCTCGCCGAGCGGCGCGTGGTAGCCGAGGGCCTCGCCCGCGTCGAGGCAGGCCACGACCTCCAGGGCCGAACCCAGCGCGGTCCGGTAGCGCTGGCGCCGGAGGCCGCCGCGGTGGCCGGAGCCCTCGGCGACGTTGAGGAGGACGCTGGTGGCGGCGCGGCGGAGCTGGCGCGCGAGGTCGGCGTCGTGGCGCTGGATGGCGGCGAGGGGCTCGCGGAGCTGGGTCAGCAGGGTGGTGATGTCGGTGTAGATGCGAAGCATGAGGGGAACCTCCGTGGTGTGCGTCCCGACCCGTTCGGGGGCTCGTCCCCCCCAGCCGGTGGGTCGGGGACGCGCAAGGCTGGCGCCGCAGGCGCCACCAAGACGCGCCCGCCCGGAGCCACGCGCACCGCAGCGACCGGAGGGAGCGGAGGGAGCATGGCGAGGAGCGGGTGCGTCTTGGCTTGGCCTTGCGCGCTCCCCGACCCCACCGGCTACCCTGGCTCCCCCCGACGGCTCGCCCCCCCGGGACCAAGCCGGTTCCGCCGCCGTCCGCACCCGCACCCGC
>CAYZID010000078.1:0-22606 GCA_964478315.1 uncultured Myxococcales bacterium | reverse complement strand
TCGTCCCGAGTGCGGGTCGGGAGCGGGTTCCGTCGATCGGACCTCGTCCCGAGTGCGAGTCGAGAGCAGGTGCCGTCGAGCGGACCTCGTCGCGAGTGCGAGTCGAGAGCAGGTGCCGTCGAGCGGACCTCGTCGCGAGTGGGGGTCGGGAGCGGGTTCGGTCGAGCGGACCTCGTCGCGAGTGGGGGTCGGGAGCGGGTTTGGTCGAGCGGACCTCGTCCCGAGTGCGGGTCGGGAGCGGGTTCCGTCGATCGGACCTCGTCCCGAGTGGGGCTCGGGAGCGGGTTCGGTCGAGCGGACCTCGTCCCGAGTGCGAGTCGGGAGCGGGTCCCGTCGAGCGGGCCTCGTCCCGAGTGCGAGTCGAGAGCGGGTTCGGTCGAGCGGACCTCGTCCCGAGTGGGGGTCGGGAGCGGGTTCCGTCGAGCGGACCTCGTCCCGAGTGCGAGTCGGGAGCGGGTTCCGTCGAGCGGACCTCGTCCGCGCCCGCATCCGCCGCCGCATCTGTGCCCGCTCCCGCGCCCGCGACCGCGTCCGCACCCGCACCCGCGCCCGCGCCCGCGCCCGCAACCGCGAGCGCGCCCAGGACCGCTTCCGCCTCCGCACCCGCGACCGCTTCCGCCGCCGCATCCGCATCCGCCGCCGCTCCCGCTCCCGCTCCCGCTCCCGCTCCCGCTCCCGCTCCCGCTCCCGCCACCGCGGCCGTTTCCGCTCCCGCTCCCGCCACCGCGGCCGCTTCCGCTCCCGCTCCCGCCCCCGCTCCCGCCGGCCGCCAAAGGTTCCGCGAGGTCGCCAGGCGTCGTCGGCGACGGGTTGGCAGGCTCTGAGAGGTCGCCAGGCGTCGTCGGCGACGGGTTGGCAGGCTCCGAGAGGTCGGCGAGGTGTGGCCGGCCACGGGTTGGCAGGCTCTGAGAGGTCGGCGAGGTGTCGTCGACGACGGCTCGGCCGGTGCTCGGAGTTCGATAGCCGCGCTCGCCGCCGCTTCTGCGCCCGCCGCTTCCGCCCCGCAGCCGCTTCTGCTTCCGCCCCCGGCCCCGCCTGGCTTGTCGGTCCCTCGGGGACGTCGTAGGGTGCCGCTCCCCCCCCTGAGCGGGCCTCGCACGCGCCTCGTGCCCGCCCGCTGGACGCCCAGGACGGCCGCCCATGCCGCACAGCCCCTCCGCGCCTCCTCCCACCACCGGCCCCGGCACGGCCACGGGTGCGGCGTCTTCGCCCAGCGCGCCCCTGGACGACGCCACCCTCGCGCGCCTCAACCAAGACCAGCCCCCCACCGCGCGCGTCTCCTTCGTGGACGCCTTCGACGACGGCGACCCGCGCCGCCGCACTCGCGTCGCCCGCTTCCGCTTGGGGAACGGCCTCCAGGTGCTCATCTGGGAGGACCACAGCGCCCCCGTCTTCGCCTATCAGACCTGGTTCGGCGTGGGCTCGCGCGATGAGCATCCAGGGCGCACGGGCATGGCCCATCTGTTCGAGCACCTCATGTTCAAGGCCACCCGCAATCACCCCGAGGGCGAGCTGGACCGCATCATGGAGGACCACGGCGCCGAGACCAACGCCGCCACCTGGGTGGACTGGACCTACTACCGCGAGGCCTTGCCCGCCGGGAACCTGGACCTCGTGGCCTCCCTGGAGGCCGACCGCATGGAGCACCTCCTCCTGGACGACGCCCAGCTCGAGAGCGAGCGCGAGGTCGTCAAGAACGAGCGCCTCCTCCGCGTGGACAACGACCCCGACGGCGCCCTCTACGAGCGCCTCTACGCCCTGGCCTACACCGAGCACCCCTACCGCTGGCCCACCATCGGCTGGATGGAGGACATCGAGGCCATCACCTTGGAGGACTGCCTGGCCTTCTACGCGGAGCACTACGCCCCCAACAACGCCACCATCGTCCTCGTGGGCGACGTGGACACCGCCGAGGCCCTGGCCGTCATCCAGCGGCACTACGGCCACCTGGAGGCCAGCGAGCGCGCCTCGCGCACGCCGCCGGCCGAGCCCCCGCAGACCGCCGAGCGCCGCGCCGAGATGACCCTCCCCGTCGCCACCGAGAAGGCCGTCTACGCCTGGCACGGCCCGGCGGCCACCGACCCAAGTCACCCCGCCGCCACCCTCCTCGCCGAGCTCCTGGGCGGCAGCGAGTCCTCGCGGCTCCATCGGCGGCTCGTGCTGGAGCTGGAGCTCTGCACCGAGGTCTCCGCTTGGGCCGCCGAGTGGACCTACCCCGGGCTCTTCGAGGTCTCCATGACCCTCCGCCCAGGCGTGACCCTGGCCCAGGTCGAGCCCGCCCTGGACGCCGAGCTGGCGCGCCTCCGCGACGAGCTCGTGGGCCCGCGCGAGCTCACCAAGGTCATCAACCTCGTGGAGGCCTCCCTCCTCCGCGCCGCCGCCGACACGGGCGCCCGCGCCCGGGGCCTGGGCGACGCCCACACCACGACCGGAGACTACCAACGCTACTTCCGTCGCCTGGACCTCCTGCGCGCCACGCACCCCGAGGCCATCCGCGCCGCCGCGCGGGAGATCCTCCGCGTCACGAACCGCTCGGTCGTCCACGCCGTGCCCGCCGAGGAGGCGTCCCCGTGAGCCGCCCCACCACCAGCGCCCCGACCGCCCCCGCGCCGCGCCCCCGCCTCGCCGACCTCGAGGTCCGCCCCGACGTCTTCCTCGTCCCCGAGCCCGCCCGTCCCATCGTGGCTCTGGGCTTGGCCCTCCCCGTGGGCTCCCTCCACGACCCGCCCGGCAAGGAGGGGCTCGCCTACCTCACCGCCCAGATGCTCATTCGCGGCGCTGGCGGGCGCGACCACCTGGCCCTCACCGAGGCCATGGAGGAGCTGGGCTCCACCTTCTCCGTGGACGCCGGCCGCGCCCACACCACCCTCACCGGCGATGCGCTCACCCGGAACCTCGACGCCTTCGAGGACCTCGCCGCGACGATCCTCAACCAGCCCGATTTCCCCGCCGCCGAGCTCGACAAGCTCAAGCGCCGCACCCTCGCCGAGCTCGCCCAGCTCCGCGACTCCGACTCCGCCCTGGGGCAGCGCTTCTTCCTGCGCACCCTCTTCGCAGACCACCCCTACGGCCGCCCCCTCAAGGGCACCCCCGCCTCCATCGCCTCCATCACCCGCGACGACGTGGTCGCCTTCTACCGCGCCCACTACCACCGCCACGGGCTCCTCTGCGGCGCCGCCGGCGACCTGGACGCCCCCCGCCTGGAGCGCCTCGTGGAGCGCCTCACCGGGCCACTGCCCCAGGCGCCCGTGCCCCCCACCACCGTCCCCGCCGCGCCCCGCCCCCAGGGCCTTCGCGGCGTGCTCGTCGACAAGCCCCAGCGCTCCCAGACCCAGGTCTTCCTGGGGCAGCCCACCCTCGACGTGAACCACCCGGACTACCTGGCCCTGTTCGTGGGCCACGTGCTCTTCGGCGGCACCTTCACCGCCCGCTTGAGCCAGGAGATCCGCGACAAGCGCGGCTGGTCCTACGGCGCCTACAGCTACCTCGCCACCGATCAACACCTGGGCACCTTCACCCTGCGCTTCTACCCGGCCGTGGCCGACACCCTCCCCGCCATCGAGCTCGCCCACGACCTCCTCACCGACCTCGCCACCCGCGGCGCCACCCCCGCCGACGTCGCCGCCGCCCAGCGCTACCTCACGAACAGCCACCCCTTCTCCCTGGACACCCCCAACAAGCGCCTCCACGAGGTCCTCACCAGCCGCCTCCGCGGCCGCCCCGCCGACTGGCTGGACCGCTACCTCGACCGCGTCGCCGCCCTCACCCCCGCCGACGTCAACGCCGCCCTGGCCCGACACCTCCACCCCGCCGACCAAGTCCTCACCGTCGTCGCCACCGCCTCCGACCTGGAGAGGCCCCTGCGCGCCTGGTCGCGCCTCGCCAGCCTGGACGTCGTGGACTACCGCGCCGACTGAGCCCACCCGGGCCCCGGGCGAACCCGCCGTCGCGGAATCGCTGGCGCCCGGCGCCCTCGTCCGGCACCCTCCGCCCGTGCACGAGCCCTCACCCGTCCCGCCTCCCGCCCGCTTCGACCGCCTGGCGCGCCAGCTCCAAGAGGTGTCGCCCGGCGCGCGCGTCCACCTCGTAGGCGCCTCGGGTGGCCTCGCAGCCCTGGCCCTCAGCGCCCTTCACCAGCGCCTCGGCCGCCCCCTCGTCGTCGTGGCCCCCGACGACCGCGCGGCCCAGGAGCTCGCCGACGGGCTGCGCTTCTACCTCCCGGCCCCGACCATCGCCCAGCCCTACGATCCCGTGGTCCTCGTGCGCGCCCTGGACCACGCCCCCTTCTCGGGCATGAGCCCCTCTCGCGTCCACGTCATGGACCGCGTCACCGCCCTCTTTCGCCTCGCCGCGGGCCTCGACGTGCGCGCCACCGTCGTGAGCGCGCCGGCCCTCCTCGACCGCACCCCGCCCGCCGCCGCCCTCGCCGACAGCGCCGTCCTCCTCGCCCCCGGCGAGGTCATCGACCGCGACGTCCTGCTCACCACCCTCGCGGGGCTGGGCTATCACCACGCCCCCACCGCCGAAGATCCCGGGTCCTTCGCCACCCGTGGCGGCATCATCGACGTGTTCAGCCCCCTGTACGAGCTGCCGCTCCGCGTGGACCTCTGGGGCGACGAGATCGACACCCTCCGCTGGTTCGACCCCCAAACCCAGCGCACCTTCCGCGACCTCGACGCCGCCGCCGAGGTCGCCGGCGGTCCCCTCCCCGACCCCGCCGCCGGCGTCATCTTCAGCCCTTGCCGCGACATCCTCTTTACCCCCGAGACCACCGCCCGCGCCCGCCGCGCCCTGTACGACCTCGCCGACACCCGGGAGGTCCCCTCTAGCCGCGCTCGCGCCGTCATCGACGACGTCTCGGCCGGCGTCCTGGGCGTGGGGATGGAGGAGCTCCTCCCCGCCTTCTACGACCACACGGAGACGCTCCAGCATGTCGCGCGAGGCCAGGCGCCCGCGCCTCGGGACGCGGCCGGCTCGCCTGGAGCCGAGACGGAGCCCCTCTGGGTCGTCCGGGACCTCCCCCGCTGTGAGGAGGCCCTGGAGGCGCGGTGGGACGAGGTCTCGCGTCGCCACGCCCGGGCGCTCCAGGCCGACGAGCGCGGGGGCGCCCTGGTCTTCGATCTGGAGGCGGTCTACCTCCCCAGCCAGCGGGCCGCGCGCCTCCTCGCCGCGGCCCCTCTGCGCGTGCAAGACTTGGAGGTGCTGGGCGACGCCAGCGGCGAGCCCGAGGCCGCCATCACGGTGCGCTTCGACGCCGAGGACAACCGCGACCTCCGCCGGGAGATCGACGCCGCCACCCGGCGCGGCGAGGAGCACGTCCTCCAGGGCGTCGCCGCCCGCGTGCGCCGGTGGCGGGCCAAGGGGCTCGCGGTGGTCCTCTGCGCCCACACCGAGGGCGGCGCCGAGCGCCTGCGCGGGCTCCTGGGCCACTACGACCTCCACGTCGCCCCCCTGAGCCCCCCGCTGGACCTCGCGCGCGTGCCGGAACTCGCCGCCGCGCAGGCCGACGTACACCTCATGGTGGCCCCGTCCGGTCCGGGCTTCCGCGCCCCCGAGTTGGGGCTCGTGGTCCTCGACGAGAGCGACCTCCTGGGGCGCAAGGCGCGTCGTGCGCGGCGGCGGGCGGCCTGGTCGGCCGAGCAGGCGCTGGCGACGTGGCGGGACCTCAGCGAGGGCGACACGGTCGTCCATCTCCAGCACGGGATCGGCCGCTATCTGGGGCTGGAGAAGACCGTCGTCGACGGCGTCGAGGCGGACTTCCTGGTCTTGGAGTACGCCCAGGGGAACAAGCTCTTCGTCCCCGTGGACCGCCTCCACATGGTGTCCAAGCACACCGGCGGCGACGGCCCCGCCCCGGCCCTGGACAAGCTCGGCGGCGCGCGCTGGCAGCGGGTCTCCAAGCGGGCGCGCAAGGCGGCGCGGGACATCGCCGAGCGGCTGCTCAAGATCTACGCCGAGCGCGAGGCGCGGCGGGGCTTCGCCGCCAGCCCGCCGGGCGAGCTCTTCGAGCGCTTCGAGGCGGCCTTCCCCTACGAGGAGACCCCCGACCAGCGCCGCGCCATCGAGGAGGTCCTGGAGGACCAGCAGCGCGAGCGCCCCATGGACCGCCTCGTCTGCGGAGACGTGGGCTTCGGCAAGACCGAGGTCGCCATGCGCGCCGCCTACAAGGCCGCCCTCGACGGCAAGCAGGTGGCCGTCCTCGTGCCCACGGTGGTCCTCGCCATCCAGCACCTGGAGACCTTCCGCGAGCGCTTCCGCGACACCCCCGTCGTGCTGGACAGCCTCACGCGGCTGCACACCCCGGCCCAGGCGCGGGAGGTCCGCCAACGCCTGGCCTCGGGCGCCGTGGACATCGTCATCGGCACCCATCGGCTCCTCAACAAGAACGTGAAGTTCCACGACCTGGGGCTGGTCATCGTCGACGAGGAGCACCGCTTCGGCGTGACCCACAAGGAGCGCCTCAAGGAGTACCGGGCCTCGGTGGACGTGCTCACCCTCACCGCCACGCCCATCCCGCGGACCCTTCACCTGTCCATGATCGGCCTGCGCGACATCTCCCTCATCCAGACGCCCCCCGCCGACCGCCTCGCCGTGCGCACCATCGTCGCCCGCCCCCGGGAGGACGTCATCGCCGAGGCCATCGAGCGCGAGCTCGCTCGGGGAGGCCAGGTCTTCTACGTCCACAACCGCGTGGCCGACATCGACGAGCACGCCGAGCTCATCCGGCGCCTGGTCCCCAGCGCGCGCATCGTCGTGGCCCACGGCCAGATGGGACGCGGGCAACTAGAGGAGACCATGGCGCGCTTCGTGCGCGGCGAGGCGAACGTGCTCGTGGCGACCACCGTCATCGAGAGCGGCCTGGACATCCCCAAGGCCAACACGATGCTCATCCACCGCGCCGACCGTTTCGGCTTGGCCCAGCTCTACCAGCTCCGCGGTCGCATCGGGCGCTCCAGCGCGCGCGCCTACTGCTACCTCCTCGTGCCTTCGCCCGCCGGGCTCTCCGGCGACGCCGCCCAGCGGTTGGCCACCCTCCAGCGCTTCACGGCTCTCGGGAGCGGGTTCTCGGTGGCCAGCTACGACCTGGACATCCGGGGCTCCGGCGACATCCTCGGCGCCGACCAGAGCGGCCACATCGACGCCGTGGGCTACGAGGCCTTCTTGGAGATGCTCTCCGAGGCCGTCGAGGACGTGCGCCGCGCCCAGGCCCAGGCGGCCGCGGACGGCGCGCGAGCCTCGGGGGCCCCTGGGGCCTCGGGCGCGCCCGCCCCCGACCCCGAGCTCAAGGTGGCCGTGACCACGCGCATCCCCGAGCGGTGGCTCCCGGACACCCGGTTGCGGCTGCGGCTGTACCGGGACCTCGTGGCGGCCTCCAGCGTGCCCGCCCTCTACGACGTCTACCAGGACGCCGTGGACCGCTTCGGGCGGGCCCCCGAGGAGGTGGCGCGCCTCGTGGAGCTCATGGCGATCAAGCTCCGCGCCAAGGCCCTGGGCCTCCGCGCCGTGGGCTTCAACCGGCACGCCCTGTCCTGGGGCCTCTGGGAGCACGGGGCGCTCCAGCCGTCCCTGGTGGCGGCCTTCCTCACCGGCCCCGGCGCTCGCTACCGCCTCACGCCCGACCACCAGCTCGTGCGTCCGGTGACCCCCAAAGAGTGGGCCCAGGGACTGGCGGCGCTGGACGCCGCGTTGCGGGAGCTGGAGAACTTTGTTAGTGCCCGGCGCGATGTCCCCAAGGGCCGGGGCGCGACCGTCCAAGGCGAACGCCCGCGCCGCGGTCGGGGCTGAGGCCACGGCCTGGCCCAGAGCGAGCCCCCCCCAGTCAGGCCAAGCGTCACGGAGGTCGAACACGATGCGCTCAACGCCCACACCGCGGGGAACGACCCGCCGCCCCGGGAGACTCGGCGCGGTCCTCACCCTCGCCGTCTTGGTCGTCGCGCTCGCCCTGGGCGGCGCGTGGGGGTGCAAGCCCAGCAAGCCCGACCCGGTGGCTCAGCGCCGCGCCCAGGCCGCCGAGCGGGCCGCCAAGGTCAAGGCCGAGGTGGCCTCCAAGCCGGCGGCGCTCGCGGCCCTCAAGGGCACGGGCCTCAAGCCCGAGGTCGCCGCCCTGGAGGTGGCGCGCGTGGGCGAGCAGGTCATCACCCTGGGCGACGTGGCCGCGCGCATCGCCGCCGAGCCGCCGCACATGCGCGCCCGCTACGCCACGGCCGAGCGCCGGGCGGCCTTGCTCAACCACATGATCGAGTTCGAGATCCTGGCCGCCGAGGCCAAGCGCGCCGGGCTGGCCCAGAGCCCCGACGTCCAGATGGCCTGGAAGGCCGCGCTGGCCAAGGAGCTCCTCGCCCAGCGGACAGCCCAGACCGTCACCATGAGCGACATCACCGAGGACGACCTCCGCGCGGCCTTCGCCGCGCGCAAGGAGCAGCTCTCGACCCCCGAGCGCCGCCGCGCCGCCTACATCCTCCTCGCCACGCCCGCCCAAGCCCTGGACGTGCGCAAGCTCTTGGACGAGGCCATCGCCAAGGCGCCCACCCTGGCGCCCAAGATCTTCGGCGACTTCGTGGCCCGCTACTCCAAGGACAAGAAGACCGCCGCGGTCAAGGGCGACCTGGGCTGGTTCGACGCCGACGGCAACCCCGAGGGGCGGCGCGTGCGGCCGCCGCTCCCCGCTGCGCGGACCGCCTTCACCCTCAAGGAGGTGAACGACATCTCCCAGCCCATCCACGTGGCGGGCGGCATGGCGCTCGTGCAGCTCACGGGCAAGCGCCCGGGGCACACCAAGACGTTCGAGGAGGCGCGCGAGGAGCTGCGGAACCAGCTCTTCCAAGAGCGCCAGGCGGCGGCCCGCCAGGCCCTCATCGACGAGCTGAAGGCCAAGGCCAGAATCGAGGTCCATGAGGACGTGCTCGCCAAGCTGCCCGCGTCCCTCACCGCGGGCGCCAAGCCTCGGGGAACGCTCAAGCCTCCGCCCCACATCAAGCTGTTCCAGCGCCCGAACGTCCTCCACCCCGAGCGCTTCCAGCGAGCCCCGGTGCGGCACCCCAAGCGCGGCCCCCACGCCAAGCCCGAGGAGGTCCAGGAGAAGATGCGGCGGCCGCCGCCCGGGCATAGCGGCGGCGCGGCGACCCCCAAGGGCGGTGCCAAGTGAGCCGGCGCCTCGCATGGGCGCTGGCGGGCGTCGCCGGGGCCCTGGGCGTGGCGGGCCCCGCCGTGGCCGGGGGTTGGCCCCCGCCGGGCGTGACCCTGCTGGACCGTGTGGAGGCCATCGTCAACCGCGAGCCCATCACGCGCTTTGAGCTGGAGCGCGCCATGCGCCCCTACGAGGCCAAGCTGCGGAGTGACGCCGAGCGCGCCGGGCGGGACGTGAACGAGGACCGCAAGCGGCTCCGCCAGGAGATCCTCAACAGCCTCGTCAACGACATCCTCATTCGCGACGAGGCGCGCAAGATGCACCTGGAGGTCGACCCCGAGCAGGTGGACGCCCAGCTCACGCGCGTCAAGCAGGCCAATGGATGGGACGATGACCAGCTCGCCCAGGCCGTGCGCCAGCTCGGCTTCGAGTCCATCGCCGACTACCGCGCCCACGCCCGCAAGGAGATCCTCAAGAACCAGGTCATCAGCATCCGCGTGGCCGCCAAGGTCAAGATCGACGAGTCGGAGGTCGAGCGCCTCTACGCCGAGGAGTACGGCCAGGACGAGGGCGTCGAGGAGCGCCGCGCGGCCCACATCCTGCTGCGCCTGCCCGAGTTCGCCACCGACGAGCAGGTTGCCCAGGCCGTCGCCAAGCTCCGCGCGCTCAAGGCCCGCGTGGCCCAGGGAGAGACCTTCGAGGAGCTCGCCCGCGCCTACAGCGACGACAACAACCGGGCCGCGGGAGGGGATCTGGGCTGGTTCTCCAAGGGGGAGCTCGACCCGGACTTCGAGAAGGCCGCCTTCGCGCTCAAGGAGGGCGAGGTGAGCGAGCCCGTGCGATCGAGCTTCGGCGTGCACCTCATCAAGCTCACGGGCGTGCGCAGGCAGACCAACGTGGACGCCGAGAAGGCGGCCTCCCTCAAGCGGCAGATTCGCTATCGGCTGCGCGAGCGCGAGTTGGAGCGCCTGTACAAGAAGTGGGTGGAGTCCCTGCGGAGCCAGGCCTTCGTGGAGATCAAGCCCCCCGTCTCGTCCTGACCGCGAGGCCCGCGCACCCCGAGGACACCTCCCAGGAGGTCGCTTTGGTCGCTCCCGCCGAGCTCCCCGTCGTCGGCATCACCTTGGGAGATCCCCGGGGCATCGGCCCGGAGATCACCCGCGCCGCCCTCCGCGAGCTGCGTGGGCGCGCGCGCTTCGTCGCCTACGCCCCCCGAGGCTTCTACGGACCCGACACCCCCGTGGACGCCTATCGCCCGCCTTCCGGCGTGGGCTCCCTTCACGGCGACGTGGCCCCCGAGGTCGCCGACGCCGCCGCGCGCGCGGCCATCGAGCTCGCCGCCGCCGAGCTCGCCGCGGGCGCCGTGGACGCCGTCGTCACCGCGCCCGTGCGCAAGGCCTGCTTCGGCGGTGAGTTCCCAGGCCACACCGAGCTCTTCGCCGCGCGCCTCGGCGTCCCCGAGGTGGCCATGCTCCTGTGGGGCCCCAAGCTCTCCGTGGTCCCGCTCACCACCCATGTGGCCCTCCGGGACGTCCCTCGCGCCGTGACCACGGCCCGCATCGTCTCCCAGGCCCGCATCGTGCACGCTGCTCTCCGGCGCGACTTTGGCCTGGCGTCTCCGCGCCTGGGCCTGGCCGCGCTCAACCCCCACGCGGGAGACGGCGGCTTGTTCGGGGACGAGGAGGCGCGCGTCTTCGTTCCCGCCGTGGAGCGCCTCCGGGCCGAGGGCGTCCAGGTGGATGGGCCGCTCTCGCCGGACACCGTCTACGGCGCCGCAGTGCGCGGGGCCTACGACGTCGTCTTGGCCCCCTATCACGACCAGGGCTTGGTGCCCTTCAAGCTCCTGCACTTCGCGGACGGCGTGAACGTCACGTTGGGCCTCCCGCGCCCCCGCACGAGCCCGGACCACGGTCCCGCCTACGAGCTCGCGGGCACCGGCCGCGCCGACCCCCGGAGCATGGTCCAGGCCACCGCACTCGCCGTCCGCCTCGCTGCCCGCCGCGGCGCCTGATGCGGCTTCGGTCGTGCGTCGCGCGCTTCGCGCGGCCCTCCCCAACAAACCCGTTGGCGATACAGGGAGCGCGCGCCTCCCGGTTGACGCTCGGTCGAACGGCGTGCTAGCTGGAACCCCGGTCGCCGCGGGAGATCCCTCCCGAAGTCAGCGGCTTGTCCGCCGGCAGTGAGCTCGCGGAAGCTGTGTAACGAACTGGAATTGCTGAGGTAAGTTTCCGTTGTATCTCGACAAGCCCATGCTCGTTCGGTCCTCCTCGTCGCCCGCGCGGCGGCGCGGCGCGGGCCCTAGCAAGGGTAGCGCGATCCTCGTGATCGCGGCGCTCGGGGCGGTGAACTACTTCCTCTTCTTGCAGCCCCCGGACGTCGCGGCGCCGCCGCCCTTGGAGCAGCGCCTGAACTCCTCGTCGGGGGGGGGCGCGAACCCCCAGCTCCAGCTCCCAAGCCAGCCCGCGGGCTCGCCCGGGGCGACCCAGGGCGTGCCGGCCAAGGGCGCCGTGGAGCCGCTGCCCGCGCGAGACGACTTCGGCGCCCCCATCGGTCGCCACGTGGCAGGCCGCTTGCGCCGCGGTCAGACGGTCATCAAGGCCTTGGAGGTCGAGGGGATCGACAACCGCACGGCGCTGCCCCTCATCCAGGCCATGCGCGACGTGTTCGACTTCCGGCAGGCGCGCGTGGGCAACAAGTTCGAAGCCTGGGTGGACGACGAGGGGCAGGTGCGGCGCTTCCGCTACGTGAGCTCCCCCTTGGACGTCTACGAGGTGGCGCTCCAGCGCGATGGCTCCTACGAGGCCAAGAAGGTCGCGGTGCCCACCCGCGTGGAGGTCGCCACCATCGGCTGCCCCATCCGCTCCAGCCTTTACGCCTCCCTCCGTGCCTGTGGTGAGGGGAGCCAGCTCGTCTCCATGTTCATCGACCTGTTCGCCTGGGACGTGGACTTCTTCCAGGACGTGCGCCGGGGCGACGAGCTGCGGGTCATCGTCGAGAAGATCTCGGTGGACGGGAAGTTCCTCAAGTACGGTCGCATCTTGGCGGCCGAGTATCGGGGCAAGTTCGGGGCTCACCAGTTGGTTCGCTACACCGATCCGGAGGGGCGCTCCGGCTACTACACGCCCGAGGGGCGCGCGGCGCGCAAGGAGTTCTTGAAGTCGCCGCTCAAGTACACGACGGCCAGCGCGGGCACCCACTCGCTGCTGCGCGGCAGCCTCCGCAAGGCGGGGCCCCTGGTCTACACGGCCAAGGCGGGCACCGAGGTGTGGTCCGTGGCCGACGGGCGCGTGGTCTTCGCCGGGGAGAGCGGCTCCCTGGGGCTCACGGTGACCGTCCAGCACGACAACGGCTTCACCAGCACCTACGGCCACCTCAAGCGCCTGGCGCGTGGGATCAAGGTGGGGCGCACGGTGAACCAGAAGACCCGCCTGGGCTACGTGGGCTCCACGGGCAACACCACCACGCCCCAGCTCCTGTTCTCCCTGCGCCGCAACGGCAAGCTGGTGAATCCCCTGCGGGTCACCGCCACGGAGGCGGACCCCATTCCCGAGCCGTACCGGGCCCACTTCCGGGGTGAGGCGCAGAAGCTCCTCGATCGCCTGGAGCACGCGCCCATGATGGGGGCGACCGACGGCCGCTCCTGACGAGGTCTCAGGGTTCGGCGACGCGGGCGTCTCCGGGGCTGCCCGTTGGTGGGATCGCGCGTGGGTCCGGTGGGGTATCGTGGCGCTCGTGGGCGGGGCCATGTTCTCGCTTGGCGTGTCCTACTTGAGCCTGGCGGCGCCCCCCAGCATGGCCAGCTTCTTGGTGCTCGGGGGCGGCGCCGTCCGCCCCGGAGCTCCGCTCGGCTTGCGCGTGAGCGGCCACGACGCCGTGGCGCGCCGGGCGGTGGACGTGCGCGTGCGCGGCGCCCGCGTGGACGGCGCGCCGGTGGAGCTGGGCGCCCAGGGCACCCGGCCCGCCTACGTCCACCTCGCCGTGCCCAGCGGGCTCACCTCCCGCGAGGCCTCGGTGGAGCTCGACGTGGAGGCGGGGGAGCGCCGCGAGACGCTGCGCTTCCGTTCGCCGGTGGAGACGGTGCAGGTCAGCGGCGGCGCGCCCGCCCGCGTCTTGGGGGGAGGCAGCCACGGCGCCACGGGCGCGGACGTGACCCTGAATGTGCGACTGGTCGTGGAGGACGGGGCGCTCACGGCGGGGATGGACAACCGCGTGTTCTTGCGGGTGCGGGACGCCGCGGGGCGGGCTGTGGCCGGCGCCGACGTGCGCGTGGAGCACAAGGCCATCCCCCAGGGCCGGGCCCGGGGTCGCACGGACGGGGCGGGGCTCTTCGCCTTCACGCTCCGGGCCGACCAGCCCAGCCTGAACCTCCGCGTGGACGTGCGCACCGACGACGGGCGTCAGGCCCACGTGGAGCGGCTCCTGCGGCCCTATGGGCAGCAGATGATCCTCCGGGGGAGCACCCTCACCGTGGCGCCCGGGGCCCCCGTGGCGGCCACGCTCCAGAGCTGGCCCGAGACGTTGGAGGCTACGTGTGATCTCTACGCCGGGGACGTGCTCCTCTGGACGGCGCCCGTGGAGACCGTGGACCACCGCGCCACCTTCCGGCTGGACCCACTCCCGGTGGGCGTCTACCAGCTCCAGTGCTATCGCCACCCCACCGACCCCGGAGACACCGCCGCGACGCTGGGGCTCCTGGTGACCGACGCGGAGCCGGTGTCGGCGCTTCTGGCCGAGGTGGCCGGGCGGGGGTACGTGGACGCCGAGCGCTTCTACGCCCAGGGCAAGCCCGACGCCCCCCTCGCGGGGCCTTTCCTCCTGGCCCTGCTCTCCGAGCCCCCCATCGCCCCCAAGGTCCTCGTCGCCACCCGCGAGCGCGACATCGAGGCGCGTCAGGCCGCGCGCGTGGCTGCCAAGACGCGGGTCCTCGCCGCCCTGGGAGGGGTCTTCGTCTTGGTCATCCTCTGGGTCGTAGACGTGCTCCTGCGCCACACGTTGCGCACGCGGCGGCGCTTGCGCGCCTTCGCCTTGGAGGCGGCGGCCGAGGGGGCCGTGGACGAGGTCGACGACGGCGGCCCCCTGGACATGGCGGCGCTTCAGGCGGAGGAGCGGCTGGAGCGAACGCGCGGCGTCATCCTCGCCGTCCTCATGCTCGGCGCCCTCGTGGCGAACCTCGTGGGCGTGCTCTGGCTCTTCGCGACCATCCGCTGAGCCCCGCCGGGCGGTGGCTCAACCGCGCCCGCCGGACGCGTGGCTGGTCGTCCGAAAGTCGGGCCCCTCGGTGCGCTCGATGTCGCACATCTCGGTGAGGCGGCTCACGATGCGGGCGCCCAGGCGCTCCTCCAGGGTGGGGGCCACCAGCTCGGCGGCGGGCCCACGACCCGGGCTCGTGCCTCCCCGCTGGAGCGCCTCGGGGACGTAGTTCGTGGTGCCCAGGACCAGGCGGCCGGCGTTGTAGCGCCGGGAGATGAGCTGATCGACGATGGTACGCTCCCAGGCACTCGACCGGCCCTTGCCCAGCTCGTCGATGGCGAGGACGGGGATGCTCACCAGCTCCTCGATGATCTGCGCCTCGGTGCGCTCGCCCTGGCCGTCGTAGGTGGCGCGGATCTGGGTCGTGAGCTCGAAGAAGTCCACGAAGCGGCACGCGACCCCCCGCTCCAGGGTCAGGTAGTGGATGATGGCCGCCAGGAGGTGGGTCTTCCCCGTGCCCGGGCCCCCTACCAGGAGAAGCCCTGGCGAGCGGTCCAGGTGGAACTGCTTCTCCACGTAGCGCACGAGCTTCGTCTTGAGGCGCGCCTTGCGCGCGCTCTGCCCGGTGACGTATCCGGCGATGGTCTTGTCGCCATAGGCGGCGGGGAGCCCCGCGGCGTTGAACAGCGCCACCCGGCGCCGGAGCGTCTGGCAGGTGCACGGCGCGGCGATCTCATAGCCGTCCCGCTCGGTGAGCACGAAGCCGGAGTCGCCGCAGGTGGGGCAGGGCGTCCGGCAGGCGCAGACCTCCGCCCGCGCCCGCTCGCCCGCGCGCCCGACGACGTAGCCCATGCCGTGGCAGCGTTCACAGTGCGCGCTCAACGAGCACCTCCAGCAAGTCCGCGATCCCAAAGCGCGCCCGCACGGCCGCCTCGATGGCGGCCCGCAGGGCGTCGCGGCGGCCGCGCTCGCTCATGCGCGCGCCTCCCGCCGCCTCGACCGTCCGCCGGGCCTCGTCCTCCAGCGCCGCCCGGGCCGACGGCTCCAGGCTGCCGAGGAGGGTGTCGACCAGGGCGCGGTCGGTCTCCTGGGCCGTGGCCCAGAGCGCCGCGTCCGGGGCGCGCGAAAGGCGCCGCCAGGCGTCTCGCAGCGCGTCGCGGGCTGGGCCATCCGGCTGGGCGCGCCCAGCCGCCGCGATGACGTCCAGCAGCGCCTGGCGCGCCGCGCTCACGTCGGCCGCCGCCTCCGGCGCGCCCTCGCCCTCGCTCACGAGGAGCTCCCGACGCGCAGCGATGGCGTCCTCCACGCGCGCAGCGAAGTAGGCCAGTGACGACGGCAGGGGCGTGTGCGGCGGGTGGCGGGCGACGAACTCGGCCAGCCCCTCCTCCAGGGCGCTGAGCACCACCCGGGCCGGGACACCGCGGGCGCGCCAGCCGTCCACGAGCATGACGTCGCGCGGCGACAGCACGAAGCCCCGCCCGCGGAGCGCCACGAAACGCTCCTCGATGGCGGCGAGGTAGCCAGCGCGCTCGGCGTCCAAGGGCCCTCCCGCGGCGAACCCGCCTCAGACGTCCAGGTTGCGGACCGACAGGGCGTGGTTCTTGATGAACTCCCGCCGGGGGTCCACGGCGTCCCCCATGAGGACGGTGAACATCTCGTCGGCGGCGACGGTGTCGTCCACCCGCACCTGGAGCAGCGTCCGGGTCGTGGGGTCCATCGTCGTCTCCCAGAGCTGTTCGGGGTTCATCTCGCCCAGGCCCTTATAGCGCTGGACCGAGAGCCCCTGAGAGCCCGTGGCCTGGACGTGCGCCAAGAGCCCCTCGGCGGTGGTGATGACGACGGGCTCCCCCTCCCCCTTGACCAGGCGGAAGGGCGGCGCCGCCAACTCCATGGCCCGCGTGTAGATGCGGTGGAGCTCGGCGTACTCGGGGGACTCCAAGAAGCCCCGGTCCACGACCGTCTGGCGCGCGCCGCCGTTGACGAAGGTCTCGAAGACCACGCGGTGGCCCCCCCAGGCGGGGTCGGGCTCCAGACGGTGCTGGATGGGCAGGACCTCCGGGTGCTCCGCCTCCAGGTAGGACTCCATGCGCTTCACCGCGGCCTCGAGCTGGGCCTCGTCGGCGAAGTCCTCCACGTGGACGCTGGCTGCCTCCAGGAGCGCCGAGACCACCCGGCGGTCGCGCCGCCGGCCCAGGCCGTCCAGGCGGGCCCGGACGCGCTGGAGCTGGCCCGCCAGGGCGCGGAGCTGCTCGCTGTCGAGCAGGACCTGGCCGGAGTCGTCCACGGCGCTCCAGCCCCGCGTGCCCAGCTCCAGGAGATAGTCGTTCATGGCCGCCTCGTCCTTGAGGTAGCGCTCGCGCTTGCCCTTCTTGACCTTGTAGAGAGGCGGCTGGGCGATGTAGAGGTAGCCGCGCTCCACCAGCTCGGGCATCTGCCGGTAGAAGAACGTCAACAGCAGCGTGCGGATGTGCTGCCCGTCCACGTCCGCGTCGGTCATGATGATGATCTTCTTGTAGCGGACCTTGTCCGGGTCGTAGCTGTCGGGACCGATGCCCGTGCCCAGGGCCGTGATGATGGTCACGATCTCGGCCGAGCTCAGCATCTTGTCGAAGCGCGCCTTCTCGACGTTCAGGATCTTCCCGCGGAGCGGCAAGATGGCTTGGCTCTGGCGCGTGCGGCCCTGCTTGGCGGAACCGCCGGCGCTGTCGCCCTCGACGATGAACAGCTCGGCCTTCTCGGGGTCCCGCTCCTGACAGTCGGCGAGCTTGCCCGGGAGGCTGGCGGAGTCCAGAGCCCCTTTGCGGCGCACCGTCTCCCGGGCGCGCCGAGCGGCGTCTCGGGCGCGCGCGGCGTCCACCGCCTTGGCCACCACGGACTTCGCGGGGCCCGGGTTCTCCTCGAAGTACTCCAGCAGGCGCTCGTAGAGCACCGTTTCGACCACCGGGCGCACCTCGCTGGAGACCAGCTTGTCCTTCGTCTGCGACGAGAACTTGGGGTCGGGCACCTTGACGCTGATGACCGCCACGAGCCCCTCGCGGATGTCGTCTCCAGACAGGCTCATCTTGAGCTGCTTGAGCAGCCCCGCCTGCTCGGCGTAGGTGTTCACCGTGCGGGTGAGCGCCGCCTTGAAGCCCGTGAGGTGGGTACCCCCGTCGCGGTTTCGGATGTTGTTCGTGAAGCAGAACAGTTGTCCCTGATAGGAGTCGTTCCACTGCAGCGCCAGCTCCACCTCGATCTCGTTGCGCGTGGCGATGATGTGGATGACGTCCTCATTGAGGGTCGTCTTGTTGCGGTTGAGGTCGGCTACGAATGAGCTGATCCCGCCCTCGTAGTGGTAGGTCTTGCTCCGGTCCTCGTCGCGCTCGTCCGTGAGGACGATGGTGAGCCCCCGGTTCAGATAGGCGAGCTCCCGCAGGCGGGCCCCCAGGACGTCGAAGCTGAACTCCGTGATGGCGAACATCTCCGGGTCTGGGCGGAAGGTCACCTTGGTGCCCCGCTCGCTCGTCGTACCCACGACCTCCAACTTGGACGTGGGCGCGCCACGCGAGAAGCGCTGCCGGTGGACGTGCCCGTCGCGCCGCACCTCAAGCTCCAGACACTCGGACAGCGCGTTCACCACCGACACGCCCACACCGTGCAGCCCGCCCGAGACCTTGTAGGAGTTCGCGTCGAACTTCCCGCCGGCGTGCAGCTCCGTCATGACGATCTCGGCCGCGCTCCGCCCGTCCTCGTGCGTCCCCACGGGGATGCCGCGCCCGTTGTCCGTCACCGACACCGAGCCGTCCACGTGGAGCACGACGTCCACCCGGTCGCAGAAGCCCGCCAGGGCCTCGTCCACGGCGTTGTCCACGACCTCGAAGACCATGTGGTGGAGGCCCGAGCCGTCGTCCGTGTCGCCGATGTACATCCCTGGCCGCTTGCGGACCGCTTCCAGCCCTTTGAGAACCTTGATGCTCTCGGCGTCGTAGCTCTCGACGTCTTCGCCGAGGGCCTGGGGCTCGTCCTCGGGGCTGCCGTGGACCTGCTCTTCGCTCATGGGGGCTCCGGGGTGCGGGTCTCCTGTCGCGCCGCGGCCCGTGGCCGCCTCGACAGGGCCGCTACCCCTACCACGCAGGCCCCCCGGTGTAAAGGAGTGATGCCTCGTGATCTTACGGCCTTAGAGCCCCGCGAAGGGCTAGCGAATCCGCACCTTTTGGCCGATACGCAGGCGGTCCAGGTCCAGCCCCGGGTTGAGCCGCCGTAGGGCGGACAGGGTCGTGCCCTTGCGTCGGGCGATGCGCGACGCGATGTCCCCGGGCGCGACCGTGTAGTAGCGCGCCCGCGATGTGGCCTGGAAGCCCGCCTGCCCGCCGTTGCCGGCGTCCGGCGTGCGGATGGCCGCCGCGACCAGCGTGCGACCCGCCTTGGGCACGGGCGCAGGCGCGGCCGCCGCGGGCTTGGGAGTGGGCCGAACCGATGCACCGGGCGCGCCGCTGAGGCGGGCCGCTCGGGCCGCGGCTTCGTCCGCCAGGCGCCGCGCCTCCTCCGCGCGCCGCTGGGCTTCCCGCAGCTCTGCCTTGCGCGCCTCCTCGGCGCGGCGCCGCTTCTCCGCGGGGCTCAAGAAGGCCTCGGCGCGGCGCTGGACGAAGGTCGCGTAGGTCTCGTCGTCCATGGGCAGCTTGATCTTCTTGCCGATGAAGATGAGGTCGGGGTTGAGCCCAGGGTTGGCGCGCTTGATCTCGCGCAGGCTCAGGCCGGACCAGGCGGCATAGTGGCCCAGCGTCTCGCGCTTCTTGACCAGCACCGAGCGGATCTTCACGGGCGGCGCGGCCGGCGCCTGGGCTGCCGCGGGCGCTGGCGCGGCGGTCGGCGGCGCGCTGGCGACCGGCGGCGTGGGCGGTGGGGGGGCCACCGGGACCTTGGGCGGCGCGCCCATGCGGCCGTAGTTGGGCAGCACGGCGCCCGCCGCGCGCCCACGCGGGTGCTCCGTGCGCTCGAAGACGTTGGAGTCGTCGATGGCCATGCGGGCCCGGCCCAGGAGCTCGTCGCCCAGCTTGTTGGCGACCCGAGCGCGGCGCGTCCCGTCGAGCGGCGCGCCCTCCTCATCCACCACGCGGAGGGCGGGCGGGAGCCCCTCGGCCTGGTCGTAGTGCTCGATGACGGGGATGAGGATCTCGGTGCCCGGGCGCACGCGCCGGAAGTCCACGGGGTTGAACTCGGCCAGGAGCCACGACGGCACCTCGCCATAGCGCTTCGCTACCTCGGCGATGGACTCCCCGCGCTTGACCCGATAGACGATGACCTTGGCAACGTATCGGGTGGCGAAGTAGTTGTTCAGCCGCTCCATGGCGCTGTGCTCGCGCGCTTGGTCGAAGGCGACCTTCTGGTTGGGGCTCATGGTGAGCATGAGGCGGTCGCCCGCGCGCAGGTACTTGCGGCGGCCCAGGGTGGCGTGGTTGTCCGCCAGGATGGACTCTCGGGTGGTGCCGGCCCAGCGCGCCAGCGTCGACAGGCGCTCACCCTGGCGCACCACGACCGGGTACCGCTGGGGGAGGTCGTGGTCGACCGCGCGTGGGGGCGCCGGGACTCCCTCCGACCACTCCGGGGCCTTGCGGTTGGGGCCCAGCTTGGCGGGGTCGGCCTTGGACAGCGCCCGTAGCCGCTCGGCGAGCGCGTTCTCGCTCAGCTCCTGGCTGGCCGTTGCCTCCTCGGGCACCCCCTTGGGCATGGGCGCCGCGTCGAACAGCCGCGTCGTGAAGCGGGCCACGGCGCGGCGGATGTCCGCCTGGGCGGCGTCCCGTCGGGCGCCGTCGGAGAAGTCCTTGGTGAGCAGCCCAGGGTCGATGTTCAGCTTGAGCCGCGCGCGGTCCTCCGAGGGACCTCGGCAGCCCGAGACCAGCGTCAGCACAACCACTAGCGGCGCGAGAGACTTCATGATGGTCTCGGTTCTACTCGCGCTCGATGGGGCGGTCCAAAAAATCCACGCGTTGATGGGGTCGAGGAGCCTCCGGCGGAACCGCATGGCGTGACACGCCCTCGTCAGCCAGCGCCTCGGCGTGGTAGCGGTGGAGGGGTGAAGGGTTCCCCCCCGCCTGCTCCCCCCTCGGGTCCGGCGCTGGTGCTGTCGGCCCTGGTGTTCTACGCCCTCAGCGTGGGACTGGCGGTACTCCTCCTGAGCGCCCAAGACCTCTCACTCCGCGACGCCGTGTTCGGCCCGCTGCCACCGCACCAGCCCCCGTGGCGCGCAGCGCTGGCGGGGACGGGCGCCGGGCTCGCGGTGGTGATGGTGGGCCTCCCGCTGCAGCGGTTCGCCTTCTACAGGGACATGCTGCGCCACCTGCGCGAGCTGCTGGGGCGCCCGGGCACCACCACGATCATCGTCCTGTCCCTGCTCAGCGCCGTCGCCGAGGAGATCCTGTTCCGCGGAGCCCTCCAGCCCCTGCTGGGCCTCGCCCCCACCGCTGTGCTCTTCGGGTTCCTCCACGGGGGCCTGAGCCGGTCGCTGTGGACCTGGACCGCGTGGGCGACCGTCATGGGGTTCGTGCTCGGGGGCCTCGCGGCGTGGACAGAGAGCCTCCTGGGCCCCATGCTGTGTCACCTCACCGTGAACTTCCTCAACATGCACCTGCTCGCCGCCGACGCTGCCCCCAACCCCCTCGATGGACCTCGCCCGTGACCGCTCCCACGATCCCCCCCGGGTGGTGCTCCCCGTGAAGCCCCGAACGAAGCCCCTTAGCACACGCCCCACGAGCAAGTTCCCCGGGACCATGCGCCCCGGACGTGCGCGGCGGTGCGGGCGGTGACCGCCGCCCTCACGTCCGCCGCGGGCCCGGTGATGGCCCCGCTCGCCGCGGCCTCCTCCGGGTGGCGCTACGCCGCGTGGGTCGCCGTGGACCTCCGGCTGCTCATCTTCGTCATGCTCGTCTCGGCGCTCACCGCCGCGGGCGTGGCGGCCCTCGTCGTCCGAGGGCGGCGCGCTTGGGACTACGCGTCCGTCTTCGTCGTCGCCTTCGCCCTGACGCTCGGCCTGTCGCTCGCCATCTTCAACGGGATCGCCCAGTACCCCGTGTTCGTCATCGAGAGCTTCTTTCCCTTCCCATGACGCTCTCGTGACGATCGCCATCACGTCGGCACGCCCACACGCGGGCGCGCTTCTGTCGCCGACCCGCGCCCGGCGCGCCACACGTGACGCGAGAAAGTAGCCCCGAGCGTGCCGCGGTGGGGCGTCAGGGGGGACGCGAACACCGGGCACATCGTCGGTCTGTGCACGGGCCACGCGCACGCTCGGGGCGAGGAACCGTTCCCTCCTGGCGCGCCCCTCGCGGGGCCGCGCGCGGGAGGGTGCGTAGCTACTTGGCCGCCTCCTCCAGGGCCTGGACGCGCTTGGTGAGCGCCTCCAGGGCCTTCTTCGTGGGGGCGCCATTGGCCTTGCGGCGCACGGTCTCCAGCTTCTTGGCGAGCTTGTCCACCTCCGCCTTGAGCGCCTCGAAGTCGCTCGCGGCCACCAGCCCCAGCCGCTCCAGCGTCTCCTCGCCCAGCTTGGAGCCGGCCTCGCCCAGCTTGGAGCCGGCCTCGCCCAGCTTGGAGCCGGCCTCGCGGAGCTCTTCGCTCAGCTTGGAGCCGGCCTCGCCCAGCTTGGAGCCCTGGAGCAGCCCTCGGCCCTTGGCGATGAGCCCGGTGTCGCCCGTGAGGCCCATCGTCTCCAGGAGCCCCTCCAGCCGCGTGCGGCCGTCCGCCTCCACCTTCTTCACGAAGTCGCGGACGTCCTTCTCCGCCTCCTGAAAGCGCGCGTTGAGCTGCACGAAGGCGTCGTTCCACACCTTCTCCACCTGGGCCTTGGCGTCGGTCAGCGCCTTCTTCACGCCCTTGTCGTTCGCGTCGTTCTCAGTCTTGTTCTCAGTCTTGTTCTCGGTCGCGCTCATGGTCTCACCTCCGCAGTGGGTGAGCGAAAGGTAACGCGCCGCGTCATGGTGGTCAAGGGGATTTTGTGCGCCGCGTCATGTTCTCGTCCGAGTTGCTTGGATTGTATTTATCCCATGTGGTTGACCGAATGACGCGCAGGCCGCCGTGCGCGGTCGAGCGCGAACGACGGGCGGAAGGTGCCCGGTCCACGGCATGCGATGACGCGCGCGTCATGGGCTGCGTCATGGGTTGCGTCATGCGCCGACGCGCGGGCTCAGTCGCCCGTGGGGGGCGGATCCGCGTCGTGGAGGACGCGCGTGGGTGTGCCCGATGGGGTGTCTGTGGGTGCGGTGTTCTCCGTGTCCGCTTCAGGCGCGGTGGGGGGCAGGCGCAGGCGCACCGTGGGGT